>JAGXFG010000023.1 GCA_024637395.1 Burkholderiaceae bacterium | reverse complement strand
GGGTACAAGGTGGTGTTCGTGCCGTTCGATGGTGCCCGACCCAGTGGCGCGTTGCCGCTCGATGTGCTCACCGGGTTCGTGCGCGATGACGAAGCGCTCGGCCGTCCGGTCGGCGTCGCGCTGGACAAACGCGGCGCTTTGCTGGTCGCCGACGACGTCGGCAATACCGTCTGGCGTGTGGGCAGTGCCACCACGCGCTGAGCGGGGTGCAACCTGATGCCGCCGGCGCAAGGCGCAAGCCCGATGTCCTCCCGATCAAACATCGCCATTTATGGCGCGCTGGCGGCCAACACCGCCATCGCCATTACCAAATTCATCGTTGCCGGTATCACCGGCAGTTCGGCGATGTTGTCCGAGGCGATCCATTCGATCGTCGATGCCGGCAATTCGGTGTTGCTTCTCGTTGGCACCCATCTCAGTGAACGCCCACCGAGTGAGGAGCATCCCTTCGGCCACGGTAAGGAGCTGTACTTCTGGAGCTTGATCGTGGCCATACTCATCTTCGGTTTTGGCGGCGGCGTGTCGATCTACGAAGGCATCAAGCACATTCAATATCCGGTCGCATTGACCGACCCGCTCTGGAGTTATGTCGTATTGGGCGCTGCGGCGGTATTCGAAGGCGCGAGCCTGCGGCTTGCGCTGCGCCAGTTCCGAAGGCAGACGCAGGAGAAGAATCTCTGGAGCGCGTTGCGTCGCAGCAAGGACCCGACGACGTTCACCGTCGTTGCCGAAGACACGGCGGCACTGGCAGGCTTGTTGATCGCGGTGATTGGCGTCTACACCAGCCACCGCTGGAACCTGCCAGCGCTCGACGGCGCCGCATCCGTCGCGATCGGCATCCTGTTGGCCGGGGTGGCGGTGCTGCTGGTGCGGGAGTCGCGCGGCCTGCTGATTGGCGAAGGCCTGAGCAAACACACGACCGACGAGATCTCCCGCATGGTGCGCTCGCACGATTGCATCGAGAGCTTGACCCGTCCGCTGTCGATGTATATCGGCCGCCATGAGGTGTTGCTGACCCTCGATGTGCATTTCAGGCCCGACACCTCGGCCGAGGAGATGCTGCATGCCGTCGAGGCCATCGAGCGCCAGATCCGGGCGTCGTTTCCGCAGATCCTGCGCATCTACATCGAGGCGCGCCACCTGCAGACCACCCCGTGTGCGGCAGCGCACAGACGAAAAATCTGCCTAAGGTAGATTTGCAGGTGACTGCAGAGCCCATCGCATTCTTGAGGGCTTCGATTGTGCCGCGGTACGGTCGCGCGAACCCGTGCCCGGCGGCAAGACACCGAAGGATCTACCTTGAATAAGACATTGACACGACGACTAGCCCTGTTGCTCCCGGTCGCTGCCGCGGCATTGGGCTGGACTTGCGCACTTGCCTCAGGAGCCGAGCAGCCTGATAGCCAGGGGATATCCGCGGGTATCGCGACCAGCCAAGGTGCGCGCGCAGACGCGCCACCAATACCGGCGCAGATTTCACGACCGCAGCCTTCGGGGCTTGGCGAACCGTTGCTGCACCTGCCGGCGACGATGCTCGCGCAGGTGACTGATTCCAAAGCCAAGGCGGACGCTGAAGTCAATGGCGACCCGGCAGCCAAGGGCGACGCTGCAACCGAAAATCGCGCCGAAAGCGCTGCTACGGCTACGGCGACGGCAGTCGACATCGGCGCAAACAAGAGTTATTCAATTCCGGCAATGGAAATCCTGGGCTTCGACTTCCTGCTCAACCGTTTGAACCACCAGTTCAGCGGCAGCAGTGACTACGACGTCACGACAACGACCATCCGAGACAACCTGCACGGCAAGTGGGCCACCGACAACGACCCGTACCAGGTCAACCAGTTTGCACATCCCTACCAGGGGGCCATGTACCACGGGTTCGCACGTTCTGCCGGGCTCGGCTACTGGGAATCAGCCGGTTATACCTTTCTCGGCAGCGTGGCATGGGAAGTCGCCGGCGAAAAAACGCGACCGTCCGTGAATGACCAGGTTGCAAGTGGCATCGCCGGGAGTTTTCTGGGCGAAGCCCTGTTCCGGATGTCGAATCTGGTGCTGGAGCGCAGCGACGGCACACCCAAGTTCTGGCGTGAAGTTGCAGCCGCCGCCATCTCGCCAGCGACCGGGTTCAATCGCCTTGCCTACGGCGATCGCTTCGATTCGGTGTTCTCGAGTAGAGGCGCGTACTACTACAGCCGCCTGCAGGTGGGCTTGGGTTCAGCCACGCGCAACGTCCAGGGAACATCGACTGCCGACAAGGGCAAGGAGTTATTGACGGACTTCTATATGGAATATGGATTGCCCGGCAATCCAAGTTACCAGTACACCCGGCCATTCGATTATTTTGCGTTTCAGTTCACCGCATCGAGTGCCAACATATTCGAAAATATCCTGACCCGCGGCCTGCTGGTGGGAAAGGCTTACGAAGGAGGTCCTGACTTCCGCGGCATCTGGGGGCTGTACGGCAGTTACGACTACATCTCGCCCCAGACCTACCGCATTTCGAGCACGGCGCTGTCGCTCGGCACCACGGGTCAATGGTGGCTGTCGAAGGACATTGCCCTTCAGGGAACAGCGATGCTGGGCGCAGGCTACGCGGCGGTGGGAACGCTGCATGGCGGCGCCAACGGCGAATACCACTATGGAGCGGCGCCGCAGGCCATGTTGGCGATGCGCCTGATCTTCGGTAACCGCGTGGCACTGGATGTGGCGGCGCGTGAATATTTTGTCAGCAATGTCGGATCCGACAGCGGCGGCGGCCGGGACAACATCGCGCGTGCCGATGTCTCGTTGACGATGCGGATCAAGAAGCAACACTCGATCGCCATCAAGTACCTATGGAATCGCCGTGATGCGACCTACTCATTCCTGGGCGATGGGACACAGGAGCGCTCGATCATCGGCATCTACTACAGCTACGATGGCGACAGCAATTTCGGCGCTATCGACTGGCGCTAGATCAAGACAGTTGTGGCCGGCCTACGGCTGCTTTCTGAGCCGCAGCAGTTCGTCGCCGAGCCACTGTTTGCTGGTGATGATCGGCCCGCCCTTGCACCTGACCATGTAGGGGCGACCGGTCAGGCTGCTTTCGGTGGCAGCCATCTCGATGAATTGCTCAGTCGTGTCCAGGTTCCTCCACGCGACCAAGTAATTGAATTTGTCACGCAAATGCAGCTGTCCCTCGTGCGCGCTGTGCCAGGTGCCGTTGCGCTGGAACTCACAGCCGGAACCTTCGATGTAACCGAGCAGGAAGTTCACTTCCATCGGCATGTCCATGCCGGTCGCGGCCTGCGCTGGAGCGATCGAGAACAGTCCGAAACACAACAGCACTGCAGCCGCGGAGCGCCGGTTCAGGCGTCGAGGGCACTTTCCGAATACCGGCATGTGTGGATCCTTGAATTCAATAGTGGTACGCGATCCCCGCACTGATGTAACCATTGGATTGGCGCTCCACCAATGGGCTGTCGGCAACTTTGCCGGACAGGCGCCGGCTCTCCAGGCTGCCAACCACCACCCACTTCGCGTTCAGGTCGACCGACCAGAGCAGGCCGACACTGGTGAACAACAAGCCGCCGCCCGGCTGGAATGCCGGCAGGCCGGTGATCGCGGATTGTTGCGGCGCAATCCCGTACAACGCGGTGGTTGATCTCGCATTGGCCCAGGTCGCCTGGCCGAAAATGCCGGCGCTGACCGGTCCACCATGGAAAACACCGACGCTCAAGCGCAGGTCCGCCTGTGCACCCCGCTCGGAATCGATGTCCTTCCGGAGCCTGGCCAGCAGCGTGAGCGGAACCGGACCGATGGTGTGGTCCCATTCCAGTTGCAGGCCGGCAGAGGCGCTAGCCTGGATGTCTTCGATCTGGTGGCTTCGCAAGAATGCCGATTCGCTAGACTTTCGCCCCGGTTCATAGGCCAGCTGCGCGCCGGCGTGCAGGCCAGGGACAAGCTCAGTCCGAAGACCCGTCTCGAGCACGCCCTGGGTCGAGCGAGCAAACCATGTCTCGCCGAAATAGCGGATGACCGGAACCAGCTCCAAGCGTTGGGAACTCGAGCCATCGTAGGCCGGGCGATAACGCAGTCCTGGACCAAGCAGCGAGTCGTTGGAGAGTTCCGCAGATGCCGCCAACGGCAACATGGCCAAACACACGGCGCACGTGATCCGGCGCCCGGCCCAGGGCGAACGTTTCCGCCGGGACGTTCCGCCGAATGGACCGGAGTTCGACATCCCCGCCGCAACGGTTGGACCGACTGCCTCTTCCGCGCAATTACGCTGCATGACTGCGAATTTCATATTGTTTCCTTTGGCGTCGCGCCCAGCGTCCTGATTCCTGAGTTGCGGAGTTGGCGATCGCCATTCCGGTTCACGTGCACGCCGTTGCGGTTGCAGCTTAAGCCGAGGTGTGCCGACCGATCTGTGCGCTAGCGCACGTGGGCCAGTCGGCCGAGGCCTGCGCGGGCACAGCCCTTGGCCTGTGGTCCGGATGTTTCAGGTTGTGGCACAACGAGCAGGCCTGCGGCAGTACCGTTCTTGCTACACTTCCTGTCACACAACGCCGTCTAGCACCGGCTCGAAAGCGGCATGAATGCTGGGCTTGGTGCGGTTTCAGCAGATATCCACCAGGCCTGGAGCTCATTGCATGAATGATTCGACCTCCTATACGCCGCCCGCCGTCTGGTCCTGGAATAAGGAAAGCGGCGGCCGCTTCGCGAACATCAACCGCCCGATCGCGGGTCCGACTCACGACCAGGACCTGCCGGTGGGTCGCCATCCATTGCAGCTCTATTCCCTGGCCACACCGAATGGCGTCAAGGTCTCGGTAATGCTCGAAGAGCTGCTGGCGCTGGGCCATGACGGCGCGGAGTACGACGCCTGGCTGATCCCGATCAACAGCGGCGCCCAGTTCTCGAGCGGCTTCGTCGCGGTCAACCCGAACTCCAAGATCCCGGCGCTGCTCGACCGCAGCGGGCCGAAACCGATCCGGGTGTTCGAGTCCGGTGCAATCCTGCTCTACCTGGCGGAGAAGTTCGCTGCCTTTCTGCCGGCCGACGTTGGCGAGCGCGCCGAGTGCCTGTCATGGCTGTTCTGGCAGATGGGCAGTGCGCCGTTTCTTGGCGGCGGTTTCGGTCACTTCTATGCCTACGCGCCGACCAGGATCGAATACGCCATCGATCGCTACGCGATGGAGGTCAAGCGCCAGCTCGACGTGCTCGATCGTCGCCTCGCCGAGAGCGCGTATCTGGCCGGGGACGACTACACCATCGCCGACATCGCGCTCTGGCCCTGGTACGGCACACTCGTCAAAGGCCAACTCTACGAAGCGGGCGAGTTCCTGCAGGTTCAGGAGTACACCAACGTGCTGCGCTGGACCGACCGGATCGCCCAGCGCCCAGCCGTGCAGCGTGGCCGCATGGTCAACCGCACCTGGGGCGAGCCCGCGAGTCAACTGCACGAGCGCCACGACGCCGGCGACTTCGACACCAGGACCCAGGACAAGCTGGCCGGACCGACCTGATCTCCCTTCCCACTGCCGCTAAACGACCCACGATGATCACACTCTACGATTGCGCCACCGCACCAAGCCCGCGCCGCGCCCGCATCCTGCTCGCCGAGAAGGGCGTCGACCATGAGACGGTCCAGGTGGACCTGAGGAGTGGCGAGCAACTAAGCGATGCCTATCGCCAGGTGAACCCGCAATGCACCGTGCCGGCGTTGCGCACCGACGAGGGGCTGGTGCTGACCGATAACGCGGCGATCACGGGCTATCTGGAGGCCCGCTTCCCGCAGCCACCGCTGCTGGGCAGCACGCCGGAGGAGAAGGCCGAGATCGCGAGCTGGAACTGGCGCATCGAGTTCGAGGGGCTGCTGGCCATTGCAGAGGCTCTGCGCAACAGCGCACCGGCAATGGCCAATCGGGCGCTGCCGGGGCCGGTCGACTACCCGCAGATCCCTGAGTTGGCCCAGCGTGGTCTGGCGAGGGTGCAGCAGTTCTTCGTGAGCTTGAATGAGCGTTTGGACGGCCGCGACTTCATTGCCGCAGATCGGTTCAGCG
The DNA here is from genome assembly GCA_024637395.1 of Burkholderiaceae bacterium. Taxonomy (GTDB): domain Bacteria; phylum Pseudomonadota; class Gammaproteobacteria; order Burkholderiales; family Burkholderiaceae_E; genus JAGXFR01. Next base: position 13,562 of record JAGXFG010000023.1, on the reverse strand, counting down.
TTGCCGACATCACCGCGGTGGTGGTCGTTGACTTTGCGCGGGTGGTGAAGGTCAGGCCCGGCGAGCAGCACCCGCACCTGCAGCGCTGGCGTGCGGCGATGGCCCAGCGGCCGTCGACGTTGCTTTAGGCAGGGGGCCGACGCCGCAATGGGTCGTGATTTCCTCAGTCACCGCCAAACCGGTCTATGATGGACCGCATCCCAACACTTGTTCCCCGCCAGCCTTGACTCCTCACTTGCCAGTGCCGGGGCCTGCCGACGATTCGCGCGCCCCCGAGCCAGCCCCCACAGTCGATCCGATCCCGATCCGTGCCCGGTTCGAGCGCCAGGCGACGGGCAGCACCTGGGAGCCGCTCGAGTGGCGGCTGGTGGCGGTCGAGCCGGGTGAGCCCGGGGATCCGCTCGAACTGCGGCTGTTTCGCGACGAAGCCCAGGGCTATTACCTCAATCTCACCAGCGGCGAGCCTTCGATCTTCGTGCACTGGCGACTCGAATCCGGCAAACCCGAACCGATCGCGGCTACGCTGAGTTACGACGAGGCGGCCCGCACAATGGATGGCGGCGAGACGGTCGACAGGGTCGGGATGCCCGAGGAAATGATCGCCTGGCTGGCGCAGTACGTGGCGCTGCACTACCGGCCGGAGAGCACTCGCAAGCGCCGCGGCGCGAAGCCCTCGTTCATGGCGCGCGAGGAATTCGCCAGCATGGCCGCGCGCGAGTCGGCGCGAGCCGGGCCGCCGGCCGACGAAGATTCAAAGTGAGCGACCGTTCGGACTTCCTGTCGCGTTGGTCCCGCCGCAAGGCCGAGCACCGCGCCGGGCGGCCAGAGCCGGCGCCTGAGCCACCGAGCGCAGCCCCGCGCGAGGTCGGGACGCCGGATCAGGCGGCCGACCAGGCGAAGTCGGGGGCGCCGCAAACGGCTGAGCCGGACGCGTCCGTCGCGCCGGCACCGGGCGCGGCGACCGAGCAGGCGCAGTCCGGTTAACCGGCACCGGGCGATTCGGCTGAACCGGATCTGCCGCAGCTCGAGTCACTCACGCCGCAATCCGACTTCAAGCCGTTCATGCGCCAGGGCGTCGATCCCGCGACGCGCGGTGCGGCGCTCAAGCGCCTGTTCTCCGATAGAAGGAGTGAACATGAGCATCTCACGCAAGTTTTCGGCGCTCTTGCTGGCGGCTGCTGCGGCCTAGCGTGGCCACCGCCGGTGGCGGGATCATCGCTGTTGCGGCTGGTCAATACGATCCATGCGATTGCCGGGTTGCTCGGGGTCGCGATGGCGAGCTTCCACATCTACCTCGGCACCATCGGCAACAAAGGTGCCTACGCGGCGATGCGCTACGGCTACGTCGACGAGGCCTGGGCGATGGAGCACAGCGACGTCTGGTACGAGAAGGTCAAGTCGGGCAAGGTGCGCGAGCAGTTCGCCGACCAGGGTGGCGACGAAGTACCGGCACAGGTCCGCACCGCACCCCTTGGCCGCCAGGGCAGCGGCCGGTCCGAGGGAGTTTGAGTCGAGTTGCGCAAAGCGATGATGCCGGCTCAGTCCTGCGAGTCGTCGAGCAGCAATTCACCCTGGGTTTTGTCGATCACCTCAGTGCCGGGGTCGGGCCGCTGCAATGAGCCGGCGCGCACCCCCAGCAGCCGCAAGCGGCGATCGAGCGGCACCCGGCGCAGGCAGGCCGTGGCCGCGCTGCGGATCGCGGCAGCGTCGGCGACCGGCGCCGCCAGCGTCTGGTCGCGCGTGACGGTGGAGAAATCGGCGTAGCGCAATTTGACGCCGATGGTGCGCGCGGCCCAGCCCTGGCGCTGCAGGTCCTGCGCCAGATGGTGGCATAGACCGGTGAGGATCTGCGCCAGTTCTGCACGGTCGGAACGGACGTGGAGATCGCGCTCGAAGGTTGTCTCGCGGCTGACCGATTTCGGGTCCGAACTGGTGACCATCTCCCGGTGGTCGATGCCATGGGCGACCTCGAGCAGCCAGGCAGCGTGGTTGTTGCCGAAGTGTTCCTGCAACAGCGCCTCATCGGAGTGGGCCAGTTCCCCGATGGTGTTGATGCCCAGGGCGGCGAGCCGCTCGGCGGCCCGCGGCCCGATGCCGTTGATGCGCCGTGCCGGCAGGGGCCAGATCCTGGTCGGGACATCAGCCAGCGAGAGGATCGTCAGCCCATCGGGTTTTTCCAGGTCGGAGCCGATCTTGGCGAGCAGCTTGTTGGGCGCGATGCCGATCGAACAGGTCAGGCCGGTGGCCTCGTGCACGGCCGCCTTGAGCCGCTGTCCCAGAGTGGCGCTGTCTTCAGGCAGTTCGCTGAGGTCGACATAGATCTCGTCGATGCCGCGGTTCTCGATGCGCCCTGCGATGCGCGCGATGGCCGCCTTGAAGCGCCGCGAGCAGTCGCGGTAGGCTTCGAAGTCGACCGGCAGCAGCACCGCGTCGGGAGCGAGCTTGGCGGCCTTCATCGTCCCCATCCCGGACCCGATCCCGGGTGCGCGGGCTTCGTAGGTGGCGGTGGTCAGCACTCCGCGCCCGGTGTAGTCACGCAGCCGCAGGAATTGCCGGGTGCCGTCGGGCAAGGTGACCGGCTGGTGCTCGCGCCGCCCGCCGATGGCCAGTGGCAGGCCGCGCAGCTCCGGGTAGCGCAGCAGTTCGACCGACGCGTAGAACGCGTCCATGTCGACGTGGGCGATGCGCGGCAGTGCCATAATTCCCTACAATAGCGTCGGTGGAGGAGGACAACGTGGCGTTTGCTCGCTACACACTGGCGGGTGGTATCGCCACTGCGGTGCATTATGCGGTGTTGCTGGCACTGGTCGAGGTCGTGCACCTGCCGCCAGCGCTGGGCGCTGGGCTTGGTGCCTTGTGCGGCGCCGCGGTGGCCTATGTCGGCAATCGCCGTTTCACTTTCTCCGACACCACGGCGGGACATTCCCGCGCCGTGCCGCGCTTCCTGCTGGTTGCACTGGTCGGCGCCGGCCTGAACGGCCTGATCGTCTGGGTAGGAAACAACGTGCTGGGCTGGCATTATCTGTTGGCCCAGGCGCTGGCCACCTTGCTGGTGCTGTTTCTCACCTACCGCCTCAACCGACACTGGACCTTCGCATGAACACTGCCGAGATGCGAACGATTGCCGAACCTGGTTGCACGCTGAGCGTCGTCGTACCCATGCTCAACGAGGAAGCGGGGTTGGTGACGCTGCACCAGCGCCTGAGCGCGGCAATCGCCGACATCGGTGGCGGCTACGAAATTCTCTACGTCGACGACGGCAGCACCGACTCGACGCCGGAGGTGCTGGCGCAGTTGCAGGCGCAAAGCCGCAACATCAGCGTGTTGCGGTTCAGCCGCAACTTCGGCAAGGAACTGGCGATCACCGCCGGCCTGCGCCATGCCTGCGGTGAGGCGGTGGTGGTGATCGATGCCGACCTGCAGCATCCCCCCGAGATCATTCCCGACATGGTGGCGGCGTGGCGCAAGGGAGCCGACGTGGTCAACATGCGCCGCCGCAGCCGCGCCGGCGAGTCGTGGCTCAAGCGCACCGCGGCGCACCTGTTCTATCGCTCCATCAACAAGTTGAGCGACACCCCGATCCCCGAGAACGTCGGTGATTTCCGCCTGCTCAGCCGCCGTGCCGTCAATGCCCTGAACCAGATGCCGGAGCGCAACAGGTTCATGAAGGGACTCTTTTCCTGGATCGGCTTTCGCCAGGCGACGATCGATTTCGACGCCGGACTGCGCGCGACCGGGCGCAGCAAATGGCCGTTTGGCCAGCTGTGGGCGCTGGCAATCGAAGGCGTCACGGCGTTTTCGATCGCGCCGCTCAAGCTTGCTTCCAAGGTCGGGCTGGTGAGCGCGCTGCTGGCTTTCGCTGCCGGCCTTTACTTTCTGGTCAGGACCATGTTGTTCGGCGACCCGGTCCAGGGTTTCCCGACCCTGATCGTGATCGTGCTGATGCTCGGCGGCCTGCAGCTGATGGCCATCGGCATCGTTGGCGAATACCTCGGCCGGCTCTTCCTCGAGAGCAAGCAGCGTCCGCTGTACCTGGTTGAGTCCTACCTGCCGGCGAGCGAATTTGACGCGCCGGCCCGGGTCGAGGCGGCGCGGAGCGCCTGATGGCAGTGGCGCAGGGCTCGGCGGGGAAGAGCAATTTCATTGTCCTGATGGTGGCCGTGCTGGCGCTCGCGCGCCTGGCGGCGATGGCGATGGTGCCGCTGCTCGATACCACCGAGGCGCGCTACGCCGAGATTGGCCGCAAGATGGTCGAACTCAAGGACTGGGTGACCCCGTGGCACGATTACGGGGTGCCGTTCTGGGGCAAGCCGCCGCTGTCTTTCTGGCTCACTGCCGGCAGCCTGAAGGCGTTCGGCAACAACGAGTTTGCCGCGCGCCTGCCGCACTTTCTGGTGCTCGCGCTGATTGCCGCGCTGGTCTGGCAGCTCGCCAGGCGGCGCTCGGGGCGCGAGGCGACGCTCGCACTGGCGCTGCTCGCGAGCTCGGCGCTATTTTTTGTCTCGGCCGGCGCGGTGATGACCGATGGCCCACTGGTGCTCGGTTCGACGCTGTCGCTGTACGGTTTCTGGCTGGCGATGACGGGGCCGGCAGGAGCGCGTCCGAACCGCTCCGGGTGGTGGTTCTTCGCCGGCATCGCGATCGGCCTGCTCGCCAAGGGGCCGCTGGTGCTGGTGCTGGTTGGGCCGCCGCTGGTGATCTGGCTCACGCTCTGCGGGCGCTGGTCGCAACTCTGGCGCCGCCTGCCCTGGGTCGGCGGTTCGGCGCTGGTGGTGGCGGTGGCGTTGCCGTGGTACGTGCTGGCCGAGTTGCGCACGCCGGGATTCCTGCAATATTTCCTGGTCGGCGAACACTGGCATCGCTTCGTCACGCCCGGCTGGGCGGGGGATCGCTACGGTGGCGCGCACGCCCACCGCATGGGAACTATCTGGGTGTACGCATTCGGGGCACTGTTGCCCTGGTCGCTGCTGCTGCCGATCGCCGCCTGGGGCGCCCGCAAGGACACCGCCAGCGAGCCAGCGCCGGGCGAACGCGAGTGGAAGCGCTACCTGCTGTGCTGGGCGCTCACCCCATTGGTCTTCTTTACCGTGGCGGGCAACATCATCTGGACCTACGTGCTGCCGGCTATGCCGGCGGCGGCGCTGCTCGGCGCCACCTGGCTGGCGCGCCGGCAGGGCGTGCAGCTGGTGGATCGCTGGGTTGGTGCTGGTCTGACCCTGACGGTGGTCGCGGTGCTGGCCGGCGCACTCTATCTGGGGTTCGGCAACGACTGGTCGACGCGCGCGACTGCCAAGCCGATGGTCGCGACCTATGAGGGCCAGCGCGCGCCCGGGCAGCAGCTGGTCTTTCTCGGCGGCTGGCTGTTTTCGGCAGCGTTCTACACCGACGGTGCCGCGCGGCGCCTGCCGGACAGTGAGGCGGTGTGGCGCCGGCTCGGTTCGGGCGGCGGATTTGTCGCCGTCGATGTCAGGAGCCGCGCAGCGCTGGCGCTCCAACCCGGCCGAGTCGTCACCAAAGTCGGGCATTTCGACGCCTACGACCTGCTGTTCGTCGCCCCGCAGGAAGGAGCTTCGCTTGCGCCCGGCCCGGGCCTGGCGGCGCCTGCGGCCAAACCAAACCCGGCGGTGGCACCGTGACCGCGGGCGCCAGCGCCGAGCGGCGGGTCTGGATCGGGGTCTGCATCGATGACTTCGGCCTGCACGGCGGCATCAACGATGCGGCGCTGGAGCTGATCGGCAGCGGCCGGGTCTCGGCTCTGAGCTGCATGATCGACGGGCCAGCATGGCGCGAGGGCGCTGCGGCCTTGCGCTCGCTGCCCGCCGGCAGCGCCGACCTGGGACTGCACCTCAACTTCACCGAGCCGTGCCCGACTTCGCGCCGGATCAGGTCGTTGCCGGCGCTGATTGCCGCCGCCTACGGCGGGCTGCTCGAGGCTGACCAAATCGGCGCCGACGTGAGGTCCCAGTTCGACGCGTTCGAGGATGCGCTGGGCGCGCCTCCGGACTTCGTCGACGGCCATCAGCACATCCACCAACTGCCGGTTATCCGCGAGGCGCTGGTGGCCGAGATTGCCCGGCGCTACGGTCGGGGCGGGCCCTGGCTGCGCAACACCTCGGCCCCCCCGGAAGAGCGGGCGCAGGCCTTCTCGAACCTCGGGTGGCTCAAGCGCAAGTTGATCACCAAGCTGGGCTCAAGCCGCCTGCATGAGCTCGCGCAGGCGGCGGGCCTGGCGCAGAACTCGCGGCTGATCGGCGTCTACGGGTTCACCGGCTCGGCGCTCGACTACCAGCGGCGACTGGCGCGTTGGTTCTCGCAGGCCCGGGACGGCGATCTGCTGATGTGTCATCCGGCTGCCATGCTGGTGCCCGCTGACCCGATCGCCGCGGCCCGGGTCACCGAATATGAAGTGCTGCGCGGCGCCATCCTGCCGGAGATGCTGGAGCACCACCGCATCGAGATCGTCCGGCTTTCGGCGCGCCTGTCCGGCGCCGGGGCCGGAGTGCGGGCGCGGTAGAATTCAACCCCATGAACCAGAACGAACTCAAGCGCGCGGTAGCGCAGGCGGCACTCGCCCAACTGGTCGACGGCGAGGTCGTCGGCGTTGGCAGCGGGTCCACGGTTGACCTCTTCATCGACGAACTGGCTGCTTCCGGGCGGCGTTTTGCCGGTGCCGTATCCTGCTCGGAGAACAGCACCCGGCGAATGAGCGAGCACGGCATCAAGGTGCTCGATTTCAATGAGGTGGTGCGCAGCGGTCAGCGCATCCCGGTGCACGTCGACGGTGCCGACGAGGTCGATCCCGGTCTGCACATGATCAAGGGCGGCGGCGGTGCGCTGACCCGCGAGAAGATCGTGGCTGCGGCAGTCGAGCGCTTCGTGTGCATCGTCGACGCCAGCAAGTGCGTGGCGGTGCTGGGGAACTTCGCCTTGCCGATCGAAGTCATTCCGATGGCGCTCGAACTGGTCTGCCGCGAACTGCGTGGCATTGGCGCCACCCCGCGGCTGCGCGCCGACTTCGTCACCGATAACGGCAACCTGATCGTCACCGCCGCCGGACTCGCGATCACCGATCCGGTGGCGCTGGAATCCGAGATCAACCAGTGGCCCGGTGTGGTCGCCAACGGCCTGTTTGCGCGTCGCCCGGCTGACCTGCTGCTGGTCGCTTCCCCGCAAGGGGTGCAGACGCGCACCGCCCAGGGCGCGTGACCTGAGCGAGCTGGAGTTGCCGGCACCAGCAGCGCTGCCGGCGCCCGGGGCTCAGCCTCCGGGCGGAACGTAACCGGCGGGCGCGTCGCCGCCATCGCCGAAGAAGTGTTTCTCCATCTGCGTGGCGAGGTACTTGCGCGCCTGGGCGTCGGCAAGATTGAGCCGGTTCTCGTTGACCAGCATCGTTTGCAGTCGTAGCCAGCCCTGCCAGGCCTCGGCCGAAACATTTTCGTAGATGCGCCGGCCGAGGTCCCCCGGGTAGGGCGGAAAATCGAGGCCGGGAGCTTCCCGCTGCAACTTGACGCACTGAACCATTCTTGCCATCTGGATTTCCTTGAGAAAGACCGGGCGCCGCTGCGCCCGTGAAGCTAGAGTACCTTGATCAGCACCTGCGAGCGGCGCCGCCAGTCGTAGGAGTCGCGCCTGCTCGCGGGCAGGTCCTCGGGTGTGCCCTGGCGAAACCCGCGTTTGAGAAACCAGTGCATGGTGCGGGTAGTGAGCACGTAGAGCCGGGTCAGTCCGGCGGCGCGGGCGCGCTGCTCGATGTGGCGCAACAGGCGCTCGCCGTCGCCCTGGGTCTGCGCGCCCCCGCTCACCGCCAGGCAGTACATCTCGCCGGTCTGCTCGGGGGCGAACACCCGCAGCGAGGCGCAGCCGAAGATCACGCCGTCGTGCTCGATGACGCTGAATTTCTCGATCTCGCGCTCGAGCTGCGCGTGCTCGCGCGGCACCAGCGTGCCATCCTCTTCGAGTGGACGGATGATGGCCAGGATGCCGCCGAGGTCGTCAATCGTCGCCTCGCGCAGCGCCTCCAGCGTTTCCTCGACGAGCATGGTGCCGACGCCATCGTGGCGAAACAGCTCGAGAAGCACGCTGCCGTTGATCTGGAAGGGAATGATGTGGGCACGCGCGACCCCGCCCTCGCAGGCGCGCAGCGCCTGGCGCAGGTAGCACTCGGTGTCCGAATCGAGCTTGCCATCGGCGAGGATCCGGGTGGCGTCGGCCTCTGAAACCTCGCCCAGCACCTGGTCGTCGGCACCGAGCACGCCCGGAACTTCGGTGACGAAGACCAGCTTGTCGGCGTCGATCGCGATGGCGGTAGCGGCGGCGACGTCCTCCATGCCGAGGTTGAAAGCTTCACCGGTAGGTGAAAAACCCAGCGGCGAGACCAGGACAATCGCGCCGCTCTGGAGCGCGAAGCGGATCGACTGGGCGTCGATCTTGCGCGCCACGCCGGTATGGAGATGGTCGACGCCGTCGACGATCCCGACCGGGCGGGCCGTCACGAAGTTGCCCGATATCACCCTTACGGTCGAGTGGGCCATCGGCGTGTTGGGCAGTCCCTGCGAGAATGCCGCCTCGATGTCGAGCCGGATCTCGCCGGCCGCTTCCTTGGCGCATTCGAGGGCGACGGCGTCGGTCACCCGCAAGCCCCGCACGTAATGGTCCTCGACTCCGCGCAGGCGCAGCTGCTCGACCACCTGCGGGCGCGAGCCATGAACCACCACGATCCGCATGCCCATTGCATTGAGCAGGCTGAGGTCCTGGACCAGGGCCTCGAGCATGCCGGCGGCGATCATCTCGCCACCGACGCCGACCACGAAGGTCTTGCCGCGGAAGGCGTGGATGTAGGGCGCCACGGCGCGCAGCCAGGTGACGAACTGGTCGCGCTCGACCAGGTTCTCGCCGAGCGGGTCGACGTTCTGGCGGCCAGGCGGGAATGGCGCGTGCAGCGCTGCTTCGATGGATTCCATCGCGTCATTATAATTACAGGTCATGACCTCCACACCACCGGCGCAGCGCAGACGCCGCGGCGGCCCGGTGGACGGCGGGCGTAGCGGGGCACGCCCCGCCTATGCCCCGGCCCCCCTGCCAGAGCTGCGTTTCCCAGAAGAACTGCCGGTAAGCCGGCAGCGCGAGGTCATCGCGGCCGCTATCCGGGCGCACCCGGTGGTGATCGTCTGCGGCGAGACCGGCTCGGGCAAGACCACACAGCTGCCCAAGATCTGCCTGCTGGCGGGCAGGGGCAGCGCCGGGATGATCGGCCATACCCAGCCGCGGCGGCTGGCGGCGACCTCGGTGGCGAAGCGAATTGCGCAGGAACTGGGCTCGCCGCTGGGGACCAACATCGGGTTCAAGATCCGCTTTGGCGAGACCCTCGAACCAGGCGCTTCGATCAAGCTGATGACCGACGGCATCCTGCTCGCCGAGACGCTCTCCGATCCGCTGCTCGAGCGCTACGACACGCTGATCATCGACGAGGCCCATGAGCGCAGCCTGAACATCGATTTCCTGCTCGGCTATGTCCGCCGCCTGCTCGAGGGGCCGCGGCGCGACACCCTGCGGGTGGTGATTACCTCGGCGACGATCGACGCCGAGCGGTTTGCGCGCCATTTCGGCAGTATCGGCCAGCCGGCGCCGGTGATCGAGGTTTCGGGCCGCCTGTTTCCGGTCGAATTGCGCTACCGGCCGGCCTTGCCGGGAGCCTCCGGGGCGCAGCAGCCAGCGCCGCCGGCTGGCCGGCGAGCGCGCGGCGACGACGACGAAACCGACTTGCCGGCGAGAATCGAGGACGCCATCGACGAGCTCTGGCGCGAAGCTCCGGGTGACGTGCTGGTGTTCCTGCCCGGCGAGCGCGAGATTCGGGATGCCGCCCAGCACCTGCGCCGCGCCTACGGCGTCGAAGCGGGTCGCCGCGCGGGCGGCTGGTCGCGCGGCCCGGTGGAAATCCTGCCGCTCTTCGCGCGCCTGCCGGCGGCCGATCAGCAGCGCATTTTCGGGTCTTCCAACGGCCGGCGGATAGTGCTTGCGACCAACGTCGCCGAGACCTCGCTGACGGTGCCCGGGATTCGCTACGTTGTCGATACCGGCGTGGCGCGGGTCAAGCGCTATCGGCTGCGCGGCAAGGTCGAACAGTTGCAGATCGAGCCGATCTCGCAGGCCGCGGCCAATCAGCGCTCTGGTCGTTGCGGCCGGGTGATGGGCGGGGTGTGCATCCGGCTCTACGACGAGGCCGATTTCGCACGCCGGTCGCGGTTCACCGATCCGGAGATCATGCGCTCGTCGCTGGCCGGCGTGATCCTGCGCATGCGCGCGCTGCGCCTGGGCGAGATCGACCTTTTCCCGTTCCTCGACCCGCCCACGGGCAGGGCGATTGCCGACGGCTTCGCGCTGCTGCGCGAGCTTCACGCGCTCGATGACGACAACCGCCTGACCGACACCGGCCGCCAGCTGGCCCGCCTCCCGCTCGACCCGCGGGTGGCGCGGATGCTGCTGGCCGGGCATGAACTGGGATCGTTGCGCGAGGTGCTGATCGTCGCCGCGGCGCTCTCGGTCCAGGATCCGCGCGACCGTCCCATCGAGCGCCAACAGGCCGCCGACCAGGCGCACCGGCGCTTCGCCGACGAGAAATCAGATTTCGGCGCGCTGGTGCGGATCTGGGATTACTGGCAACAGGCCCAGAAGGAGAAGGAATCCAACCGCCTGCTCGCGGCCCGGCTGGAGCGCGAATTCCTCTCGGCGCGGCGACTGCGCGAGTGGTCCGATGTTCACGGCCAGTTGGCGCAGGCGGTGCGCGAGCTGCGCTGGCGGGCCCAGGACACGCTCTGCGGCCACGAGCCACTGCATCGTGCGCTGCTCACCGGACTGCTCGGCAACCTCGGCTGCAAGGCGCCCGAGGAGCCAACCTATGCCGGCACCCACCAGACCCGCTTCGCGATCCACCCCTCGTCAGCTCTGGTGCGCAAGCCGCCGCGCTGGCTGATGGCCGCGGAGATGGTCGATACCAACCGGCTCTACGCCCGCACCGTCGCGCGCATCGAGCCGGAGTGGATCGAAGCGGCGGCCGAACACCTGATCCAGCGCAGCTGGTCGGAGCCGCGCTGGAGCAAGGACGCCGGCCAGGTCGTCGCCAGCGAGCGCGGCATGCTCTACGGCTTGGTGATCTATGCCCAGCGCCGGGTCGACTACGCCGCGCGCGAGCCGGTGCGGGCGCGCGAAGTGCTGATTCGCGAGGCCCTGGTGGGCGGTGACTGGATGACCGGCGCCGACGAAAAGCGCCTGCCGTTCCTGCGTCACAACCGGCGGCTGGTCGCGGAGATCGAGAAGCTCGAGCACAAGATCAGGCGCCCGGAATTGCTGGTCGACGAGGATTTCCTCTACGACTGGTTCGCGGCGCGAATTCCGCCCGAGATCGTCTCGGGCCGGATGCTCGAGGACTGGTATCGGCGGGAAGCGCGCGAAAATCCGCGCCTGCTGATGCTCTCGCGCGAGGAACTGTTGCGCAAGGACTCGGAGGGAGTCTCCAGCGAAGCATTCCCGCGCCGCCTGCGGATGCGCGCCGCCGAGTTCGATCTCGATTACCACTTCGACCCGGGCGCCGACGACGACGGGGTGACGCTGGTGGTGCCGCTGGCGCTCCTCAACCAGGTCGACGTGCAGCGTTGCGAGTGGCTGGTTGCCGGGATGCTGCGCGACAAGGCGGCAGCGCTGCTGCGCTCGCTCGCGCCCAAGCTCCGGCGTCACGTCGCGCCGATCCCGGAGTACGCCCAGGAGTTCGCCGGCTTGTGGCAGGAACGCGCCGGCGAGCTGCCGCTGCTGGACGCGCTGATCGCCGACCTGCAGGAAAGGCGCTCGATCCGGGCCGCGCCGGCCGACTTCCGGCTGGAGACGGTGCCCGCCCACCTGCAGATGAATTACCGGGTGGTCGACGAGCACGGTCGCCACATCGCGCAGTCGCGCAACCTCGCACAGCTGCGCGCCGACCACGGTGACCGGGCGCGCGGCGCCTTTCAGCAGGCCCTGGCCGGGGTTGCCCGGAAATTGTCGGCTGACGCCGCCGGTCCGGCGTCCGCGGCGGCCCCGCGCAGCGCCGGCAATGGCAATGGCGGTGGCGGTGGCGGTGGCGGTGGCGGTGGCGGAGATTCGCGGCGGTCCGCGGGCAAGAGCGGCGCCCGAGACCAGCGCCAGGGCGACACCGCCACCACGCCCGAGGGAGCCGCGCCAGCAGCCCTGGCGCACACTTCCGGCGAGCGGCACACCACCTGGTCGTTTGGCGAGTTGCCGGAACTGCTGGAGATGCCGCTGCCCGGTGGGCGTTCCGGCGAGACGCTGATCGGCTACCCCGGCCTGGTCGACCGCGGCGATGCCGTCGAGCTGCAGGTCTTCGACGATCCCGACGAAGCGGCAGCCGCCCATCACGCCGGGGTGCGCCGGCTGCTCGCGATCGCTCTGCGCGAGCAGCTGCGCTTCTTCGAGCGCGGCATTCCCGGTTTCCAGCAGCTCGCCGTGGCCTACGCCAGCTTCGGCGATGCCGCCGAGCTGCGCGCCGAGCTGGCCGCGGGCCTGATCGAGCGCGCCTGCCTGACCGAAGGTTTGCCGGGCGCCGCCGAGGAGTTCGCCGATTGCGTCGCCAAGGCTCGGCCGCGGCTGAACCTGATCGGGCAGGAGCTGGTGCGCCAAGTGGCGGCGACGCTCGCCGAACGCGCGCTGGTCATCAGGAAGCTCGCCACCGTCCGCGCCTACCCGGCGGTGGTCGCTGACGTCGAAGAACAGCTCGCCTGGCTGTTGTCACGGAAATTCGTCACCGCTACGCCGTTGGCACAATGGCCGCATCTGCCGCGCTACCTCAAGGCGATCGCCATGCGCCTCGACAAGCTGCGCGAGGATCCGGAGCGCGACGCGCAGCGTCGCTCGGAACTTGCGCCACTGGTCGCCAACTATCGGCGGCTGCTGCAGGCGCGCCGCGGCCAGGCCGATGCGCGCCTGGCCGAATTCGGCTGGCTGCTCGAGGAACTGCGGGTGTCACTGTTCGCGCAGACCCTGCGCACCGCGATGCCGGTATCGGTGAAACGTCTTCACAAGGCCCTGCAGGCGCTCTCGGGCTGATCGCGCTCGCGCGCCGCAACCGTCTTTCGGGGGCCGCGACGCAACCGTCTTTCGGAGGCGTCGTGGCCGGCCTTCGGGGGCGCGGTAGCCGGCTTTCAGTTGTTGCCGGAATTGCGGCCGCGAGCCAGCGGGGTCATCACCAGCGGCATCCTGATGCGGGCCATGGGGTCGCCGGAGACGCCGGGCTGGAAGCGCGACTCGAATTGCGGGGCGCTCAACTGCACGAAGCTCGATAGTTTCTGGCTGATCGCGATCTGCTGGCGTCCGGCGGCGGCGGCAATTTCGAAGAGTGCGCCGATCGAGCCCTCGGTGAATCCCGACAGGCTGGTTGCCACGGTGGCGCTGGAGCGGATGCCCTGCGCCAGGCCGGCGCTGATCGCGTGGCCCTGGTCGACAGCATTCTCGAGCGTATCGCTGAGCAGGGCCAGGGCGCTGGCGATGTTCTGAAAACGCACCAGCAACTGCAGTCC
>JAGXFG010000022.1 GCA_024637395.1 Burkholderiaceae bacterium | reverse complement strand
CTGCAAAGCCTGAACCTTTTCTACTTCGCCGGTGAAGATGAGCACGTCACGCGGTTCGATAACCTCGCCGGGGCCCACCGGTGTTATCAGGCGGCCGTCGCGTTCGATTTCCAGCAGGTACAGGCCCTCCAGGTTGCGCAGTTGGTTTTCCTCGATGGTGCGGCCGTTCATCGGCGATGTCGGGTCGACTTCCGCGGCGAGAAAGTAGGAGAGCCGCGCGTCCCGATCCTCCGCGTCGTTGTGAGGCAGCCAGCGTGAGCTCCACCACAGGACAAGCAGTGAGACCAGGGCAACGGGCACACCGACCCAGGCGAACTGGAACATGGTGAGTGGCGGCAGCCCGGCATTGACGGCAAAGGAACTCACCACGAGGTTGGTCGAGGTGCCGACCAGCGTGGTGATGCCGCCGAGGATGGAGGCATACGACAATGGGATGAGTAGTCGTGACGGGGCGAAGCGGCGTTGCTTGGAGATTGCCCCGAGGAAGGCGGCGACCACGGCCGTGTTGTTGAGGAACGCCGACATCACGGCCGAGGCGCCCATCAGCTTGAGGACGGCAAAACGCTCGGACCCGGTCAGAAGGCGCTCGGAAACCACGTCGAGAAAGTGTGATCGCTCCAGCGCGACGGACACGAGCAGCAGCAGGACCAGGGTGATCAGGGTGGGGTTGGCGTAGTTGCTCAGCATCGCCTCGCTTTCGATCACGCCGGTGAGCACGAGCGCGGCAGCCAGCGTGGTGAAGGCGAGTGCCGGCTTGACCCGCCCGTGCACGAGCACGGCGAGCAAGACGACCAAGCTGACTAGTACGGCCCAGGCCTGCATGTGGATTTCCTTGGTTCCGGACGCTTTCGGCGTGGAGCCGACGACGGCAGCACGTTTAACGTTTCGGTTGGCATGTTACTCACGGGTCTAATAGACTGTCCAACGATCTCGTGATCTTTCGGTGGCGCGCCTGTGGTGAAAGACCAATTAAAACAATGAGCTGTTTGCCGTCGTGGGGATTAAACATTTAACGCCCGATGATCTCAACCGGCGCCGTCGCGAGGCGGTGCGCCTGCGGCTCGATGGCTGCACGGTCGAGGAGGCGGTGCGCCGCTGTGGGCTGAGCGCGCCCACGGTGAGTGCCGCCTTCAAGGCGTTCCGTCAAGGCGGCTGGCATGGCGTCGACGTTCGCCCGCGGGGTCGCCAGAGCGGCCAGGGACGCACGTTGCCGCCGGCGGCCGGGCTGCGGTTGTCCGAGCGACTCATGGCAGGACCGGACGGGTCCACGCCGCTATGGGACGTACCGCGAGTCCGCGCCTGGCTGGCCGACTCGGAAGGCTTGGATGTGTCCGAACGCGCGCTGCGGCGCTGGCTGGGAGTGCGGCTCGGCCTGGACGTCGCACCGGCTCGCCGTCCGGGGCGAGGGTGGCTGGAACGACTGCGACAGCGGGGCGGGCAGAGCCTGGAGATGCGCTTGGCCCGTTTGCCGGAAGGCGACGGCGACAGGGGCTATTGCCTGACGGTTGCCGGGCCGAGAGGCAAGCGCTGGTTCGTTTGTTCCCGGGAGCCGTTTGATGCCGCGCGTCTGGTCGCGATATTCGATTGGTTGAAGACAACCTTTCCAGCGCCGTTGGGCATCTGGATAGACGGTCTCGCGCTGAATCGCTCGGAAGCCATCGCCGAATGGCGCGAGCGAAACCGCGGGGCCGTCGCCTTCGCGCAGCCCAGAAGGCGGTGCGACAAAATCACTACCGCGCGAGGCGCGCCGCAAGGCGGCCTGCGCGAGCAAGGTAAATCGTTGGGGAAAGACATGACCACGCTGACTCATCTGCAACGGCTCGAGGCCGAGAGCATCCACATCATGCGCGAGGTGGTTGCCGAGACCGAGAACCCCGTGATGTTGTACTCGATCGGGAAGGACTCGGCCGTGATGCTGCATCTGGCGCGCAAGGCGTTCGCCCCAGGACCGCCGCCGTTCCCGCTGATGCATATCGACACGCGCTGGAAGTTCCGCGCGATGTACGAGTTCCGGGAGAAGATGGCCGAGGAAGTCGGTATGGACCTGTTGGTCCACACCAACCCCGAGGGCGTCGAGAAGGACATCAACCCGTTCACGCACGGCTCGGCGATCCACACCGACGTCATGAAGACCGAAGGGCTGAAGCAGGCCCTCGACAAGTACGGTTTCGATGCTGCCTTCGGCGGGGCGCGCCGCGACGAGGAGAAATCGCGTGCCAAGGAGCGCATTTTCTCTTTCCGCACGGCGCAGCACCGCTGGGATCCAAAAGGTCAGCGTCCCGAGCTTTGGAAGCTCTACAACGCCCGCAAGCACAAGGGTGAGTCCATTCGCGTCTTCCCGCTGTCGAACTGGACCGAACTCGACATCTGGCAGTACATCTATCTCGAGAACATCCCGATCGTGCCTCTGTACTACTCAGCAGAGCGCCCGGTGGTCGAGCGAGACGGCACGCTGATCATGGTTGACGATGATCGCATGCCGCTCAACGAGGGCGAGGTGCCGATGATGAAGAAGGTCCGCTTCCGCACGCTCGGTTGCTACCCGCTGACCGGCGCGATCGAGTCCGAGGCCGACACGCTCACCGACATCATCCAGGAAATGCTCCTGACCAAAACCTCGGAACGCCAGGGCCGCGTGATCGATCACGACTCGGCCGCCTCGATGGAGAAGAAGAAGCAGGAGGGCTATTTCTGATCCGCGTACGCGGAGCAGGAATAGCCTCAGAGGTCAGGGATAAGAGCTCAGAGTTCAGATAAGAGATGTCAGATGGAAGCTGACGGAGATTGTTGGAAATGGATTTTGAAAGGCTTGACGTCTGGAAGCGGTCGGCACGGTTGTCGGCTGACTTGTATGTTGCGCTAAGAGGGCTGCGTGATTTTGGCTTTCGGGATCAGATAACCCGTTCCGGGCTTTCGGTACCGAGCAATATCGCCGAGGGCATGGCTCGACCGACGTCGAAGGATCGGATCAAGTTTCTCTACGTCGCTAAGGGCTCTTGCGCCGAGTTGCGCACGCAGATCCTGATCGGCATGGAAATCGAGTACATCGACAAGTCCACCGGACAGATATGGACAAGAGAAACCCGCGAAATAAGCGCCATGCTCGCGGGCCTGATCAAACGACAACCCGAATACGATTGAGCTCCCCGTAGGCACCTTCTGACATCTGACTTCTGATTTCTGACCTCTAAACACCGAATTCATAGCAACTGTTTGCCGGACGAACCCCATGTCACACCAATCCGACCTAATCGCCACCGACATCGCCGCCTACCTCAAATCACACGAGAACAAGGGGCTGCTGCGGTTTATCACCTGCGGCAGCGTGGATGACGGTAAGAGCACCCTGATCGGTCGACTGCTATTCGAATCGAAGCTGCTGTTCGAGGACCAGTTGGCTGCGGTGGAAGCCGACTCAAAGAAGTACGGCACCCAAGGTGGCGAGATGGATTTCGCCCTGCTGGTCGACGGGCTAGCCGCCGAGCGCGAGCAGGGCATCACGATCGACGTGGCCTACCGCTTCTTCTCGACCGACAAGCGCAAGTTCATCGTTGCCGACACCCCGGGGCACGAGCAGTACACCCGCAACATGGTTACCGGTGCCTCGACCGCGGATGCCGCGATCCTGATGGTCGACGCCCGTCAGGGCGTGCTCACCCAGACGCGACGTCACAGCTTCCTCATGCACCTGATCGGCATCCGGCACGTGGTGGTGGCGATCAACAAGATGGACCTGGTCGACTACTCGCAGGATGTGTTCGATCGCATCGTCGCTGACTACCGCGCGTTCGCCGATGAAATCGGAATCGAGGAGGTCACCTTCATCCCGATGTCGGCGCTCAAGGGCGACAACATCATTGATCATGGCGAGCGGATGCCGTGGTACCACGGCACCACCCTGATGGGCTTTCTCGAGACGATCGAGGTCTTTGAGGATCGCCTGCAGGGCAAGCCATTCCGCCTGCCGGTCCAGTGGGTCAATCGCCCCAACCTGGATTTCCGTGGCTTTTCGGGCACGTTGGCCAGTGGCGTGGTCCGTCCCGGTGACGAGATCCGCGTGCTGCCCTCGGGGCAGGCCAGCCGAGTCGAGCGGATCGTCACTTTCGACGGCGATCTCGACCAAGCTGTGGCCGGCCAGTCGATCACGCTGACGACCGAAGACGAGATCGATATCTCCCGGGGCGACGTCATCTGCACCAACGAGGCGCCGGCGCAGGTGGCCGACCAGTTCGAGACCTCGCTGGTCTGGATGCACGACGAGCCGCTCTACCCGGGCCGCCCGTACCTGATGAAGATCGGCACCCAGACGGTCAGCGCGACGGTGACCGATATCAAGTACGAGGTGAACGTCAACACGCTTGAGCACACGGCCGCCAAGCAACTGGGCTTGAACGGCATCGGCGTGTGCACGCTGTCGGTCAACCGGCCGATCGCCTTCGATCCATACACCGAGAACCAGGACACTGGCGGCTTTATCCTCATCGACCGGATGAGCAATAACACCGTCGGCGCCGGCATGCTGCACTTCGCCCTGCGCCGCAGTCAGAACATCCACCGGCAGCACGTCGATGTCGACAAGGCACGCCGCGCCGAGCTCAAGGCCCAGCAGCCGGGCGTGCTGTGGTTTACCGGTCTGTCCGGGGCGGGCAAGTCGACCATCGCCAACGCGTTGGAGAAGAAGCTCGCCGCCGCCGGCCAGCACACCTATATGCTCGATGGCGACAACGTGCGTCATGGTCTCAACCGAGATCTGGGCTTCACTGACGCCGACCGTGTCGAAAATATCCGTCGCGTCGCCGAGGTGGCAAAGCTCATGGTGGATGCCGGCCTGATCGTGCTGACCTCGTTCATCTCGCCGTTCCGTGCGGAGCGCGAGATGGCTCGCGGGATGCTCGAGGAGGGGGAGTTCGTCGAGATCTTCGTCGATACCCCGCTGGAGGTGGCCGAGGAGCGCGACGCCAAGGGGCTTTACAAGAAGGCTCGTCGTGGCGAGCTCAAGAACTTCACCGGTATCGATTCGGCCTACGAGGCACCGGAGCACCCGGACCTCCGCCTCGAGGCGGCCGATCTGTCGGCCGAGCAGGCGGCGGACCGGATCCTCGCGCTGCTTGTCGAACGCGGCATGATCCCGGCCGCCTGATGCGAGGTAACGTCATGACGATCAACCAGGCATTGCTGGACGAGGTGGTCGCCATCGCCGAGGAGGCGGGACGGACCATCATGACCATCTACGCTAGGGACTTCTCGGTCGAGGAAAAGGCCGACAAAAGCCCGCTGACGGAGGCCGACCAGGCGGCACACGACCTGATCAGCGAGCGGCTCGCCTCGCTGCTCGATGGCGTCCCCATTCTCTCGGAAGAGGACACCGAGGGTTTCCCCGGACCGGATGCGGCGGGACGCTACTGGCTAGTCGACCCGCTGGACGGTACCAAGGAGTTCATCAAGAAGAATGGTGAGTTCACCGTCAATATTGCCCTGATTGAAGGGGTGGGCCCGGTCCTGGGGGTCGTGTACGCCCCGGCCATCGATGCGCTCTACTATGCCGCTGACGGCATCGGCGCCTGGAAGCGTTCGGCTTCCCAAAAGGCGCGGCCGATCGAGGTGGCCGGTGAACGAGAGGCGGCTTGGCGCGTGGTCGGTAGCCGATCCCACGCCAGCGGTGGCATGGCGGACTGGCTGGCCAGGCTGGGTGAGCATGAGATGGTGCCGATGGGCAGCTCGCTCAAGCTCTGCCTCGTGGCCGAGGGCGAAGCTGACGTCTACCCGCGCCTGGGGCCGACCAGCCTTTGGGACACGGGTGCCGCCCAGGCGGTGGTCGAGCAGGCTGGTGGACGGGTGATTACCTGTGAGGGGAATCGTCTCCGCTACGACCGTCCTGACGAGGTGCTCAACCCCTACTTCATTGCGCACGGCCGTAGTGGCCGGAATTGGGCCGACGCCGGGTGCTGATCCAAAGTAGACCGGGCGCGGCCTTGAGCGACGTATGCCGAACGTCTCCATGATGGTGAACGGCGGCTGGTAGCGCCTCGCGTCTTCCCTATACTGGGCGGCTTGTTTCTACCTAGGATCCTTTCTTGCCTGATTCCCGCCATCGCCCCGGTCTTGTTCGCTCCGGCCTCGCCAGCTTGAAGGGTGAAGGTCTTCGCGCACAGCTCCTGCGCGGCGGACTCGGCACGATGGGGTTGCGATTGCTCGGGCTCGCGCTGTCACTGGTAATCGCCATCATCCTCGCCCGTGCTCTCGGGCCGGATGGATTCGGTGTGTATTCCTTCGTCCTGACGGTCATGACGGTATTGGCAATGCCGGCACAGTTCGGCCTGCCCAACCTGCTGGTGCGCGAAACCGCGCGCGCCCAATCCGCTGGAGACTGGCCCGTGATCCGGGGTCTGTGGCGCTGGTCGTTGCGTCTGATAGCGCTGACGTCGGTCGTGATCATCTTGCTCACGGTCGCCGTGCTGCTCGGGTTGACTGACCACAGTCAGCTGGTGGCCGAGCACCAGGACGTTTTCCTCCTGGGGGTGCTTCTTGTCCCGCTGATGGGTATCGCTGCGTTGCGAGGTGCTCAATTGCGCGGGCTTCGTCACGTGCTTTCCGGGCAGGTGCCCGAACTGGCCGTGCGCCCACTGGTTTTCATCGGCCTCGCCGGGGGCTTGTGGTGGCTCTGGCCGGTGGCGGAGATCACGCCGGGTGCCGCCGTCCTGTTCAATGCCATTGCCCTGGTAATCGCCTTCATTGTCGGCTCCTGGCTGGTCAGTCGGCATCGGCCGGCACCGTTGCAACAGCCGGGCGAGACGAGCACGCAGCAGCGCGCCTGGCTCGCCGCGACCTTGCCACTGGCCTTGACCGAGGGCGTCAACCTGATCAACCGGCACGTCGACATCCTGATGCTCGGTGTCATGGGGTCGACGGAAGAAGTCGGCATCTATCGGGTCGTCGTCCACGGCGCCTCGTTGGTGGCCTTCGGTTTGGCAGCCGTAAACATGGTGGTCGCGCCGCACTTCGCCCGGCTTTATGCGCAGGGGGATATGGCGACTCTGCAGCGACTGATTACTCGTAGTGCGCAGGCCGTGGTTCTGTTGGCGTTGCCCGCCGTGCTGGTCTTCTTCGCTTTCGGCCGGGAGTTGATCGGTTGGATATTTGGCGAGGCATTCATGGCGGGGTACTGGTCTCTCGTGATTCTTGCTGGCGGCCAATTGGTCAATGCACTGGTAGGTTCGGTAGCCGTGCTTCTCAACATGACCGGGCATGAACGGGACGTGACGCGCGGGGTGGCTATCGGGGCAGTGCTGAACATCGTTCTGAACCTGGCGCTCATTCCGGCCTTCGGTATAAATGGGGCGGCGGCAGCCAGTACCGTGAGCCTGGTGGTATGGAATCTCATTCTGTGGCGCGTGGTGCATCGACGGCTTGGATTGGAAAGTTCCGCGCTGGGAGCGCGACGGAGGTCTTGAATGAGTGAGGGCGCGGTGCTGGTCACGGGGGCTGCCGGATTTGTGGGCCATGCGCTGACCAAGCGATTGCTGTCCCTGAACGAGGGGCGCGTACTGGCGGGCGTGCGGACGGATTCGCGCTCGGTACCCGCGGGTTCCGCGCCGGTTGTCGTTGATTTGGAAGACGCGTCGGCCGACTGGGCCGACGCTCTGGCTGGCATCATGGCGGCGGTGCATTGCGCCGCGCGGGTTCCCGATTCCAGGAACGAGGACGAGGCGGCGTATCGCCGGGTCAACGTCGATGGCACCCTGAGACTCGCGCGTGCGGCTGCCGCCTCCGGTGTACGCCGTTTCGTATTCCTGAGTTCGATCAAGGTGAACGGCGAATCCTCCCCGGTTGGCAAGCCCTTCACCCCGAATGACCCGCCTGCACCCGAGGATGCCTATGGCCGATCGAAACTCGAGGCAGAGCGAGGGCTGCTGGAATTGGCACGGGAAACCGAAATGGAAGTGGTGATCGTCCGCGCGCCCCTCGTGTATGGTCCTGGCGTCGGCGGCAACTTCGAGACGATGCGGCGCTGGGTGGCAAGAGGCATCCCGTTGCCGTTGGGCATGATTCACAATCGCCGCAGCCTGGTCGGGCTGGGAAATCTGGTGGATTTCCTGGTTACCTGCTTGCAGCATCCAGTGGCCGCCAACCGGGTATGGATGGTCTCCGACGATGACGATGTTTCGACGACGGAGTTGCTTCAGCGCCTCGGTGAATCCGTGGGGCGCCCGGCGCGACTGATCCCCGTGCCGGCACTCCTGATTCGCCTGCTCGCCGCATCGATCGGCAAACGAGGCATCGCGCGACGATTGTGCGACTCGCTACAGGTGGATATGGCAGAAACGCGCTCCCGACTGGGATGGAGACCGCCCGTTGCGATGGTGGACGAATTGTCCCGAATGAGGTTGGGCAGGTGATCGAGAGTCGAGCCATTCAGGATGGCCGTTGGCGCCTCGGTAAAGAACGTGGGAATACTTGCGATGAAATACATGGACACGAATTTGCACTGGCTAGGTGTTGCCGGATGCTTCACCTCACGGGGCGATTGACATGGATCCGGTAATATTTGTCGGAATGCACCGGTCGGGAACCAGCATGGTTGGGCGCCTGTTGGAAGAGTTGGGTCTGTTCGTCGGCAAGGGAAAGGACGAGAACAACGAGGCAATCTTCTTCCAGGCGCTGAACTCGTGGTTGCTGGCCCAGTGCGGCTCCCGCTGGGACAATCCCGGCCAGATCGGGGAACTGTGGCAGCACGAGTCGGCGATGGGGCTGATCGAGGACTATGTCCGTTTCATGATGTCCAGCCCCCGCGCGATCGATTTTCTTGGGGTTCGGGGGTATCTCCTCAACCGCAATATCATGAATTTCCGCCATCCGTGGGGATGGAAGGACCCTCGCAATACCTTCACGCTGCCCCTGTGGTTGAGATTGTTCCCTCGGGCGAAGGTAGTGTGTATCGAGCGTCACGGCGTGGATGTCGCGCAAAGTCTCGTCACCAGGGAACGTCAAAGCGAGGTCCGGTCGCGGGAGAAATACCGTCGCTACAAGTACCTGACGTGGCTTCGCCCCAAACGCGGCGGCTTCATGGAGTCCGCGCGATGCGCCACGATGGATGGTGCCTTCACGCTCTGGCAGGAATATCAGGCTCAGGTTGATCACTTGGTAGACGAAGTGTCATCCGATCGTGTTGTTCGTGTGCGGTACGAAACGTTGCTGGAGAGCCCGGAAGACTCGTTAAGGGAGCTTGCTGAGTTCTGCGGGCTGGGAGATGACGAGGAGGCCATCGAGAGAGCGTGTCGGGATATCGATGGTGGGCGGGCGTTTGCCTATGCGGCTGATGCCGAGTTGGTGGCTTTCGCCAACACAAAGGCAAAAGCACTCGCCGCTCATGGGTACCACGCAACGCCTGCTCGCATCGGCAGTCATCAGGACGGGGCCGAGGATTTTCTGGAGATGACGACTTGATGCGATTTCTCGACATGTTGCTGGCCCTTATCGGGCTGATCGTCGGCCTGCCGGTACTGTTGCTGCTCATGATTATCGGCTGGTTCGATACCGGTTCGCCGATCTTCCGGCAGGAGCGGGTAGGGCGCAGTCAGAAGCCGTTCACTCTGGTGAAGTTCCGAACCATGCGGCCGGATACGGCCTCCGTAGCGACGCACTTGGCCAGTGCTTCGTCTGTAACGCCGTTCGGCCGGTTTCTTCGGCGGACCAAACTGGATGAGCTCCCGCAGCTATGGAACGTGCTGAAGGGCGAAATGAGCCTCGTCGGGCCGCGGCCATGCCTGCCCAATCAGGACGAGTTGATCGCCGAGCGTCAGAAGCGGGGTGTGTTCTCCGTGCGGCCGGGCATCACCGGTCTGGCCCAGGTCAATGGCATCGACATGTCGGAACCTGTCCGGCTTGCCGAAGTGGACGAACGGATGGTGAACAGCCTGACCCTGAAGGACTACTTCCGGTATCTGTTCCTGACCGTTGCCGGCCGGGGGGCAGGTGATCGCGTGCGGCGTTCTTGATCATGGGTTGGCATTAGTTGGTCTTGTCTTTCATCGATGCTTTCCTCAGTCGGGTATCCAGAATCAGGAACACTGCTAAAGCTCGGCCCGGTGTGCGAGATGGCCATCACATTGTCATTCCCGCGAACGCGGGAATCCGGTCTAGGACTTGAGTGGCACCGATTCCTGGATCCCCGCTTTCGCGGGGATGACCTGTTGGTGGGTTGGCTGTCATCGGGTCCATGAACGGCGGGGTGTGACAGAATAGCTGTCTTATTGGTCCGGTTGGTGTCGCCGGTAATTTTTCCATCCACACGGAAAGTCCCACGTGCCGTTGACTGTGCGCATCAAGCATTTTCTCCGCGATCTGCCATCGGTCTACAAGCGAGGGCTGATGCTTGCGCTGGACCTCGGGTTGATTCCGTTCGCGCTCTGGGCGGCGCTGTCGCTTCGTTATGGCGAATTCTTCACTGACATCAACCGCGCGGCGCTGGTGTTCATCGGCCTGGCATTTTTCACTGTGCCCGTGTTCGTCAAGCTGGGCCTGTATCGGGCGGTGATGCGCTATCTCGGCTGGCGTGCCATCGAGCAGATCGGCATCGGCGTGCTGACCTCGACCGGCATCCTGCTGGCGATGATGTTCCTCTATCCGCAGGCCGGGCTGCCGCGCTCGACCTTCATCATCTATGGGCTGCTGTTGTTCCTGCTGGTGGCCGGCTCGCGTTTTGCCGCGCGCCGTTTGCTCGGCGTGCTGCCGGCACGGGGCAAGCGCGAGCGGGTGGCCGTCTACGGCGCCGGGGCGGGTGGCCGCCAGGTGGCGGAGATGCTGCATCAGGGCCCGGACTACGAGCCGGTCGCGTTCCTCGATGACGCGAAGGACCTGCAGGGCAGGGAGATCAACGGCCTGCGGGTGCTGTCACCGGACATCCGTGATCTGACCCCGCGCCTGCAACGCCTCGGGGTCGAGTCGATCCTGCTGTCGATTCCGTCGGCGTCGGCATCGGCTCGCCGTGCGATTCTGGCACGACTCGAGCCGTTGCCGTTTCACGTACGCACGGTGCCGGCGATCAACGACATCCTAGCCGGCAAGGCGACGCTCGATCAGATCCAGGAGATCGATATCGAGGACTTGCTCGGCCGTGAGCCGGTAAGCCCCGATGTCGAACTCATGCATCGTTGCATTACCGGCAAGACGGTGCTGGTCACCGGGGCGGGTGGCTCGATCGGTTCCGAACTGTGTCGGCAGGTCATTGCGCAGGGTGCCAACCGGCTGATCCTTTTTGATGTGTCGGAGTTCGCACTCTATCGAATCGACCAGGAGCTCCGTGCCGTGTCGACGGTCGCCGGGGGCGAGGTCGAGGTGGTGGCCGCCCTGGGGAGCGTGCTGGACGAGCGCCGGCTGGCCCGGCTGTTTGACCGCTTTTCGGTGGATACGGTCTACCACGCCGCCGCCTACAAGCATGTGCCGCTGGTCGAGCACAATCCGGTCGAGGGGTTGTCGAACAATGCGCTCGGCACGCTGATCACCGCACGTCTTGCGGCCGCCGCGGGTGTCCGCCACTTCGTGCTCATCTCCACCGACAAGGCCGTCCGCCCGACAAACATCATGGGCGCGAGCAAGCGTCTGGCCGAGCTGGCATTGCAGGCGCTGCAGCCCGAATCATCAGATACGGTCTTCTCCATGGTGCGGTTCGGCAATGTGCTGGGCTCGAGCGGCTCGGTCGTGCCGCTGTTTCGGCGTCAGATAGCCGAGGGTGGGCCCATCACCGTGACGCACCCGGACATCACCCGCTATTTCATGACCATCCCGGAAGCCGTAGAGCTGGTCATCCAGGCGGGCAGCATGGCGCAGGGCGGTGACGTATTCGTGCTGGACATGGGCGAGCCCGTGAAAATCGCCCATCTCGCGCGGCGCATGGTGCATTTGAGTGGTTTGGAAGTACGTGACGAGGAGCACCCGGATGGTGATATCGAGATCACCTACACCGGGCTGCGTCCGGGGGAGAAGCTCTACGAGGAGCTCCTGATCGGTGATGCAGTAAACGGCACGGGGCATCCCCGCATCATGCGCGCCAGCGAGGATTGCCTGCGGTGGCGCGTTTTCGAAAAGTGCCTGTCGCGTTTGCAGAAGGACATGGAACTCTACGATATGCCCGCTGTGCGTGAACATCTGTCCGAATTG
>JAGXFG010000021.1 GCA_024637395.1 Burkholderiaceae bacterium | reverse complement strand
TCTGATCCGCGACCCCTACACCGACGCGGCGTCCGGTGGCCTGCGCCTCACGGCGCTTGCGACGATGGATATCACGGTTGCGCGGGCTGCGCAGCTTGAAGTCCTGACGGGCATCCAGTGATGCTCTGGGGCGGTGTAGCAGGCGGCGCGCTGGAGCTGCGCCGCCTCGACGGAGGGCGCGTTCGCATTGCGGGCGCGTTCCCCTACGGTTCGCCTGCCGAGCTGGGCCGGGGGCGTGTGGAGGTTATCGCTTCCCGCGCCTTCGCGGCCCGGCTGGAGGCTGGCGAGGATATTCATCTTCTGTCGGGCCACGACTTTGAGAAACCGCTTGCCAGCCGCGCGGCGGGCACGCTGGAGCTGCGCGACGGCGACGACGCGCTGAGCTTCGAGGCGATAATCGCGCCCGAGACAACCTGGGCGCGGGACTTCCTGGCGGCGCACGACGCGGGGTTGATCCGAGGCCTATCGCCCGGCTTTCGCGTCTCGCCCGATGGCGAACGGATCGAGGCGCGGTCGGGCGAGGTTCGGCGCACGATCACGGCGGCGGACCTGTTCGAGCTGTCGGCGGTGACGCGGCCCGCCTACGGCGCGGCGCAGATCGAGGCGCGGTGCTGGGATGCGCATGGCGGTGCACCCAATGACGGGCTGCGCCGGGCGCTCAATAGATGGAGGGCATGATGGTTGAAATCCTGCAACGTGACGAGGCGGTGCCCGCGTCCTATCCGGCCTTGCCGTCCGTGCTTTCGACGGCGGCGGCGATGCTTGATTCCGAGGCGCTCTGGGCACGCATTGAGGCATACACGGCGCACCGCTTCACGACGCGCGAGGTGGTCTGGACGGTCGAAGGGCCGGGCGAATTTGTGCCCGATCTGGTGCCCGCCACGATCACGGCGCGCAAGGTCTGGAACGGCGCATCTTGGATTACGGCGAGCCTGGCGGACGGGCCGCTTGGCGGCGTTCTGCTGGACGGTGAAGGGCCGTATTGGATCACGGCGGACGTGGGCGACATTATCCTACCCGCGGCCGTCTCCGAGGCTTACAGGCGCTTGGCTGAGTATCTGGCCGAGGATGGCAGCCCGGCGGGCGCGTCGTCTTACAGCTATCGGCTGGGCGACGTAGAAGAAACGACACAACGCAGCCCGGCGCACGTCGCGCGGGCGCTGCAAAACTCCGGCGCGGCCGATCTGCTGCGCCGCTATCGGAGGGCCTGACAATGGGCATTCTCGACATATTCAAGCGCAAGGCACCAGAGACGCGGGCGAGTGCGACCGGCTTCACAAGCGAAATCATGTCGGCGCGGGAAAGCTATATCAGCGGGCGGCGCGGGCTGGCCGAGCTGACCGCGACGGCGCAAACCTGCGTTTCGCTCTGGGAAGGCGCGATGACGCTGGCCGAGATCGAAGGCACCGATCTAATCGGGCGGCGCGTGCTGGCGATGGCCGGGCGTTCTCTGGCGCTGCGCGGCGAGGTGGTTTTCTTGATCCGAGAGGATCGGCTTGTGCCCGCGGCGGACTGGGATTTGTCCACCCGCGACGGCGAGCCGCGTGCCTATCGGCTGAGCGTGTCGGAAGCCGGCGGCGGGCGCACGCAAACCGCCCTGGCGGGCGAGGTTCTGCACCTGCGTATTGGCTCCGACCCGGTTGCGCCCTGGCTGGGCGCTGCGCCATTGAAGCGAGCGCAGCTCACGGCCGGGATGCTGCACGCGGTCGAGACGGCGCTTTCGGAAGCCTTCGAAAACATGCCGCTAGGGTCGCAGATCGTGCCGTTTCCCGAGACCGAGGACACCGACCTGACCAAACTTGCGCGGGGCTTCAAGGGCGCACGCGGCAAGCTGCTGTTGCGGGAATCGGTGCAGGTAACGGCGGCGGGCGGGCCTGCCCCGGCGCAGGACTGGAGGCCGAGCGACGTAACCCCGGACCTGAGCCGCGCCATGACGCGCGAGACGCTCACAGCGGCGCGTGACAGCGTTTGTGGGGCCTTCGGCGTCCTGCCCGGCCTGCTCTACAACGCGACCACGGGGCCTATGGTGCGGGAGTGTCAACGCCACCTTGCCCAATACACGCTTCAACCCGTTGCTACGCTGCTGGCCGAGGAAGCAACAGCGAAGCTGGGCCAGCCGGTCACCGTGGACGTGATGCAGCCGCTTCAAGCCTATGACGCGGGCGGGCGTGCCCGAGCTGCGGCGGGCGTTGTGCAGGCGCTGGCGCAGGCGAAAGAGGCGGGCGTTGATCCTGATACGGCAATGAAGCTGGTGGGCTGGAATGCCGACGGCTAAGTGGCAAAAGGTTCGGAGCAAAAATACGGATTGTCGCGGCGATGGCGGCCGTGTCGCGGCGGACTGGCGAAACGGCGTCACCCCGTCGCTGTTCACCTATGAAGGCAGGTTCATCGCGAAGCTGAGATCGAGCCTATGCCTTGCTTTCAAACGTGATAGTCTTCTAGCGTAGTTGAGCGGGATGGTCTGTGTATGCAATGGACCTAGTTCGGGATTTGGGAGGGAAAAATGAGTCTCTTTAGTTGGCTTTTTTCTTGGCTGACGCCTAATAGTGTGAATGTGCCGGCTTCGAACGCTAGACCGAATATTAAAAACAAAAATCCAAGAAAACAGCGCAAACACAGCTACGAGGAGAATGCACCAATCATCGTCCGGGAGGATGATTACTCGTCAATAGTAGCCGGGACTAGCCATTATCAAGATGAGCTTCTAAGCATATGCGGTGGTCATAACAGGCACGGCCATGGTCACGAAACAGTTGCGATGCTTGTTCGGGACCCAGAAAATTTGCATGATCCAAACGCGATAAAAGTTGAAATTGAGGGGCGGTGCATCGGCTTTTTGCCCAAGCAGCGGGCCGAACAGGTCGCGGCCGAAATGGATAGCGAAGGATTTTCACGGTCACGAGTTGCGGCACAAGTTGTTGGAGGTTGGCGGACCAACCAATACGATCAAGGCAGCTTCGGGGTTCGCCTCAAAATGCCTAGCAAAGGCCCGGTCAACTTCGGCACTGCGGCATCCCAAAAACGAATTGAAGAGCAAAGCGCACCCCGGAACACAGGGGGCAGACCTGATCCAGCTCCCAACGGCCCCCTCGCTGGGACATTCTGTGTCGTTTGGGGGGCATCGTCCAAAGGCGACGAGGCAAAGGAAGTTGCAGCATGGGGCGCCCATGTCATGGCTGGTGTAGGCAAATCAACCTCTTTAATTGTTCAGGTGCCCGATGAGCCAACCTCTAAAATGCTATCAAGTGCTGTTTACAAGACGGTTCAAGAGTTGCAGGCGCAGAACTACCCCATTCAAATTGTGCGGCTAAGCGCGTTGCGCGGAAACGAGGGACGGCTACCTGAAAAAGTGAAAGACCAATAGCAACTCTTGGTGTGACTGGCGAAAGAAGCGAAGGATAAGGCGCACATCTATCGTTGGCGGGTAGGATGCGTCAACTTGCTGATACTGTCCGCATAACCATTTGATAGCCATCACTAAATTTAGAGTACGTGGCGGAGAGAGAGGGATTCGAACCCTCGAGACGGTTGCCCGCCTACACACTTTCCAGGCGTGCGCCTTCGACCACTCGGCCACCTCTCCGCTGGCGCGCGGTTTAGCGCATCGCGCCGCTCATTTGCAAGCGTTTGCTGCCCGCACGGGTGGGGGCGGGGCCGGCCGCTCAAGCGCCGGGCGGTCGTGTGGCGGCGCACCTGCGGCGGCAGGCTGGAATGATGCCCGTAGCCGGCGCGCGAACAGCCGCGCCATCGCCTGCGGACCCGAATGATGCAGCCGCGCGCAGACCGTAACGATGGGCTGGACGCACCCGGCGGCACAGATGTGCCCAAGCAGCAGGTCTTGAAGGCTCGCTCCGAAGAATAGCCTCAATGCAAGATGTCAGCATTGTTGGCCGGGATTTGGCCAAAAACGTCTTTCAGGCGCATGGTGACCGGAAGCGATGCGTGATCTGGCGCGCTTGCCGCTCGACCAGATTGCAGGTTGGCCGGGAAGATCGCAGGTCTCGAGTGCGGGCTGCGCAGGCGTGCGAGGGGTGATGGTCTGGCGCGGCGGCTCACGGCGATCCCGGGGGCGGTGACCGCCGCGGCCATCACCACCTTCGCGCCGCCGATGAAGGCCTTCTCCATGGGCCGGGGCTTTGCTGCCCGGGCCGGGCTCACTCCGCGACATTCATCAGTCGTGATGCGCTGCCGGACAGGTTGTCTTCAGATGACACGCCCGGCCACGGCACCGGCACGACGGTCAACGTCCCGCCAGTTGGTATCACTTTTCGCCAGATCGCAACTGGGCGGCATCTCCCCTCCGCGAAGCCAAAAAAAATGGGGCCGCCCAGTCCGAGCCCCGGATGTTGCGATGATCGGCTATCTGGCGCGTGTGGTGCCGGATGGTCTGGAAATCGCCGTCGGGCCAAGGCGCGTCGCGTCGCGGTCGTTTGCGTAAGGCGCGAGCGAGATCACTCCTGACCCCGGCAACCGTCAAGAGCACGCCTCAACTGTGCCTCGAGAACTCTTGGCTGGAACGGCTTGACCACAACGGGGGCAGCGCGAAACACGTCAGGCAGCGCTGCTTTCGACTGGCCGGAGACGACGACGAACGGCCGGCGCCGTGCGTTCAGTTCGTGTGCCACCGATTCGGATGTTTCACGGCCGAGGTTAATGTCGAGCACGGCGACGTCGCAGTCCTGCCGCCCGAGCAGATCCAAGGCCTGGCTGACGTCGCCAGCGGGGCCGAGGACCGAGAAGCCGGCGTCGGTCAGCACGGATGCCATATAGGCGGCGATCGCGGGCTCGTCCTCGACCACAAGCACGCAGTGCCCGTTGCGCTCTGCGGTCTGTGCGGGGGCAGGCGCCGGACGGGATGCGGCGGGTCGCGCCGGCATGCTGTCGAGGATCTTTGCGGCGGGGCAGGAGAGCCGCCATGCCAGCCCGGCGGGCGCGTACTCGACCGATACCTCTCCGTGCGTGGCCGACTTCACCATCGCGGTCGTCACCGTCGAGCCGAAGCCGCGCCGCTTTGGCTCTGCGACCGGAGGCCCGCCCCGTTCCAGCCACGACAGCGTGAACCGCGGCTCGGGCGAGGCGCGCTGCTCGAGCGACCAGAGAATCACGATACGGCCGGTCGCGTTCGAAAGCGCGCCATACTTGGCGGCATTGGTGGCAAGTTCGTGGAGCGCCATGCCCAGCGCTTGGGTTGCATCCGGCGTCAGCGAAAGCGGCGGCCCGGCGATCTCGATCCGCTCGCCGACAAGATCGGAAAAATGCCCGAGCTGCGATCGGGCCAGATCGGCGAGCGGAACCGTCTTCCAGGCGTTCTCGACCAGCAGATCCTGCGCGGCCGACAGCGCCTGCACACGCGCGCCGAAGCGATCGATGAAATCGTCCGCGCCGGTAGATGCGGTCTGCCGCGCGACCGCCTGGACGAGGCTCAGCATGTTCTTCGAGCGATGGTTGAGCTCGTGCATCAGCAACCGGGTGTGCTCTTCGTGGCGTTTGCGGCTGGAAATGTCGCTGAACAGCACGGCGATGCGGTGGTCCTGCGGGGCATCGATCCGGAAAGCGTAGATGTCGAACCATCGGCCCAGCATGTCCGAGTGCTCCTCGAAGCGGGTCGGCTCGCCGGTCCGGGCCACGCGGCCATAGATCTCGTACCAATGCTCCTCGAGTTCCGGTGCGGCCCGGCGCAGCCAGCGGCCGATAATGGCCTTCGGGACTCCGGTCTAATTATAGAAGGCGGGGTTCGCCTCGCTGAAGCGGAGATCGACGCGCCCGTCGGGTGCGTCGAGGCGGACATCCATCACGAAGAAGCCCTCGTCGATGGCTTCGAACAGCGTCCGGTAGCGCTCCTCGCTGGCGCGCAACAGCTCTTCCGCCGTCTTGCGTCGGGTGGTTTCCTGCACGATGGCCGCGATGCCGACGTTGCACTCGCCGATGCGCACGGGAAAGTAGTCGACTGCGCAATGACGCCGCCGCCCCGGCTGCGCCGGAGTCTCGCTGCTGACCTCGACGTCGCGCCATGGTGCGCCGGTCTCGAGGATCTGCCGCCAGCGGCGGTACGTCTCGTCGAAATCTTCGAGGCCGGGCAGGATTTCGTCCGGCCGGCGGCCGATATGCGCCTCGGGCGGCAAACCGTTTATGGCTGCGAGTTCGCGATTGACGCGCACATACCGGAACTCGCGATCAAGGACGCATAGACCGACCGGAGCGTTGGCAAACAGCGACTCCAGCAGTGCGCTGGCCTCGGTCAATTCCTGCTGCGCGCGTTTTCTGTCGGTGATGTCGCGGGAAATCCCGAGCAAGCGGAGGGGCTTTCCGGTATCGTCGAACTCGACCCGGCCGCTCTCGGCAAGCCAGCGCACCGCACCGTCAGGTCGGGCGATGCGATGCTCGGAACGATAAATGCCATCGGTGGACCGCAATGCGGCCTCGACCGCGGCGCGGTATGCCTTGCGGTCGTCCGGATGGATAGCGTTGGCGACCTGCGCGAAAGTGTCAGGCTGATCGGCGGTCACAGGCAGCACCGGATCGTCGCTCGCGATGCGCCAGACGCGATCGGTACGGATGTCCCACTCGAACACGATCGCCAGCGCGGCTTGCATGGCGGCCAGCAGCTGCGTCCCATGATGCCGGAGTCCGGCCTCCGCCGCCGCTGCTTGCTGCTCGGAGGGTGACGCGCCGACCTCTGCCTCGTCCGTCACGTCGATGTTGATCCCGCGAATGACGCGGACGTTCCCCGCCGCGTCCCGCTCGATCGCGCCGCGATCGAGGATGACGCGCACGGCGCCATCCGGCCGCACGATCCGAAAGCGGTGGCTGTAGCGCGTGGCGCCGGATCCGAGAAAGCCGGACGTCACGCCTTCGACGCGGATGCGATCCGCAGGATGAACGAGTTCGTTGAAGCCGCGTTCCGCCGACGGCGCATGCTGCAGCCCATAGATGCGCACAAGCTCGGGCGACCAGATCAGGCGGTCCGCCGCCGGCCACCATTCATAGGTTCCCACCTGCCATTCCTGCGCAAGCTGACTAGGATGCCGAGAAGTTTCGTTGCTGGTCATGTCGCTCCCGCGCAAAATGCTTCGCTGTGGCGAACGATATGGCCGTTTCAAGGCGACCTGTCGCTGCAGTGTCGCCATATTGGCGACCTTGGCGTGAGAGTTCAACAAGATCGCCTTGTCGAACCACGGTGCTGCCGCAACAGTCATGGTTGTGCTGGCGAACCGTTGCTCGGCATGGCGTCGATGCGGGAGCCCCTTCAGCGCCACTGGCCGCGCCCATGCGATCCGACGCAGATGTGTGCGCGGTTCACGGGATCTTATCGGACAGCGGTTCGCGCCGTTGTTTCCACGGCAACCATCTTACGCTACCCGAGTTTCTATATACTGCGAGATACCAGAAGGAGACCGTTTCATGCCGACCAGACGCCATTTGACCAGGCGCCGTTTCATCGCGACATCCGCGGCCGTGTTCTCGCCCGCGATTTCCGGCAGTGTCCTTGCGGACACACGGCCGACCGAGGCGCAGAAGGCCGCTTGGGACGCGCAGGTGACGCC
>JAGXFG010000020.1 GCA_024637395.1 Burkholderiaceae bacterium | reverse complement strand
GTTGCCCGCTGGCACCGAGATGGTGATGCCCGGGGACAACGTGAAGATGGTGGTGACGCTGCTGGCGCCGATCGCCATGGAGCAGGGCCTGCGCTTTGCGATCCGCGAGGGCGGGCGCACAGTCGGCGCCGGCGTCGTGGCCAAAGTCATCGAGTGAGGATGGCGCCGGGAAATCGATTTTCGTAGGGGCATAGCTCAACTGGCAGAGCGTCGGTCTCCAAAACCGAAGGTTGGGGGTTCGATTCCCTCTGCCCCTGCCACCGCGCCCGGCACCAGACAGTAGGAAACAAATGGCGAACCAGAAGGTAGAGACGGTAACCAGCATGGCCGATCGGGCCATGGTCGCGCTTGCGATCGTCCTGGTCGTGGCGGGGCTGGTGGGCTTTTACATGCTCGATCAACTGCCGACTATTGCGCGCGTTGGCTCGGTGCTCGGCGGGCTGGTGCTCGGCGCGGTAGTTGGCGGGTTCTCGTCGCTGGGGCAGCAGTTTTTCGCCTTCGCGAAGGATGCGTGGGCCGAGACCCGGCGGGTGGTCTGGCCAGACCGCAAGGAAACCACGCAGATGACCATGATCGTGTTCGCGTTCGTGATCGCGATGGCGTTGTTCCTCTGGGTGGTCGACAAGCTGCTCGAGTGGGGCCTCTACGATCTCGCGCTCGGCTGGAAGGGGTAGATGGGCATGCATTGGTACGTGGTTCACGCCTACTCCGGTATGGAGAAGAGCGTCAGGCGGGCCATCCTGGAGCGGATTGCGCGCGCCGGGATGGAGGACAAGTTCGGCAGAATTCTCGTGCCCACCGAGGAGGTTGTCGAAATGAAGAACGGGCAGCGCGCGGTCAGCGAGCGCAGTTTCTTCCCGGGCTATGTCTTCGTCGAAATGGAGATGGACGACGATAGCTGGCACCTGATCAAGCACACTGCCAAGGTGACCGGGTTCGTCGGTGGCTCGGGGCACAAGCCGTCGCCGATTTCCGACAAGGAAGTCGAGAAGATCCTGGCCCAGATGCAGGAAGGCGTCGAGAAACCCAAGCCCAA
Source organism: Burkholderiaceae bacterium (assembly GCA_024637395.1). Classification (GTDB taxonomy): domain Bacteria; phylum Pseudomonadota; class Gammaproteobacteria; order Burkholderiales; family Burkholderiaceae_E; genus JAGXFR01. The sequence goes on along the minus strand of JAGXFG010000020.1, from coordinate 16,850 downwards.
GGTGTTGTTTGAAGTTGGTGAAATGGTGCGCGTCAAGGACGGCCCGTTCAACGATTTCAACGGCAACGTCGAGGAAGTGAATTACGAGAAGAGCCGCCTGCGGGTGTCGGTGACGATCTTTGGTCGTTCCACGCCGGTGGAGCTCGAGTTCTCTCAGGTCGAAAAAACCTGAGGGCAAGAGGTTTCGGGGCCGTTCCGGCGTGAGGCCGGGGTCGCCGGATGAGGAGCGTCAGTAGGTGGGCAGCCGCCCGCCGAAAAGCGCGTTAGAACTCGCAACTAGGAGTAGGTAAATGGCGAAGAAAATCGTCGGCTTTGTCAAGCTGCAAGTACCAGCTGGCAAGGCCAACCCGGCGCCGCCGATCGGCCCGGCTCTGGGCCAGCGCGGCCTGAACATCATGGAATTCTGCAAGGCCTTCAACGCCCAGACCCAGGGTCTGGAGCCAGGCCTGCCGATTCCGGTAGTAATCACGGCCTACGCCGACAAGAGCTTCACCTTCATCATGAAGACACCGCCGGCGTCGATCCTGATCAACAAGGCGGCCAAGATCGAGAAGGGTTCGGCGACGCCGCACACCGCCAAGGTGGGCACCATCACGCGCGCCCAGGCTGAAGAGATTGCCAAGACCAAGATGCCCGACCTGACTGCTGCCGATCTCGATGCCGCGGTTCGTACCGTCGCCGGCTCGGCCCGCAGCATGGGCATCATTGTGGAGGGTGTATAAATGGCTCGGCTCTCCAAACGCGTAAAGGCCAATCAGGCCAAGGTCGACCGCACCAAGTTGCTGCCGCTCGCTGAAGCGCTGGCCTTGGTCAAGGAATGCGCGAAGGCCAAGTTCGACGAGTCGATCGACGTCGCCGTGCAGCTCGGGATCGACGCCCGCAAGTCGGACCAGGTGGTCCGGGGCGCCGTCGTGATGCCCGCCGGCACCGGTAAGACGGTCCGGGTCGCGGTCTTCACCCAGGGCGAGAAGGCCGAGCAGGCCAAAGCCGCTGGCGCCGACATCGTCGGCATGGAAGACCTGGCTGAACAGGTCAAGGCCGGCAACCTCAATTTCGACGTCGTGATCGCTTCGCCCGATGCGATGCGGGTGGTCGGTGGTCTGGGTCAGATTCTCGGCCCCCGCGGCCTGATGCCCAACCCCAAGGTCGGCACGGTCACCCCTGACGTCGCCACCGCGGTGAAGAACGCCAAGGCTGGCCAGGTGCAGTACCGCACCGACAAGGCCGGGATCGTTCACGCCACCATCGGTCGCGCATCATTCGACAGCGAGGCGCTCGAATCGAATCTGAAAGCGCTGGTCGGCGCGCTGAGCCGCGCCAAGCCGGCGAACTCGAAAGGCATCTACCTGCGCAAGGTGGCGGTATCGAGCACCATGGGTATCGACGTGCGCGTCGACACCGGCGTGTTCGTTGCGACCGCTGCAGGTTGAGAGGTCGGCAGGAAGAGAAAGACTTTGGGCCGCTTGCGCGGCGTCACGAAGGACCCGTCAAGGGTTCGATAGCGGCGCCGGGCGGGCGGGTTGTCAAAGACCGCAGGGAGGCCACGGATATCTTGTCCAAGGCCGTTAATCGGGATGAAGCGGCGGCTACCGGCCGGCGCCAACTCCACCCTGCGCAGATGGCGGTCCCGGAAAAAGGGTTTCAGTTGCAATCTCGGTTCAATACTGCGGTGCTTCGTGAACTCGGACTCGGTCGCCGTGTTGTAGCGGTCGGAAGTGTTGTCACCGTTACCAGGGGCGCTAGCGCCCGAGGTACCGGCCAGACGGCGCCAACGACCATCACCTGGAGGTAGACCGTGGCTCTCAAACGTACAGAGAAGGCCGCCGTCGTCGAGGAGATCTCCGCCCAAGTGGCGAAGTCTCAGGCGATTGTGGTCGCTGAGTACCGTGGTCTGGAAGTCGGTTCGATCACCGCACTGCGCAAGCAGGCGCGGGAGTCGGGCGTGTACCTGCGCGTGTTGAAAAACACGCTGGCACGCCGCGCGATCGCTGGCACACCGTTCGAGCAGCTGACCGACCAATTGGTCGGGCCGCTGATCTACGGCATGTCGAGCGATCCCGTCGCGTGCGCGAAGGTGCTCAACAGCTTCGCCAAGGGGAACGACAAGCTGGTGCTGAAAGCCGGTGCCCTGCCAAACGTGTCGATGGATGCGAATGGTGTCAAGGCGCTGGCATTGCTGCCCAGCCGTGAAGAACTCCTGGCAAGACTGCTTGGCACCATGCAGGCGCCGATCGTCCAGTTTGTTCGCACACTCAACGAAGTGCCGGGACGCTTTGTCCGGGTCCTCGCCGCGGTGCGCGACCAGAAGGAACAGGCGGCGGCATAAGCCCCCGCCCCGGAAGCGATTTCCAGACAACACCAAATTAGCATCGAACGGAGTATTCAAATGGCAATCAGCAAAGAAGACATCCTTGAAGCAGTGGCCAGCATGTCGGTTCTCGACCTGTCGGACCTGATCAAGCAGATGGAAGAGAAGTTTGGCGTTTCGGCGGCTGCGGCCGTCGCCGCTGCGGCACCGGCTGCCGGTGCTGCCGCTGCGGCCCCGGTCGAAGAGCAGACCGAATTCACCGTGCTTCTCGCCGCCTGCGGCGAGCGCAAGGTTGAAGTCATCAAGGTCGTTCGGGCCGCTACCGCGCTGGGTCTGAAGGAAGCCAAGGACCTGGTCGATGGCGCTCCGAAAGCGGTCAAGGAAGGCATCAGCAAGGCCGACGCCGAGGCGCTCAAGAAACAACTCGAGGACGCGGGCGCGAAAGTCGAGCTCAAGTAACTTGTTTTATTGCTTTTCACGATCCCCGGCAGCCGCTCTCCATGGAGAGCGGCCCCGCCGGGTTTTCGCGTCTGTTTCGCCGGGTCAGGCGGTGAAGCAGCGAGCGGGAACTGAAGACCTGACGTTCGCGCGTGGTGCCAAGGCGGCGCCGTCCTCGAGCGTCATGCTTTCAGTCCCTGCATGACACATGGAGTGCTCATGATCAAAGCCGTACCATACTCGTTTACCGAGAAAAAACGCATCCGCAAGAGCTTCGCAAAGCGCCGCGAGGTTCTCGATGTCCCCTATCTGCTGGCGACCCAAATCGAGTCGTTCGAGCACTTCCTGCAGTCGGGCACGCCGCCCGGGCAGCGTGTCCCGGAAGGGCTGCAGGCAGCGTTCACCTCTATTTTCCCGATCTCGTCCCACAACGAGATGGCCCGGCTCGAGTTCGTCGAGTATGTGCTCGGGTTGCCGGTGTTCGACGTCAAGGAATGCCAGCAGCGCGGGCTGACCTACTGCGCGCCGCTGCGGGCCCGGGTGCGTCTCGTGATCATGGATCGCGAAGCATCCAAGCCGACGGTCAAGGAAGTCAAGGAACAGGAAGTCTACATGGGCGAAATGCCCCTGATGACGACCAACGGTTCGTTCGTGATCAATGGCACCGAGCGGGTCATCGTCTCGCAGCTGCACCGCTCGCCCGGGGTGTTCTTCGAGCACGACCGCGGCAAGACCCACAGCTCGGGCAAGCTGCTGTTCTCGGCGCGAATCATTCCCTATCGCGGTTCGTGGCTCGACTTCGAGTTCGACCCGAAGGACCTGCTCTATTTCCGCGTCGACCGACGCCGCAAGATGCCGGTGACGATCCTCCTGAAGGCGATTGGCCTGACTCCGGAGCAGATCCTGGCGCACTTCTTTGTGTTCGACAACTTCCAGCTGATGGCCGAGGGAGCGCAGCTCGAACTGGTTGCCGATCGCCTGCGCGGCGAAACCGCGCGCTTCGACATTAGCGCCAAGGATGGCACGGTAATTGTCGCCAAGGATAAGCGGATCAACGCCAAGCATATCCGCGATATCGAAGCGGCCGGGATGAAGCGGATCTCGGTGCCGGAAGAATTCCTGCTCGGAAGGACGCTCGCCCGCGACGCGATCGACGGCGAAAGCGGCGAGATCATTGCCCGCGCCAACGACGAAATCACCGAAGAAACGCTCAAGGCGATGCGTGACGCCGGCGTGCGCGACTTTGCGACGATCTACACCAATGACCTCGACCAGGGCGCGTACGTCTCGCAGACGCTGCGCACCGACGACACCGCCGACCGGCTCGCGGCCAAGGTTGCGATCTACCGGATGATGCGTCCGGGCGAGCCGCCGACCGAGGACGCGGTCGAGGCACTGTTCAACCGGCTGTTCTACAACGCCGACGCCTACGATCTCTCGAAGGTCGGCCGGATGAAGTTCAACCGCCGGGTCGGGCGTGACGAACTGACCGGTGCGATGACGCTCTCGGATGACGACATCCTGGCGGTGATCAAGATCCTGGTGGAACTGCGCAACGGCCGCGGCGAAATCGACGACATCGACCACCTGGGAAACCGCCGCGTGCGCTGCGTCGGCGAGCTGGCCGAGAACCAGTTCCGTGCCGGTCTCGCGCGCGTCGAACGCGCGGTCAAGGAGCGCCTCGGCCAGGCCGAGAGCGACAACCTGATGCCGCATGACCTGATCAACAGCAAGCCGATCTCAGCGGCGATCAGGGAGTTCTTCGGCTCGAGCCAGCTGTCGCAGTTCATGGACCAGACCAACCCGCTCTCCGAGATCACCCACAAGCGCCGGGTCTCGGCGCTTGGACCGGGCGGCCTGACCCGCGAGCGCGCCGGCTTCGAAGTGCGCGACGTGCATCCCACGCACTACGGCCGGGTCTGCCCGATCGAGACGCCCGAGGGCCCGAACATCGGCCTGATCAACTCGCTCTCGCTCTACGCCCGCCTCAACGAGTACGGCTTCCTCGAGACGCCCTACCGCAAGGTGGTGGACTGCCGCGTTACCGATGACATCGATTATCTTTCGGCAATCGAGGAAGGGCGGTTCGTCATCGCCCAGGCCAATGCCGCGCTCGACAAGAACGGGCGCATCACCGGCGACCTGGTGTCGGTGCGCAAGAACGGCGAGACCGAGTTGACCTCGGCCGAGCACGTCCAGTACATGGACGTTGCCCCGAGCCAGATCGTGTCGGTGGCTGCATCGCTGATCCCGTTCCTCGAGCACGACGACGCCAACCGGGCGCTGATGGGCTCGAACATGCAGCGTCAGGCGGTGCCCTGCCTGCGGCCCGAAAAGCCGGTGGTCGGAACCGGGGTCGAGCGCACCTGCGCGGTCGACTCGGGAACCGTGGTTACCGCGGCCCGGGGCGGGGTCGTCGACTACGTCGACGCCAATCGGATCGTGGTGCGGGTCAATGACGACGAAGCCCTCAGCGGTGAAGTCGGCGTCGACATCTACAACCTGATCAAGTACACCCGCAGCAACCAGAACACCAACATCAACCAGCGCCCGATCGTCAAGCGCGGCGACGTCATCGCGGCCGGCGACGTCATCGCCGACGGCGCCTCCACCGACCTGGGCGAGCTCGCGCTCGGCCAGAACATGCTGGTGGCGTTCATGCCGTGGAACGGCTACAACTTCGAGGACTCGATCCTGATCTCGGAGCGGGTCGTGGCCGAGGACCGCTATACCTCGATCCACATCGAGGAGCTGTCGGTGCTCGCCCGCGACACCAAGCTCGGCGTCGAGGAAATCACCCGCGACATCGCCAACCTGAGCCAGGAAGCCCAGCTCTCGCGGCTCGATGAATCGGGGATCGTTTACGTCGGCGCCGAAGTCAAGGCCGGCGACACGCTGGTGGGCAAGGTCACGCCCAAGGGCGAGACCCAGCTCACTCCGGAAGAGAAACTGCTGCGCGCGATCTTCGGCGAGAAGGCGAGCGACGTGAAGGACACCTCGTTGCGGGTGCCCTCCGGGATGGTCGGGACGGTCATCGACGTCCAGGTCTTCACCCGTGAAGGCATCGTGCGCGACAAGCGTGCCCAGTCGATCATCGACGACGAGCTCAAGCGCTATCGCCAGGATCTCAACGACCAGCTGCGGATCGTCGAGAACGACGCCTTCTCGCGGATCGAGCGCATGCTCGTGGGCAAGACCGTCAATGGCGGCCCAAGCAAGCTTGCCAAGGGCAGCAAGGTCACCGCCGAGTACCTCACGGCTCTCGACCGCTATCACTGGTTCGAGATCCGGCTCACCGACGACGCCGCCGCCAGCCAGCTCGAGGCGCTCAAGGAGTCGATCGAACAGAAGCGTCACCAGTTCGACCTGGCGTTCGAGGAAAAGCGCAAGAAGCTGACCCAGGGCGACGAACTCCCGCCGGGGGTGCTCAAGATGGTCAAGGTCTATCTGGCCGTCAAGCGCCGTCTGCAACCGGGCGACAAGATGGCCGGACGTCACGGCAACAAGGGCGTGGTCTCGCGCATCGTACCGGTCGAGGACATGCCGTACATGGCCGACGGCACGCCGGTGGACATCGTGCTCAACCCGCTGGGCGTTCCCTCGCGGATGAACGTCGGCCAGATTCTCGAGGCTCATCTCGGATGGGCTGCGAAAGGGATCGGGCTGCGCATTGGCGAGATGCTCGACCGCAGCGCCAAGGTCAAGGACCTGCGCGCCTTGCTGACCAGGATCTACGCCTCCAAGGGCCACAAGACCGACCTCGAAGGGCTGACCGACGAGGAAATCATCGAACTGGCGCAAAACCTGCGCCAGGGGGTGCCGTTTGCCACGCCGGTCTTTGACGGCGCCAGCGAAGCGGAAATCCGGGCCATGCTCGACCTCGCCTACCCGGATGACGACGAGAACACCGCCAAGCTCGGGTTCACACCCGCCAAGACCCAGTTGCGGCTCTATGACGGCCGCACCGGTGACGCGTTCGACCGGCCGGTGACCGCGGGCTATATGCACATGCTCAAGCTTCACCATCTGGTTGATGACAAGATGCATGCGCGTTCGACCGGGCCGTACTCGCTCGTTACCCAGCAGCCGCTGGGCGGCAAGGCGCAGTTCGGCGGCCAGCGTTTCGGCGAGATGGAGGTCTGGGCGCTGGAAGCATACGGCGCCGCGTACACCCTGCAGGAAATGCTTACGGTCAAGTCCGACGACGTCAACGGGCGGACCAAGGTGTACGAGAACCTGGTCAAGGGCGAACACACGATCGAAGCCGGGATGCCGGAGTCGTTCAACGTGCTGGTCAAGGAAATTCGCTCGCTCGGGATCGATATGGATCTCGACCTCGAACGCAACTGATGACACCCGCACTAGCAGGGTAGGGAGCAGTTCATGAAAGCTTTGCTCGACTTGTTCAAGCAGGTCCAGGAAGAAAGGCAGTTCGACGTGATCAAGGTGGGGCTGGCCTCACCGGACAAGATCCGTTCATGGTCGTTTGGCGAAGTTCGCAAGCCGGAGACGATCAACTACCGGACCTTCAAACCGGAACGCGAAGGCCTGTTCTGCGCCAAGATCTTTGGCCCGATCAAGGACTACGAGTGCTTGTGCGGCAAGTACAAGCGCCTGAAGCACCGGGGCGTAATCTGCGAGAAGTGCGGCGTCGAGGTGACGCTGGCCAAAGTGCGTCGCGAGCGCATGGGCCACATCGAACTGGCCTCGCCGATCGCCCACATCTGGTTCCTGAAGTCGCTGCCTTCGCGCCTCGGGATGGTGCTCGACATGACCCTGCGCGATATCGAGCGGGTGCTCTACTTCGAGGCCTTCGTGGTGGTCGATCCCGGCATGACCCCGCTCAAGCGCGGTCAGCTGATGACCGAAGACGACTATCTGGCCAAGGTCGACGAATACGGCGACGACTTCCGGGCCCTGATGGGCGCGGAGGCGGTGCGCGAATTGCTGCGCACCATCGACATCAGTCGCGAAATCGAGACCCTGCGCAGCGAACTCGCGGCGACCGGATCGGAAGCCAAGATCAAGAAATTCGCCAAGCGCCTCAAGGTGCTGGAGGGTTTCCAGCGTTCCGGGATCAAGCCGGAATGGATGGTCATGGAAGTGCTGCCGGTGCTGCCGCCGGAATTGCGGCCGCTGGTGCCGCTCGACGGCGGGCGCTTCGCCACCTCCGACCTCAACGACCTGTATCGGCGGGTGATCAACCGTAACAACCGCCTCAAGCGTCTGCTCGAATTGAAAGCGCCCGAGATCATCGTGCGCAACGAGAAGCGCATGCTCCAGGAAGCCGTCGATTCGCTGCTCGACAACGGGCGCCGCGGCAAGGCGATGACCGGCGCCAACAAGCGTGCGCTCAAGTCGCTTGCCGACGTGATCAAGGGCAAGGGCGGACGTTTCCGCCAGAACCTGCTGGGCAAGCGCGTCGACTATTCAGGTCGCTCGGTCATCGTGGTCGGCCCGCAACTCAAGCTGCACCAGTGCGGCCTGCCCAAGCTGATGGCACTCGAGCTGTTCAAACCGTTCATCTTCAACAAACTCGAGACGATGGGCGTGGCCACGACCATCAAGCAGGCCAAGAAATACGTCGAGAACCAGGAGCCGATCGTCTGGGACATTCTCGAAGACGTGATTCGCGAGCATCCGGTGATGCTCAACCGGGCGCCGACGCTGCACCGCCTGGGAATCCAGGCGTTCGAGCCGGTCCTCATCGAGGGCAAGGCGATCCAGCTTCACCCGCTGGTGTGCGCCGCCTTCAACGCCGACTTCGACGGCGACCAGATGGCGGTTCATGTGCCCTTGTCGCTGGAAGCCCAGATCGAGGCGCGCACGCTGATGCTCGCTTCGAACAACGTGCTGTTCCCGTCCAACGGCGAACCGTCGATCGTGCCGTCGCAGGACATCGTGCTCGGTCTCTACTACGCCACCCGCGAGAAGATCAACGCGCGCGGCGAGGGCATGCTGTTTGCCGATGTCGCCGAGCTGCACCGCGCCTTCGACAACGACCGCGTCGAGCTGGGCACCAGGGTGACGGTGCGCATCCCCGAGTACAAGCGGATCGAGGATACGGAAGAGTTCGAGCTCATCGAGCCACGGCGCCGGATCGAGACCACTGTCGGTCGCGCGCTGCTTTCCGAGATCCTGCCCAAAGGCCTGTCTTTCGACCTGCTCAACAAGTCGCTCAAGAAGAAGGAAATCAGCCGCCTGATCAACGCCTCGTTCCGGCGCTGCGGGCTGCGGGCCACGGTAATCCTTGCCGACAAGCTGATGCAGAACGGCTTCCGGCTGGCGACCCGGGCCGGCATTTCGATCGCGATCGACGACATGCTGGTACCGCCGCAGAAGGTCGAAATCCTGGCGCAAGCCGAGACCGAGGTCAAAGAGATCGAACAGCAGTACACCTCGGGCCTGGTTACCCAGGGCGAGCGCTACAACAAAGTGGTCGACATCTGGGGCCGCGCCGGTGACCAGGTTGGCAAGGCGATGATGGAACAGCTTGCCACCGAACTGGTCGAGGACCGCGCCGGCAACATGGTTCGCCAGGAGTCGTTCAACTCGATCTACATGATGGCTGACTCGGGTGCGCGGGGTTCCGCGGCCCAGATTCGCCAGCTTGCCGGCATGCGCGGCCTGATGGCCAAACCGGATGGCTCGATCATCGAGACGCCGATTACCGCCAATTTCCGCGAGGGCCTCAACGTTCTGCAGTACTTCATATCGACCCACGGCGCCCGCAAGGGCCTGGCCGATACGGCGCTGAAGACCGCCAACTCGGGTTACCTGACCCGCCGGCTGGTCGACGTCACCCAGGATCTGGTGCTGACCGAAGACGATTGCGGCACCAGCAATGGTGCGGTGATGAAGGCGCTGATCGAGGGCGGTGAAGTCATCGAAGCGCTGCGTGACCGGATCCTCGGGCGCGTGGCTGCGACCGACGTGGTCGACCCGGAATCGCAGGAGACCGTGTACGAGGCGGGCACATTGCTCGACGAGGACGCGGTTGAGCAGATCGAGGCACTGGGCGTCGACGAGGTGCGCGTGCGTACCCCGCTGACATGCGAGACCCGCTACGGGTTGTGCGCCAAGTGCTACGGACGCGACCTGGGCCGGGGTTCGCTGGTCAATATCGGCGAGGCCGTGGGTGTCATCGCGGCGCAGTCGATCGGCGAGCCGGGCACCCAGCTCACCATGCGTACCTTCCACATCGGCGGCGCGGCATCGCGCGCCGCCATCGCGAGTTCGGTCGAGGCCAAGTCCAACGGCGTCGTGCGCTTCTCGGCCATGATGCGCTACGTCACCAACGCCAAGGGCGAGCAGATCGTGATTTCGCGTTCGGCCGAGATCGTCATCGCCGACGACAATGGCCGTGAGCGCGAGCGTCACAAGGTGCCCTATGGCGCGACCTTGCTGGGCTCCGACGGCAAGCAGGTCAAGGCGGGCGCGCTGCTCGCCACCTGGGATCCTCTCACCCGGCCAATCGTCACCGAATATGCGGGCACGATCCGGTTCGAGAATGTCGAGGAAGGCGACACCGTGGCCCGTCAGATCGACGACGTCACCGGTCTGTCGACCCTGGTGGTCATCGATCCCAAGCGTCGTGGTGCCACCACCCGCAACCTGCGCCCGCAGGTCAAGCTGCTCAACGAGGCTGGCGAGGAAGTCAAGATCGCCGGCACCGATCACTCGGTGACGATCAGCTTCCCCACCGGGGCGCTGATCACGGTTCGCAACGGCCAGCAGGCCGGGGTCGGCGAGGTGCTGGCGCGGATTCCGCAGGAGTCGCAGAAGACTCGCGACATCACCGGCGGCCTGCCGCGGGTCGCCGAGCTCTTCGAGGCTCGCTCGCCCAAGGATGCCGGGACGCTCGCCGAGGTTACGGGGACGGTGTCGTTCGGCAAGGACACCAAGGGCAAGCAACGCCTGGTAATCACCGATCTCGAAGGCAATTCCCACGAGTTCCTGATTCCCAAGGAGAAAAGCGTCCTGGTCCACGACGGTCATGTGGTCAACAAGGGCGAGATGATCGTCGACGGCCCGGCCGATCCGCACGACATTCTCCGCCTGCTCGGGATCGAGGCGCTGGCGCGCTATATCGTCGACGAGGTGCAGGACGTCTACCGCCTCCAGGGTGTCAAGATCAACGACAAGCACATCGAGGTGATCGTTCGCCAGATGCTGCGCCGGGTCCAGATCGTCGAGCCGGGCGGCACGCCGTTCCTGCCAGGCGAGCAGGTCGAGCGTTCCGAGATGCTCGACATGAACGAGAAGGCGGTCGCTGCCGACAAGGAGCCCGCGGCCTATATCAACCTGCTGCTGGGTATCACCAAGGCATCGTTGTCGACCAACTCGTTCATTTCTGCGGCGTCGTTCCAGGAAACCACCAGGGTCCTGACCGAAGCCGCGATCATGGGCAAGCGCGACGAGTTGCGCGGTCTCAAGGAGAACGTCATCGTCGGCCGGTTGATTCCGGCAGGCACCGGGCTCGCCTATCATCGGGCGCGCAAGGCCCGCGAGATCTTCGAGTCGCAGGAGCAGGCCGCACTTGCTGCCGAGGCGGCCTTCCTGCCCGAGCCGGTCACCGCTGGTGGTGACCAGGATGAGGGTGACGAGACTGGCGGTGTTGAATCCAGCGCCGCGGAGTGAGTCGGGAGCCGGGCGTGAGTAGAGCCCTCGCCGCCGTCGGCACGCAGCAGCGCTGCGTGCCGGTGGGCGGCCGACGATGGCTGGCGCGTCTGGCAGCTGGCGTGGCACTGGGCGCTGCGCTCGGAGCCTGTTCGACCACCGGCTCGCTGCCGGCGGGACGGAGTGCGATCGGCTCGGACCCGGTTCCGCCCCCGCAGATCAGCGTTGGTGACCGCTGGGTTTACCAGGGCCTGGACGGTGAGGGCGGCGACCCGGTCTCGCTCGAGCGGGTCGTGACCCGGGTCAGAGGTGATCAGGTACATCTGCGCCAGCGGGGTCTCGACTCCCGCGGCCGGCCCGAGGCTGGCGAGCGGATGCGTTCAATGAGCCGCACGACGCTCGCGCTCGACGTGCCCAACAAGGTGTCGGGGCAGATGCGTTATGCCGATTTCCCGCTCGCCCTGGGCAAGTCATGGGAGTACGGCTATCAACTATCCGGTCGGGCCGACAGCGTCACCACTTACCGGGTCAGCGCCCGGGTCGACGGGCTGGAGCGGATACGGGTGCCGGCCGGGGTGTTCGACGCGTTGCGCATCGAACACCAGGGCAACTGGGATAACCCGGTGTTGGTCAATGGTGCGGTCAGTTCGCTCGGCGGCAAGATCAGCGCCACGTTCTGGTACGCGCCGGCGGTCAATGGCTGGGCGCGTATCGACCTGACCCTCTATCGTCCCGATGGATCGGTGGAGACCAGGTTGCAGCAGGAGCTGGTCAGTTACCAGCCCGGGCGACGGTGAAGGGAATTGCGCTTGCCCAAGTAGCCTGGCACGAGATATAATGGTCGGCTTTTCGGCGCCATAAGGATTTCCGGGCGCCGAGTGCGCGATCGCGCAAGCAGCACGGCCCTGCGCAACCGAACGCAGGCCTGTAGGAACTTTTCGAATAAACAAGGACTTATAGATGCCAACCGTCAACCAACTCGTTCGTAGCGGCCGCACCACGGCTGAGACGAAGAGCAAGAGTCCGGCATTGGAGAATTGCCCCCAGCGCCGTGGTGTGTGCACCCGTGTGTACACCACGACCCCGAAAAAGCCGAACTCGGCGTTGCGTAAGGTCGCGAAGGTGCGTCTTACCAACGGTTTCGAGGTTATCAGCTATATCGGCGGCGAAGGCCACAACCTCCAGGAACACTCGGTGGTGCTGATTCGCGGCGGCCGGGTCAAGGACTTGCCCGGCGTGCGCTACCACATCGTGCGCGGATCGCTCGACCTGCAAGGGGTCAAGGACCGCAAGCAGTCGCGTTCGAAGTACGGCGCCAAGCGTCCCAAGAAGGCCTGATCCGGCACTGTCGGGCAGGCGCGGACCGCTAGCCGGTTCGCAACGGTTTCAAGACGGGGCGCGCGCGAGCGACGTCCCCGGTGTGAAAGGGCGACAGGGCCATTGGTCTCTGCGCCGAGTAAGCGGTCACTCCCGGCGGTCGTGCCATTCCGGTGCGGCGGGGCGAGTTGAGTGGCCAGGCACGGTGCCCGTGGCGGGTGCCAGGTCCAGCTGAATAAGAGAGGTATGACATGCCACGTCGTCGTGAAGTTCCCAAACGCCTGATCCTGCCCGATCCTATCTACGGTAGCGTCGAGGTTTCCAAGTTCGTCAACGTCATGATGCTCGCCGGCAAGAAAGCCGTGGCCGAGCGCATGCTCTATGGCGCGCTGGACCAGATCAAGAGCAAGTCCGGCAAGGATCCGCTTGAAGTCTTCACCCAGGCGCTGCAGAACTGCCGCCCGATGGTCGAGGTCAAGAGCCGTCGCGTCGGTGGCGCGAACTACCAGGTGCCGGTTGAAGTTCGTCCGGTGCGCCGGAGCGCGCTGGCGATGCGCTGGTTGCGCGAGGCTGCCAAGAAGCGCGGCGAGAAGTCGATGGGACTGCGCCTCGCCAATGAACTTATCGAGGCGTCCGAGAATCGCGGCGGCGCGGTCAAGAAGCGCGATGAAGTCCACCGCATGGCCGAAGCGAACAAGGCGTTCTCACATTTCCGATTCTGATCTCCGGGTGGGTGGCGCGGTTTGCGCCGCCGACCTGTAATCAGCGGTTTGTTTTCCTGTAGGCGCGGATCATCCGGATCCCAGAGGTTTAATCATGTCCCGCAAGACCCCAATCGAGCGCTACCGCAACATCGGTATCTCGGCCCATATCGACGCCGGCAAGACGACGACGACCGAGCGCATCCTGTTTTACACCGGTGTCAATCACAAGATCGGTGAGGTGCACGATGGCGCCGCGACGATGGACTGGATGGAGCAGGAGCAGGAGCGCGGCATCACGATCACTTCGGCCGCCACGACCTGCTTCTGGAAAGGGATGGACCTCTCCTACCAAGAGCACCGGATCAATATCATCGATACCCCCGGGCACGTCGACTTCACGATCGAAGTCGAGCGCTCGATGCGGGTGCTCGACGGCGCTTGCATGGTCTACTGCGCGGTCGGTGGCGTTCAGCCCCAGTCCGAGACGGTCTGGCGCCAGGCCAACAAGTACGGCGTGCCGCGGCTGGCCTTCGTCAACAAGATGGACCGCACCGGCGCGAATTTCTTCAAGGTCTATGACCAGATGAAGAGCCGCCTCAAGGCCAACCCGATTCCGATCCAGGTGCCGATCGGCGCCGAGGAAAAGTTCCTCGGCGTCGTCGATCTCGTTCGCATGCGCGCAATCCTCTGGGACGATAGCACCCAGGGGATGAAGTACGACCTGGCCGAGATCCCCGCCGAGCTCCTCGAGCTTTGCAAGGAATGGCGCGAACAGATGCTCGAGGCCGCCGCCGAGGCGAGCGAAGAGCTGATGAACAAGTACCTTGAGGAAGGCGACCTGTCGGTCGAAGACATCAAGAAGGGGCTGCGCATCCGCACCCTGGCCAATGAAATCGTGCCCATGCTCTGCGGTTCGGCCTTCAAGAACAAGGGCGTGCAGGCGATGCTCGACGCGGTGATCGATCTGATGCCGTCGCCGATTGACATCCCGCCGGTCAAGGGTACCGACGGTCACGAACGCGAAGTCAGCCGCAAGCCGAGCGACGACGAGAAGTTCTCGGCGCTGGCATTCAAGCTGATGACCGATCCGTTCGTCGGGCAGCTGACCTTCATCCGGGTCTATTCCGGCGTGCTCAAGTCGGGCGACGCGGTCTACAACCCGATCCGCGGCAAGAAGGAACGCATCGGGCGGCTGTTGCAGATGCATGCCAACAACCGAGTCGAGATCAAGGAAGTGTGCGCCGGCGATATCGCCGCCTGTGTCGGTCTCAAGGAAGTAACCACTGGCGAGACGCTGTGTGATCCCGATAGCGAGATCATCCTCGAACGGATGATCTTTCCGGAGCCGGTGATCTCGCAGGCCGTCGAACCCAAGACCAAGGCCGACCAGGAGCGCATGGGCATCGCACTCGGGCGTCTGGCGCAGGAAGATCCGTCGTTCCGGGTGCGTACCGACGAGGAGTCGGGGCAGACGATCATCTCGGGTATGGGCGAGTTGCATCTCGAGATTCTGGTCGACCGGATGCGGCGCGAATTCAACGTCGAAGCGTCGGTCGGCAAGCCCCAGGTCGCCTATCGCGAGACGATCCGCAAGGTTTGCGAATCGGTCGAGGGCAAGTTCATCAAGCAGTCGGGCGGACGCGGCCAGTACGGCCACGTGGTGCTCAAGATCGAGCCGATGGCGCCGGGCGGAGCGGGCTTCGAATTCGTCGATTCGATCAAGGGCGGCGTGGTGCCGCGCGAGTACATCCCGGCGGTGCAAAAAGGCTGTGTCGAGACGCTCACCAACGGCGTGCTGGCGGGCTACCCGGTGGTCGACGTCAAGGTGACACTGATCTTCGGTTCCTACCACGAGGTTGATTCGAACGAGAACGCGTTCAAGATGGCCGGCTCGATGGCCTTCAAGGACGGGATGCGCCAGGCCTCGCCGGTGCTGCTCGAACCGATGATGGCGGTCGAGGTCGAGTGTCCGGAGGAATATGCCGGCACCGTGATGGGCGATCTGTCGTCGCGGCGCGGCATGGTCCAGGGCATGGAAGACATGATTGGCGGCGGCAAGGTAATTCGTGCCGAGGTGCAGCTCTCGGAGATGTTTGGTTACTCGACCACCGTGCGTTCGCTGTCGCAGGGCCGGGCAACCTACACGATGGAGTTCAAGCAGTACGCGGAAGCGCCGAAGAACGTGGCGGAAGCCATCATCGCGGCGCGTACCAGGTGAGCGACCCGAAGCCGACGGCCAGAGCCTGAAGCAGAGGTCATTCGACGTTCTTTAGATCCGGAGCAACTGAAATGGCAAAGAGCAAGTTTGAGCGTAAGAAGACGCACGTAAACGTGGGGACGATTGGTCACGTGGACCATGGTAAGACGACGTTGACGGCGGCGATCACGAAGGTGCTGGCGGCGAAGTTTGGTGGTGAGGTGAAGGCCTATGATCAGATTGACGCTGCGCCGGAGGAGAAGGCGCGCGGGATCACGATCAACACGGCGCACGTTGAGTATGAGACGGCGAAGCGTCACTACGCGCACGTTGACTGCCCGGGCCACGCTGACTACATCAAGAACATGATCACTGGTGCGGCGCAGATGGACGGAGCGGTGCTGGTGGTGTCGGCTGCGGACGGTCCGATGCCGCAGACGCGGGAGCACATTCTGCTGGCGCGCCAGGTTGGTGTGCCGTACATCATTGTGTACATGAACAAGTGCGACATGGTGGACGACGAGGAGTTGCTCGAGCTGGTGGAGATGGAAGTGCGCGAGCTCTTGTCGAAGTACGAGTTTCCTGGCGACGACATTCCGATCATCAAGGGTTCGGCGCTGCTGGCGTTGAATGGTGACCAGAGCGAGATGGGCGAGCCGTCGGTG
This sequence comes from Burkholderiaceae bacterium, assembly GCA_024637395.1. Classification (GTDB taxonomy): domain Bacteria; phylum Pseudomonadota; class Gammaproteobacteria; order Burkholderiales; family Burkholderiaceae_E; genus JAGXFR01. The sequence goes on along the minus strand of JAGXFG010000020.1, from coordinate 602 downwards.
ATGAAGTTGGCCGATGCGCTGGACAGCTACATTCCTGATCCGCAGCGTGCGATTGACGGTCCGTTCCTGATGCCGATCGAGGACGTGTTCTCGATTTCTGGTCGTGGGACTGTGGTGACTGGTCGTGTTGAGCGCGGTGTGGTGAAGGTTGGTGAAGAGATTGAGGTGGTGGGGATTCGCGACACGCTCAAGACGACGTGCACGGGTGTGGAGATGTTCCGCAAGCTGCTTGACCAGGGTCAGGCGGGTGACAACGTTGGCGTGTTGCTGCGCGGAACGAAGCGCGAGGAAGTCGAGCGTGGCCAGGTGCTGGCCAAGCCGGGTTCGATCAAGCCGCACACCAAGTTTGAGTGCGAGGTGTACATCCTATCCAAGGAAGAGGGTGGCCGTCACACGCCGTTCTTCAACAACTACCGGCCGCAGTTTTACTTCCGCACGACGGACGTGACGGGTTCGGTGGAGTTGCCCGCTGGCACCGAGATGGTGATGCCCGGGGACAACGTGAAGATGGTGGTGACGCTGCTGGCGCCGATCGCCATGGAGCAGGGCCTGCGCTTTGCGATCCGCGAGGGCGGGCGCACAGTCGGCGCCGGCGTCGTGGC
>JAGXFG010000019.1 GCA_024637395.1 Burkholderiaceae bacterium | reverse complement strand
CGAAACGACGATGTGGTCGGGGCGCAAGGCGGCGATGCCGGCGAGGTCGATCTCGTCGTTGCGGACGACCCTGACCTCCTCCCCCAGCTCGCCGAAATACTGCACGAGGTTGTAGGTAAAGCTGTCGTAGTTGTCGATCATTAGCAGCATATCGGCGCTATCCTATTGATTTGCATAGCCCCTGCCGATGAATTTTTTAAATCTTATCCGGCTACTTATCCGGTTATTCATTCGCTGCCGGGGGTGGCGCATGTGAATGATGCATTATCCCCCGCCAGCGCGCCGGGCGACAAGCCAGCTGAGATCGGCCGGTTGCAGCCAGGCGCGACCGCTGCCATATTGCCCGCTTTCAGGGGGCACAATGACAAACGACCTGCTGCGCCAGCGGCGTAACCTATTGATCATGAGCATCGGGCTACTGCTGTTCGACTTCGCCCATATGTCGGTGGCGAAGGTCAGCATTCTCGGCACCGAGCTGCTGGTGGGCGACCCAATTATTCTGAAGGCCTTCGCTTGGGGGATGTGGGCCTATTTCCTGCTCCGTTATTACCAATACCTCAATGCAGAGGGTGGCACTCGGTTAAAGCCTGCCGTGAATTCCTTTTTTCGTTCCAAGGCTATGCAGTACGCCCTCAGGGCAACTGGAAGAACCAGCCTGTTGGGCGATTTCGACATCACCAAGAATGGAATTAGGTGGTCTTACTCAATTAGAGAACACGGCTCTCTACCGTACGGGCCAAATGGCGAGCCGAGGCAGGAGGAAAAAGGGGCGCTGCCATTGATGCGTACTTGGTGGTGGACGCTGCACGCTTACCTTCACCTCGCGCTGCATACCCACCAGGTCACCGACCACGCCCTTCCATTCGCGCTGGCCGTAGCAACCCCGTTGGTCATCGTCGCCAGGATGATCTGGTAGCGGGCCGATTCACGCCGCCTGCGACTCTTCATCGTTCGCCGGCAGCCGCCCTGCCCGCCTGAGAATCCACCTCTGGATGTCCGACTCCAGCCAGCCCGAGGCGTGTGTGCCCAGCTTCACCTGCTTCGGGAATTCATCGTTCGCGATCATCTTGTAGACCGCCGATTTCTTTAGGCCAACACGCGCCATCACCTGGGGCAGACGCAGGATTTTGTCCTCTTGGTTTACTTGGCTCACTTCGTTACCTCCTTTTTCAATTTCTTCCAGATCACGTCATGCTCGACCGCGCAGCTGGCAAATGGGATGTCGTCATCCATGTCGTCGAAGCCTGACGGCCCGCCGCCCCCTTGAGGCCTTTGCGCAGCTGGCGCAGGCCTGCTTGCCGGGCGCTCATACCCTCCAGCGCCGCCACCCGCCGCCCGCTCGCCGCCGCCCAGCATCTGCATCCGGTCGCCGCGGATCTCGGTGACTAATTTCTCGACGCCCTCCTTATCCGTGTATTTCCGGGTGCGGATGCTGCCCTCGATGTAGACATGGCTTCCCTTCTTCAGGTACTGCCCGCACACCTCGGCGGTGCGGCCGAAGAAGCCGACGCGATGCCACTCGGTCTGCTCGACCATCTGGCCGGTCTTGTCCTTGTATTTGTCGGTGGTGGCCACGGCCAGATTGGCAACGGCCTCGCCGCTCGGCATGTAACGCATTTCCGGGTCGCGCCCGAGGTTGCCGACCAGGATCACTTTATTCACTGACGCCACTTCATTCCCCTTTCGGCGCTGGCAGCATCTTGGCTGCCTGCGCATGCTCTAAAAATGTTTTCCCGCTCGGCAGCAGCAGCTGGCCGAGAAACGCGCCCTCGAACGTCAGGATGCCCGTCTCGATCGCCGTCACCTGGCCCTTGATCCAGTCGCGCAGGATCGAATAGACCGCCGTGCTCGCAATCTCCATGGCCTTGCGCTCGTGGTCGGCCCTCGTTGCCCGCGTGCGGTTGGTGTACGGATGCTCCTTCAGCCAGGCGGTCGCATAGCCGCGGATCGACGCGCGCACGCTCACCGGCTGGCCGTGGAATTCAAACTGGACCATGATTTCCTGCGCGCCGTCGTCGGTCATGCTGCCGAACTTGGAGCAGCCGAAGCCGCGCAGGATCTTCTGGATCTCGCCCAGGGCTTTCTCGCCGCTGGTGCTGTTTTCGTATGGGAGCGGCATTAGTCGATCCTCTTGAATTCAACGACCCACACCCACGGGTTGACGTCCCATGAGCCGGGGCCGTTGATGGATTCCCACAGCGCACGGAAATAGCTGCAAGGGTCTGCAATTGGTTCGTCTGCACGTAACGGCGGAAGCTCGATACCTTCAGCAATAGCGTCGGTCCGGCTGATGTCCTGCAGCCGCTCGACGCGGACGCCGACGATCTCCCGCGTGATGCGGCTGGCCCAGCGCGGCATGTGGATTCCAGGCCGCAGCTTCCCTGCTTTGGGCGGGCCGCCATCGTGCGGCGGCGAATTTACGTGCATCCAGTTGTCGCGACTGCCATCGGCCTCGTACTGGATCGGTGCCCACGGCTTCGGGTAGCCGGCCATCAGGCACAATTCTCCAACGGCCTTCGGGCTGTCGGCGTCGAACGCGTCCAGCAGCCGGAAAGCCTCGCGCACATAGATGCGGTCGCTTGGCTGACCGTAGGGGCAGCGCAGGGCATCTGGCCATGTCGTGATGAATTGCCGCTTCACGGCCTCACTGAATGCCTCTGGAATCCACCAGTGATCGGACATTACCCAGCGCGCCACAGGCGGCAGCGGGGCAGGCTTCAATATCCGCCGCGTCTGCGTCTTCGTGCCATTGAGCAAGGCGCGCACCATGGGCGCGCTGAACAATATCGGGCGTTCTTTCATAAGAGCACCCGGCGAATCACGTTCAACATCAAACTTACCAGGCCTGCTACAACCAAGATGATGATTGCCCCGTCGATCAAGTTCTCCCGACGCAACTTGGCCGCATCGCGGCACTGCTGACGCTCGCGCACCTCGCGCCCAAAATCCACACTAATGACATTTCCCCTGCGCCTGACGTCCGTGCGCTGACGCTTCCTGGTGATCGGTTGCTGTGTGTAATTTTTCATCGCACCCATCAAGCAGCCTCCTTCAACTGACCGGCCATGCCGTTGTCGATCCAGAACGCTTCGACCGTTTCGGGCAGCTCTGACGGCAGGCCCTTGAGCGTGCCGAAGATCAGCGCAGTGTCGATTTCGCCGTCATGCGCCAACGCGTCAAGCCAGTACAGCAGGTCTTCCCGCCCCTTGAGGTCGAGCACGTCGAAGCGGTCGAGCACCAGCAGGCGGACGCCGGACAGATGCGCGATGGCCTCGGCGATCATGGCGTCGGCGCGCCACTTCTCGGACTCGGACAGCAGGTTGTAGGGCCGGTGGCCGTATGCCCAGATTGCCATATCGGCCTCGATTTCGAGCGGTAACCACTCGGCCACGTCAGCCGACTTCGCCAGGCGCTCGTTGATCGGCTCCAGCGCCTCGGCCAGCATTTCGCCAGGGATGCCGCTGGGCGCGAGGGCGTCGGCGATGGCTTCCCATGCCTGCACGTCCAGGTGAAGCGCAGCAGCGCGCGCGGTCTTGTCGTCAGCCTCGGCAGCGCGGCGCTCGGCTTCCTCGATCAAGCGGATTGCGGCCTGGTGGTTGCCGCGATGATGCTTGATGGCGGCGATGCGCTGCTCGAGCGCGCCGATGTGGTCGGCCCCGTCATCCGGCTCCCCGGTCTCGTCCTCCAGCTCCTTCAGCGTGCGCGCAGCGGTGTCTGCGGCTTCGAGATCCCGCTTGCTGTTGGCGACGGCACTCTGCATCAGCTTCAGGGCCCGCTCGTACTCGGGAAGCGCGGATGCGGCTTCAGCGTCATAGCGCGGCAGCGTTTCCTCTTCCCATGCCTCCAGCTGTCCATCGTGGATCAGCAGCATGCCTCCACAGTGGGGGCACGGATGCGGCGCGGTGTTCTGTTCGGGCTTCATGCCGGCCTTGGCGCGGGTTGCCTCGACCTTGGCTTCCAGATCTTTCAACCCAGCCTCATCCCGCGCCAGCTTGTCGGCAGACCGAGCGTACATGCCGGCCTGCTGGCGCAACCCGTTTAGCTTTGCCTGCTGCTCGGCTCTCTGTTTGGCGCGGCCCTGCAGTTCGCCGAGGCGCTTCGTTTCAGCCTCGATCTCGTTATCGACCGCAACCAGATCGGCGCGAGCCTGATCCAGACCGGCGGTGTCCACTTCCGGTTTTGCCGCTGCCCATGAGACAGCTTTGACCGATCCGTAGGCCTCACCGCCGGTGGTGGTCTTCCAGCTGGCCTTGCACTCACGGGCCTTGCCTTGGGCTTCCTTCTGCGCGGCGTCGAAGCCGGCGCGCAGGAAGGGGGCTATGGCCTCGACCTTGACTGCGTCGCAACCGCGCGGTGTCCACTTCGCGCCCTCGGGTGCAACGGTTGCCGTCAATCGTTCCTTGACCGCCTTGCCGTCGGTCTTCAGCCCCATCAGGCCAAACAGGAAGGCACGGCGCTCGTTGGGGTCGACATGGGCGAAACGCTGGGCGTCGAGTACGTAAGGCATGGCCGGGTGGTCGGAGTGCATGCCCTTCCCTGCCGGGAGGACGGCCGAGTAAATGCTGTCCTCGGCTTGCACCTCGACGAAACCTGCGTCCTGCCCCTCGGAGACCAAGGCAGCGAAGTCCTTCTTCAGCCCCACGCGGACGCTCTCGCCGGTCAGGGCCATACGGATGGCCTCCTGCAGGCTGGACTTGCCGGCGCCGTTCTTGCCCGCGCACAGGGCGACGGGCTTGGTCAGTTTCACGTCGACGGCGCGGGCGCCGAGGAAGTTGCTGGTTTGGATGGCGGTGATCTTCATGCGGCCTTCTCCACACCGTCGATGAAGTCCTTCCAGCCCTTGACCCACTGGATGCACAGCTCGCCGCGCATCACCGGGCAGTCGCTCTCGGGCTTGCCTTCCGCTGCCGCCTGATAGCCATCGTCGTAGGCCTTGTCGAGTTCTTCCTGAGTCGGAGGCATATCGTCCGGCGACGGCAGGCCGAGAGCGCCGCCAAGCCCTTCTGGATCGACAGGTGGCTCCCCTCCCATGCCGCCGCCGTCGTTGTCGTGGTACTCGTGGCCGAGATCCATGATGCGCTGGTCGCCGTCGCCTCTGATCTCGTCCATGCCGCCGGTGTGATCGGCTGCATTCGCCACCACGACCAGGACGGCCTTGCTGGCCGCGTCATAGAGTTCATGCAGGTTCGGGGCTGCGGACGAGAACTTGACCACGGCTTTGACGCCGTCCTTGATGGTGATCTGGTCGAGGTCGCCGGCAACAACCGTGCGGCCCTGGCTGGCGATCAGGTGCACGGCCATCCGCACGTTGGACTCAACACGATTGCGCAGTCGGTCGATGATGTCGTTCTGCTTGGACTCGCTCAGCTTCGGCCAGGGCTTCGGCAGCAGCTTCAGCTCCGTCACGATGGCGGACAGGATGTCCTTGCCAATGGTGTCGGCGGTCATGGTGCGGGGGTCTTGGGTTTCGCTCATTGCTCTGATTCCTCAAAAAGATGAAAGTTGGTCGGCGGTTGGCCGGGTGGGTTACTCGATCGCCGCACCGCCGCGGGCGCGGGGCTGGCGGGTGGCGGTTTGTGCCTTGGGAGCGGTAAGCGCATCGCGCCGTGCGCGGTAGATTCCCTGCAGTTCCTCCCGCTGCTGCGGATCTTCGATGTCGCGGATCAGGTCGGCGTCGGCGTCGAGCACGTCAACATCAGTGGCGTTTTTCATTCGCTCGGCGATCTTGTCGGAGGCTGATGCGCCCTGCAGTTGGTTGTCTCGCGGTGGCGGGGTATCCACCTGGGCAGCAGCTGACAAGCCGTGTCCTTCGGCCGGCGCGCCGACGGTCGCTCTGATTTCGCCGGTTTCCAGGTCGGTGTCGTCGCCCGGCTGGCCATCGTCTGGCGTAACCGTGTACTCGCCCTGCAGCACGTCCTCGAATGCGCCTTGCGTCTCGCCAACTGCGGCCTTGCTGTCGAGCGTGGCGGCGGTGGCCAGTTCGATACTGACCGGCAGGAACTTTAACAGGCGGCGCAGAACCGTCTTGCGTCCCATCTCGACGAAGTGCGCGCCCCAGGGCGATGACGCCTCTTTCTTGAATCGAACGGCTGTTTTCCAGCCCTGCGAGGCGTCCCGGATGGCGATCACGTCAGCATTGCTCATGACTTCGAAGGCGTAGCCACCGCCCACCAGCTTGGCCACTGCGTAAAAGGCGATCACGTTGCCTCGCTCGCTCATCGACGGGCGGTGCACCAACTTCTCGTCGAGGCCGTATTCGTATTCGAAGTGGTCGTGCTCGCGCACTTCGTGGGCGGCGATGCTGACGATCTGGCCGCTGCGGCGCGCGAGGTCGATCAGGCCCTTGTAGCCGAACACGATCTGCACTTCGGTGATGCCCTTCGAACGGTTCTCGAACGGGATCAGGTAGGCATGGCCCAGCGGTGTATTCGGCTCCAGACCCAACTGCGCGCACTGGATGATGGCGCCGAGCAAGGTGTCGGTTCGGGCCTGCATCAGCTTCGGCGTGGTGCGCAGCGCGCCCAAGGCGATCTTAAGCATGCGATCGGCGCCGACGTGCTTCGGCAGGACGGCGGCGAGGGTCGACCTCTGGCTTTCGAAGAAGGCCTTGACGTTGCCGATGCCGGCGTCCGCGGCAACGCTGACGGCAGTTTTCTTGAGGTCGCGTAGGTTGGTGGGTGCATTCATGACTGGTGATCTCCTGTGTTGTCAGTCGTGGAAGGGGCAAGTCGCATGGCGCGGGCAGTACTTGTCCGAGCAAAGCAACGATTTGGGGTTGGGGTAAAAACGGCCGCTTCGGAACATCTCGGCGGCGAACTCGATCAGGCCCGGGTGATCCTCGGTGCCAACCATCACGCGCTTGGCGTTTTTGATCGTGCCGGTGGCGATCTCGGGCGTGCCTTTGGTCTTGAGGCCGATGATCTCGGCGTCGTCGGTGATCGACTCACCGGTGGTGTGCTCGTAGAGCAGCTCGTAGGTGCCGATCTGGGCGCCGTGGCCTTTGGTGACGGCTGCGCCCTTCTGGACGGCTGCCGAGCCGCTTTTCAGGTCGGCGATGCCGACGCCGCGCGCGCCCTTGCGGATGCGGGCGCGGTCCATGGTGCCGGTTAGGCGGACGATGGTGCCGTCGCCGCAGTCGATGTCGAGCGGCTTGGTTTCCATCTCGACGGCCACGAAGTTGAACCGCGGCGACACCTCGATGCAGTACTTGGCCGTCAGGGCGATGCCGATGCGCTCGGCATCCTTCACGGTCAGGTCGTCGCGCGCCGGGTCGTACTCGTTTTCGGGGTCGCGCAGCTTGTCGACCATCACGCCGGCCGCATCGTCTGCGGTCACACCGGAGCCACTGAGACGCGACGTGTCGAACGCGGCCGTACCGGCGTGAATCGCGGTGCCGAGCGCGGCGCGCAGGCCGACGACGTTGCGCAACTTCAGGAGGTGGATGCCTTCCCAGCGGTAGGCGCAGTCGAACAGGCCGGCCCACGAACTGGCGCGCACGGTGAGCGATGGCGCAGCGGCGACAAGCTGCATGGCGATGTGCTGTTCCTCGCCGCTCAGCGGGCAGCCGGCTTCCATCTGGATCATGTCGGGGGCGTTCATTTGATGACCCCCAATTGGTCGAGAAAGGACGCCAACCCGTAGGCGGCGATGATGAGAAAAGCGATGAGCGCGACGATGGCGTCGGCCCGCGCCGCGCTCTTGGCGAGTTCCTGCTGCTCGTGCGTATTCAGTTCGTTCTGGAATCCGAAGCTCATGTTCTTCACGCTGCCTCCTTGGCCTGGTAGCAAGGCTCTTCCGGGAAGTGCATGTAGCCGTCCTCACCCAGCGCGCTGGCGGCGCAGTTGCCGGGAATGTCGTGGGCGCAGCCGATGCACACCCGGTCGACGCTCTCGTTGCCCGAGCGGTCCAGCGTCAGCCGGACGCCGCCGTGCGCGACGATCGCCATGTGTGCTTGGGGGTTTGCCGCCAGAAAATCCTCAGCAAAAAGCCGGGCCTGGCGGTGCTCGTTGATATATGCCTCTGCCATCTCTCCTCCTCATATTCTGCGGAAATCGCAGATTACAGGACGCAGAATATGCAGAAAATGGAACTGCGTCAAGCGCAGAATTTAAGAGAATGGAATTGCTAGGACCGCAGCGGCGGTGAGCGGAAAAGGCGCGGGCTGGTCTGAGGGGTCAGCCTGGATTAGCCTAGAGCACCAAAGGGAGAATGACAGATATGAGTGAGCTTCTAGATCTGGCGGAAAAGGCTGGGCACGAGAACATGCGGGAGCACATCGAGGTGGCTAGCATGATCCAACGCGAGGCGAACACGCTAATGGCATTACTGCTCGCCGGCGCCGGAACCGCGCTGGCGTACGCCGGAAGCGGCAAGGGAATGAACCCCGGGATCACATGGGCAGCACTGGCGGTCTGCCTGTACCTATTTTCACTGGCCGCCGCATTGAACTGGAAATGTCTGAGCCTTACGACCTACCCTTCCGCCTTCAACGAACCCAAGAGCCTGAACAAGCCGGAGTACCGGGTTGAGCAGCTCCGGCAGTGGGAGCTCGAAAATCTGCAAGAACGGATCAGCCAGGCAGGAGTAATTAACACACGTAGGGCCGACTGGCTGAACCGCTGCCGCTATGCAGCGACCCTTACGCCACTCGTAGCTGTTATCGGCTGGGGCGCGGCCTATCTTGTGGCGGACGCTGTTCCCGCCGTTGCGGCGCTGGTTGCGGGATGGGGTTGAGCGGCTCTGCCTTCTTGAGACAATTCATTGCTGTCACCAGTCGCCTCCGGATAGTTCCTGCTTGATAGTACACGGGGACAAAGCCGCAGAGCGCTCCGCGATCGCCGTCGCTGCGGCCTGAGGCTCGCCAACAACCGCCCCCACTGTTTTTTGATCGCATGTCGTCCCTTCCTTGGCAGAGCGCTCAAGATTCAGCGCCAAGAGACGCCTGAGGATTTCATCGCCCGGCATTTCCTGCGTGTAGTCAGTCCAGCCGTAGGCCGCGGCCACGGCGGTGTCGAGTTCGCGGTGGGCGTGGTCGAGCCAAGCCGGGCGAGCGTTGTAGAGGTTGGTCAGGGTGCGCTTCTTCAGTTCGGCCTCATGGCCTGGTTTGGCGACCGGGCGCAGCGGGAAGCCGGCCTGTTCCTCTTCCTTTGTCCTCACCCAGTCCACCCACTCCGGCGGGTTGAGCCAGGTTTCGCGCAGGGCGTTGAGCTGCTTCGCGGCGGTGGCAATGGCCTCTACCTGCGGGCCGGCGGGCGTGACGCGCGGGGTCAGGCCGGCAGGGAAAGGGAAGGTCTCAAAGGTGGTCGTTGGGGTGTAGCGGGGCCGATCTTCCAGCGATGTGCCCATGCGCAGCGACCACAGTTCGTGAAAGCGTGAATGCAGGATGCCGAATGTGGTGTCGTCGGCGCGGGCGATCACGATGAGTGCTTGGTCAGGGCTAACTGCGTAATTTAGCCAGGCGAATATCCGGTGTTTTGAATGTGCAACAGTTGCAATATAACGCTCCTGCCCTCGTATGGCCGTACGTAAACCAGGCCGAGGCTCAGCCAAACGCCACCAATATTTCCGGTAGGTTTCGCGGTTGTTTTTCATTCGTTCGGGTTTGATATGTTCCCCAACGTATTGAAAAGGTGTTTCGTAAAGCGCAGCGTCGCTGTCCAGCATGGTGGTGCCGTAGTCGATAATCCACAGGTCTTCACGATTACGCATGAGTGAGATGCCATTAGACCAAGGGCGCACAACATCTGAGTTTTGTTTACCGTGTGGATTGGGGTGCTTCAGCCATGCGCGTGCGATCTCGCCGGCAATTTCAAATTTGGCTTTTTTGGAAGCGCCCTGAAAGCAAACCACTGAGTTCTCCATAAGTGGCTTCGCAAGCGTGAGATCAAGCGCGCCACTGGTTTCGTTACCGGCCGTCAGGTCAGCGTGAATCTCGGTCACCGGATGCCCGTCGAGCGTGGCTCCCCTACCATCCCCAAAGCACACCAGCGACACCCGCACCGCCGCACCGTTGTTGATCCATTCTTCGTCGCTCCAGGCTTCGAAGATCGGCGCGGTCAGCAGAATTCGTTCCAGCACCTTGCGATTACTGCCGCCGCGAATCGAGTTGGTGGCGACCAGCCCGGCGCGCTGCGTCGTACCCGCCTCGATCTGGGCGCGAGCTTTCTCGAACCAGTAGGTCACCAGATCGGCACCGCCGGGAATGCGATCCTTGTATACGCGGTTGAGCGCATCGAAGGTTTCGTCCCCGAGTTTGCCACGCTTCTTGCTGCCGCCGAGAAAAGGTGGGTTGCCAACGATGGCGTCGGCAGCGGGCCATTCGGGTTCGCCTCCTTCCGCCGTCAACACCGCATCGCGGTTCTCGATGTGATCGAGCGGCTGCAGGATCGGGTCGCGCCGCAGCGCATAGCCGTGCGTCAGCATCCACTGGATTTCGCCGATCCACACGGTGACGCGAGCGAGTTCGGCGGCGTAGGGATTGAGTTCGATACCGAGCACATTGGCCGGGCTTGATTCGATGGAGAGTTCACGGTGTAGCCCCAGCGCCTCGGCTTGGAGATTGGTGCGGTGTTCAATGTCTTTCAGGGCTTTCAGGGCCAGATACAAAAAGTTGCCACTACCGCAGGCGGGGTCTAGCACGCGGTAGTTCCTTAAACGCACAAGGTATGCGTTAAAAAGGCTTTGGCCTTCACGCCGCTCGGCATTGGGTTTCGCCTTTTTCTTACTGCGCTGATCGTAGTTAAATTTCGGAGCCAGCTTTTCAATTTTCGATCGGACATCCTCCCACTCGGCCAGCAGCGGCGCTTCGATCACCGGGCGGATGAGCTTCTGGATGGTGGCGGGGTCGGTGTAGTGCGCGCCGAGTTGGCTGCGCATTTCGGGGTTGAGCCCGCGCTCGAACAGGGTGCCGAGGATGGCGGGTTCGATTGCGCCCCAGTCCATCCGCGCGGCATCCAACAGTTGAACAACATCGTTGGTTGTGAGCGCCGGCACCTCGATTTGTTTGAACAGCCCGCCATTGAACCAAGGGATGTCGTTCATGGCGAAGTCGCCACCAACGCGCATCGCCTCGAATAGTTGGGCCAATCGTGACTGTGCCTTGGCGCCGTCGGGGTTGGACTTGTCGAGAACGGTCTCGAACAGTTTGTCCGGCAACAGTTTCGCGTCTTCGCTGAACATACAGAACACGCACTGGATCAGAAAATGGGCGGTCTGTTGCGGTGTATTGCCGCGCGCATTCAGGCGCTCGGCCAGTTCACCCATCCTGCGCGCAGCTTCTTCGGTGACTGCGTAGGTCGTGAGCTTGGGCTTGAAGCGGTCGGGCGCTTCGAACAGCCAGCGCAGCTTTTGTAGATTTAGCGGCTGGCCGATTTCTTCCAGCGGGATGCTGTGGACTACGCTCGGCGTTCCGGTGAAGTGGGTGTGTATTTCGATTCGGTTGCGGTCTGACACAACCAACAGCGGCGGGTTGTCGAGCGCGAGGGCGTAGGTCATCAACTGCTTGAGCGCCGCGCCTAGGTCTTTGCCGGGTGCCTTGTTCTCCCATGCGAAGGCGCCACGTTTCCAGACATCAGCCCAGCCATGCCCAGCGCCGGTTCGAGTGGCGCCGCGTTCAAAGCAGTAGTTCTCGGGGTCGTTGGGCTTGTCGACCCCGAGTACGTCGCACAAGTCGAGGAAGTGGGGCTGTGCCCCCGCCTTCTCCGATAGTGGATTGTCGCGCCATTTGGCGATGAAGGCTTGAGGTGTCATGGCGCGATGCTACCAAACCGGCGGTAAAACCGGGGTTTTGGGTCGCAGACAGGCAAAGCGCGAGACCGCTTGCGGGGGTATAGGTCGGAGAGAAAGTGCCAATGGCACAAAAAAGGCCCGCCGAAGCGGGCCAATGTCGAGCTAACGTGTGCTACGTGAGTGAGATCAAGGCTTCCGCACCAGACGCAGCACTAGTGACCGGCAAGAAGCGCATTTTGTAACTGTCCGCTTCGCGCTCGATTTCGTTAAGGTTACGTCTAGCAGCGTCAAGCTGTCTGGTGGAAAGCGTTGGGTCATCTTGGCGCGGCGCGGCAAAAAGCAAGGCGGCTATCGTCAAGCCTGCCAATTCGCGGGCTCGGTGTAATTCCCACAGACGGGCGCGGGCATCGCGCACCCCGGACGGCTGGCGTACCGGTGACAGGACGCCGAAATGGATAATCGCACGCGGACTACAGAAGCCAAACCGAGTAGGCTCACCGCCCTCAATGAGCACAGCACTACGGCCAAAATATGGTTCCAAGTCTGGCCGCTCGGCAAGCGCGGCCTCACGCACTTCAGTGGCGAAGCGGCGGTTGCTGTCTTCCTGCGTTGGCGCATCGGATTCTTCCAAATCATCAAGCTTGTCAGGGTTGCCCAAGCTGGAGAACATGAGCACCGCCTGGCGTAGTGCGTCGGGAACACTCGCTGTGTAGGTGTGGCGCAGTTCGCCGGGGCTCATGCCGAGATAAGGCCAGTCAACCGCCGCAACGCTCTTTCCCAACGAGGTCCACACATCGAAGGCTGTGCGCATCAGCGCCCGCGGACCTGCCGCCGCTTTTCCGTAGAGAAAGTCGAGCACATCGTCGCGAATGGTCTGGCGGGCCGTGAACTCGCCTTCACGCTCGACCAGAACGCCAACCATCAGGCGCTCGCCAGTGCCTTGTACCGGCTCCCAAAAAACCGGTCTCCACAGGGTATTTTGCTGAGTTTCTAGCTGCATTGGTTAAAGCCCGGTCAGCAGGTCAGTTGGCTTCGGGAATCGTTTGAGCACCGCTCCGGCAAGCCCAGTTACGCGACTGCAAACCAAGTCAGCATAACCGCTGGCATCAAGCCCGCCAAGCGTTTCTATCCCAGACGGCAGTGTGGCAGACATCGCGAGCGCCGCTGCAACAGCGCTCTTTTCGACGGCCTCGCCCATATTGGCCAAACAGGCAAACGTAGCCATCAGGTTCTGTTGATGAGGCACTCGTCCAAGAGTGCGCTCATGGTCGATGTAAGCGTGGTCAACGCCATCCCAGAGGACATTTCCAAGATTGCGGTCTGCGTTTGCGATGGCCTCATCAGCAGCCAGCGCGAGCCCGGCATCTGGCCAATTACTGACGATAGTTGCACCAGTCAATATGAGCGCATGGCTTTCAGCTTCAGGAAGGTCGTCGCGCCAACCAAGTCGTTGCTTTAAATTAGGATAGCCTGCATCAAGGCTCGCAAAAGCGAGTCCATCCGGGGTTTTGACAAGTAAAGGCTCGGGAACCGGCAAACCCCAAGCTCGCAGAAGCACAGCACAGAAGGCTTCAGCGAGTATTCCATCTTCCGGCAACCGCTTTAGTACAGTGATTTCGGTGCGCCCATCAAGAATAATGTGGGCTCGGACGGGGGCAGTGATGCCCTCGCCGACCGCCTGTTCACTCCCAGGGACGAGTTGACCGATTCTGACCATTTCATTTGACCTCAGTATGTCATGCTGGCTTCCTGCCGCCGGGTTCATTTCTTCCTCCATTCCCACGGTGCTAGCGGATTCGCGTCACCCCACAGCCCTCGCCTCCCCGACCGCGCCATGTCCTGGGGCATATATAGGCTGCGGTCCGTCACATAGCGGTCGTACACCCAAGCCATTCCGGCCTGCACCTGGTGCGCGCTCGCGTCCTGCCCGTCGCACTTAACGCGCGCGATCGTGCGCCCATAGCGGTCTTTCGTCTGTGGCACGACCTCGGCCTGCTTGCCGAAGCAAAGATCGGATAGCGCCTGCTTTGACTTGGTGCCGAACGGCTGGGCCTTCTCTGGCGCATCGATCTCTGCGAGCCTAATCTTGACTGGCTCACGTTCGTGCAGGACTGTCATAGTGTCGCCGTCGCTGATCCCGATGACGCTGGCGAGGAAAGCGGCGGCCAGAACACCCATGGTTCAGGCCGGAGCGTTCTCGCCGAGCTTCCCGCAGTTCGGGCATTTGTACTTGCCCCACCCCCAGGCGATGAAGAGCAGGCCGGGGATAATCCACAGGAGCAGCAGCAGGATTGCGATGAACTGCGGGCCGTTGTAGTTGCGCAGCCAGGTCTTCATCTGGCCGGTGAACCCGCACGACGTGCAGCGCCGCTGGTTTGGTATCCCAGACGGCACCCCGACGAGCGCCGGCTGACGGACACCGCATTTCGGGCAAATCTCGGCCTTCTGGTTGATGATCTCGCCGCACTCGACGCAGAACTTCTCGTTGGCCTGCTTCGTTCTTTGCTCCATCCCTACCCCTCCTTTTTCATCGTGCTCGACAGAAACGGACACCAATCACAGCCCTCACGAACCGCCGCCGATCGTAACTGATCGGCCTCCGATGATGGGTGGCCTGGCTGAAACTTGAAGCCGCGTGACAGCAGGTAGCGGCACGGGAATTCGTACACCCTGCCATGCGGCTCGTCGTCGCGCTGAAAGGCGTTGCGCATGATGTCCGCGACATCGATCGATGCAGCCGACGTGTGACCGGATAAGTAGCGCTCGACCAAATGCGACTCGTGCACGATCTGAACGCAATGCGCGCGAGGATCCGGCAGGCCGGATGCCTCAAGGAAGCATTCAAGCACAGCCTCGGTGCGAAACGCGTCCTGGGTGAGCTTGCCGCCGGCGACGATCTGCAGGCCCTTGGTGCCGCGCAGGTTGCGCACCAGCGAGAGCGCCAGCGCGGCCTGCTCGCGCGTGCGACCAAAGGCGGCGAAGTGAAACAGGGTTTTCCCGATTTCGGCTTCCTCGTATCGGGCCGCCTGGCGGGCGAAGTTGACGGCAGCGTCGTATCCGCTCCCGCGGGACTTCGGGAAAACCGTCGCGATCGAGCCTTCGAGCGACGCGCGAATCAGGTCGAAGCTTCCGGGAGTCGCTACCAGGATGCTCGACGCCATGCTATTTCCGACGGTACCGCCGGTGCTCGACCATCGTGCCAATGATCCGGACGGGGTTGATGTCAGACCGCATCGATGGATAGTCCTCGTTGAGCGGCACCAGCTCGAACACCGCCTCCCCTTGTTTGTCCGACCCGCGCGGACGGTATTTCTTGAATGTGGCTTCGTTATCGCCGTTCTTGGCGACGACAAAATCTCCCGGCAGAGGCTGCACATGCGGGTCGATGATGACCGTGTCACCCTCCCGGAACTCTGGAAGCATGGAGTCGCCCTTGATCTTCAGCGCGAAGGCGTTCGTGGATAACTCGAGGTCGGTGAGGATCCATTCGGAACCGTCGCCGGGCTGGTAGCTGTCCACAATCTCCGTCATATGCCCGGCCTGGACGTAGCTGACTAATGGGATGCGCCGCGCGCCCATCGGGGTCGGCGCGATGTTGGTGGCCCCTTCTGCCCCAGCGAAAAGCTCGGCCACCGAGCAGCCGAGCGCGGCGGCGATCTTCCGCAGCATGTCCTCGCTGGCGCCCTGCTTCCCAGTTTCGACGCGCGACAGGTTGCCGGTGTCGCTGTCCACCTTGCCGGCCAGGTCCTCAAGGGTCCATTTCAGGGCCTTGCGGCGGCGTCTTATTTCGCTCCCTACGTTCATGCCGCCATTGTCCTGCGCTTTCTGCGCAACACGCAAAGCGGAAAACGCAGATTCTGCTTGACAATCATTCTGCGGTTTCCGCAGAATCGGAGCCGTGTTATTTCCTTCGAGATCGAGTGTCATGAAATCCCCTGCTGAAGAGCCTCAGGCCGAAGCGAACGCAGAAGCCTCCCAACAGAAGGATTCCCCCCTGAAGAAAGCCCGGCTGAAGCGAGAACTGACGCTCCAGAAGGTTTCGAACGATGTCGGGACCGACACCGGAAACCTGAGCCGGATCGAGCGCGGGATTCAGGTGCCGTCGAAGGAACTCGCCGAGACGCTGGTCAAGTACTTCGACAACGAGGTCACCGAGACCCAAATCATTTACCCGGAGCGATTCGCTGCCTGACGGTGCGAATCATCTTTTTTTTTCCCGAATCCGGCACCCCTATCGCCCCCTAATCATTAGGGGAAGGAGGAACGATGCAATCGAAGTTGTTCTACGAAGACGAGTACGAGGCGCTGAACCTGATGGTCAGCAATAGCCAGAAAGCCCCCAAGGAGCTGGCGTGCTTTCTGTTCCCCCACCTCAAGCCGGACTCGGCCTACGCGCGTCTCAAGGCTTGCCTGAACTCCGAAAAGGACGAGCGCCTGACCTTCGGCCAGATCATCGCGGCCATGAAATTCTGCGGGTGCTACGACCCCCTGATGTACGCGTGCGACGAAACCATGCATGCCCGTCCGGACCGGAAGGCTCCCAAGGACGAGGAAGTCCGGCTTGTCGAGGCGATCAACAGCGCGGCCACAGTGATGACCAACGCGATGAAGCAGCTGGAACACCTGCGCTCTATCGGGACTGCGAGGACAGCATGAACGCCATTCTCTACTTCTGCATGGCGGCCGTTTGCTGGCTGCTCATCACGGTCGCCGATTGGCTGCTGGACATGAACGACTATCCGCAGGGCTGACGCCATGAGGATCGATCAACAGTCCACAGCCTGCGACGCCTACCACGCGCACCGCGGCCAGTCCGCCCAGCAGCGCAACCGCATCCTCAGCTTCATCAAGCAGCGCGGTGGCGACTGGAGCATCGGCGAGCTCGCGGAGGCGTTGACGATGCAGAAGTCGACCGTGTCGGCACGCGTGAACGAGCTGCTGAACGAAACCAAGGAACTGGTCGAGCAACCGCGGCGAAAGGATCGGCTCAGCGGAATCACGATCCGGCCGGTCGGGCTCCCCTTCGTTGGGCAGGGGGAACTCTTCAATTGAACTACTACGAACGCCACCTCGGCGACTACGCCAAGGACACCGCCCACCTGACGATGATTGAGCACGGGGCGTACAGTATCCTGCTCGATCGCTACTACGCCACCGAATGCGGCATCCCGGCCGACCAGGTGCACCGCCTCGCGCGGGCACGCACCCGGGACGAAAAGCAGGCGGTCGACTCCGTTCTGAGCGACTTCTTCGAGCTGGTCGGCGGCATCTGGATCAACCACCGCGCTGAGGAAGAGATCGCCAAAGCGCAAACCAAGATCAAAGCGGCCCAAGAAAATGGGAAGCGTGGCGGACGTCCACGGAAGAACCAAGGACAAACCGAACAAAAACCCATTGGGTTATTTGTGGGTTCCGAAAACGAAACCCAGACGAAAGCTCACCAAGCACCAGACACCAGACACCATATAAAACCTATAGCGGGCGCTATCGGTATACCTGAGGGCGGCACGGTCGCTGGCAGCATCTGCGCGCGCCTCAAAAATGATGGGGTTCAAGGCGTAAACCCGCAGAACCCAAAGCTGCTCAAGCTTCTGGAGGAGGGTCTGACTGCTGACGAGATCACGGCGATAGGCCCCGAGGCATCCAGCAAGGGCAAGGGCTTTGCCTGGGTGTTGGCCGCAGCAGAGGGCCGACGGCGCGACGCCGCTGCGGTTTCCTCGCTCCCTGCCCTGCCCGCCGAGGAATGGTTCCTGTCGGCGTCAGGCATCGAATCCAAGGCCGTCGAGCACGGCATCACCCAGCAACGCGACGAGCCATTCCCGGCATTCAAGGCCCGGGTCTACGAGGCTGCCGGCGTCACCGACGACATGGTGCGCCGCGCGAAGATCGACCGCGGCGAGCGGGTCTGAATGTGCGGGGCGAATCCATGCAGCAAACCGAACTGCACCTGGGGGGAGAAACACCGCCTGGAATGCGAGGGCCGGCTGGTGATGCGCTGGGACAGGCTCACCCGGCTGGCGTACTACGCGGACGTGAAGAAGAAACGCGGGGCAGCGGCCGCGCAACAACTCATCGAGGAGACGAAACGGCAATGGAACACCAGACAGCAATCGCTTTTGTGATCCCCGGCACGCCGGTCGGAAAGGGGCGGCCGAAGTTCGCACGTCGCGGCGCATTCGTGACGACGTACACCCCGGAAAAGACCGCCAGCTACGAGAACCTGGTCAAGGTGAAAGCCGAGGAAGCGATGCGCGGGCGCCCGCTTCTCGATGGGCCTGTTGCCGTCGACATCTGCCTCTACGTCACACCGCCGGCCAGCTGGTCGGGAAAGAAAATCGGGGCCGCGCTCGCGCACCAGATCAGGCCGACCACAAAGCCCGACATGGATAACGTGATCAAGGGCATTTTCGATGCCATGAACGAGATCGTCTGGAAGGACGACAAGCAGGTGTGCGAGCTGAAGGTTGTGAAGATTTACAGCCCTTCGGCGTCTGCCCGTGTCGAAGCGTGGCCGCTGTGATGGCCGAACGCGAAATCCCATCCCGCCTGGTGTTCCGCGACCCGTTGGAGATCCTGCTGGCTGAGGAAGCCCGGACGTGCAAAGGCTGCACCAGCGAGCACACGGAGACGATCTGGGGGAAGCCGATCACGATCTGTACGGCAAAGGACGACAAGGGGAAGCGCCGCAACCACGGGCGCCGCTGCAAGGCTTATCAGGAGGAGACAAATTGAGCATGGACAACCACGCCGCATCACGAATTGAACAAGAACCACTTTTCGACAGCGCATACGCCGCACTGGCTTTTGCATTCCGGTATTCGATGCAGCAGTACCTGTCTCTTATACACATCTCCGAGCCCACGAGACGCTCA
>JAGXFG010000018.1 GCA_024637395.1 Burkholderiaceae bacterium | reverse complement strand
TGCGTGCCCAGCGCGTACTCCGGCACGACTGCCTTGGCGACCATGCCAGGTGCTGGTGGCTGTACGCGGCTGTCCACATGGGTTCCAAAATAGCTGTAGGGCCAGCCGTAGAACGCCCCGCGACGCACTGACGTCAGATAGTCGGGCACCAGATCGCTGCCGAGTTCGTCACGTTCGTTGACCACCGTCCAAAGGATCTGCGAACCGGGTTCCC
The DNA here is from genome assembly GCA_024637395.1 of Burkholderiaceae bacterium. Classification (GTDB taxonomy): domain Bacteria; phylum Pseudomonadota; class Gammaproteobacteria; order Burkholderiales; family Burkholderiaceae_E; genus JAGXFR01. Next base: position 7,042 of record JAGXFG010000018.1, on the reverse strand, counting down.
AACCCATACCATTGGGGTTGCGCAGTCCACTGGCGAAGATGCGGTGGGCGCCGGTGGCGATGTCAACTTCCCAGATCGCTGCCCGCCCTACCTCCTGGGCGATGCCGTTCTCGGCCACGTTGCTGTTTGAACCCACCGTCACATACAGCTTCTGGCCGTCGGGACTGGCGATCACGTTCTTGGTCCAGTGGTGATTGATCGGACCCGCCGGCAGTTCGACCAGCCTGGTCGGCGCGGCCTCGATACGCAGTTGCCCGGCCACATAGGGAAATGAAACGACCGCATCGGTATTGGCGACGTAGAGCCGCTCGCCGACCAGCGCCATGCCGAATGGTGAATGCAGTCCCGCGAGCAGCACCGAACGCGTCTCGGCCAGCCCGTCGCCATCGGCATCACGCAATACCGTGATCCGGTTCGCGCTCGGCGTTCCTGCTCCGGTGTACTGCTTCACCAGCTTCATTACCCAGCCCTTGATGCCCTTGCCGTCCTGCGGTTTCGGCGGTGCATTGCTTTCGGCGACCAGCACGTCGCCGTTGGGCAAGACATAGACCCAGCGCGGATGGTCCAGCCCCTGGGCGAATGGCGTCACCGACAGTCCCATCGCCGCGCGTGGCGTGGCACCCGCGGGCCAGCCACGGGCCTTGGCGACGTTAACTGTTGGAATCAATTCCTGCTCGGCCGGTGGGAGACGGGGATTGGCACCGACGCCGGCATCGAACGGCAGGCGCGACCCCTCGCTGCATCCGCTCAACATCAGCAGGCCAGCCACCAGGCTGGCGGCACAAGATCGGCGCATGCCGCGGCCGTGGTTTGCGATAGGAGATGTAATGGTCACAAGTAGGAACCGCCCGGAATGATCGAAGCTGGCGTGGCCCAACGATTATCGGACACCATCGGCCCGTTGACTACCGGCACCATGCTCGGCTCTGAGTCCATAGCGGAAGCGGTCAGGCAGTCATGGCCACGAAGCCTCTGGCCAAGGAGAAGACGTAAGACAGCATTCGGGCTCACCCGCGCGTCCGTCTCTGCGGACGTACGGGCAGGCCCAAGCATCTGCATCTCACATGAGGCTTACCGGCCGATGTTACACGGCTCTGAGCGACAGGTAGTGCAACAATTGGGCGCGCCCGAGGACAACTCCGAACGGTCCGCATTTGAGGCGACGTAGACACGGGATCAGCTCCCCGGCGACCAATGGGGACGATACCGATCGCTGCTGGACGCCAGTGCCTTCGAACCTCAAACCCCGTTAGCCAACCATTCGGCCAGCACCGCTGTGGCCAGCAGAAAGTCGCCGGTATCCATCGCTTCCTCAGAATGGTGGCTGCCATTGGGGTTGCGCACAAACAGCATGGCAAACGGGATACCAGCGGCGAAGAAGGTTGCCGCATCGTGGGACGCCGGACTGGCGAGCCGCATAGCGGGAATCGCGAGGCGCCTGGCGCAGTCCTCCAATTGAAGCATTACTGCGGCATCCGCCGTGGCCACTTCGGAATTCGTGCGCCGCCCGAGTTCGAACTTCACGCCGCGTCGGGATTCGATTTCAGAGACGATCTGCAACACACGAGCAAACAACTCTTCGAGATCCCGCTCATCGTAGGCGCGCACATCCAGACTGAACGCGAATTCACCGGGCACTTTGGTCATCGCGTGTCGCGCGTTGTTGGTATGGAACTCGCCAATCGTGACCGCCATCTGCCGGCCCGCGCGATCCCATTGCTCCCAGACCTGTTCCAGCGCCACCGCGAACTCGGCGCCCGCCAGCGCAGCATCGTTGCGAAAGCGACGAGGCAAGCCAACGTGCCCGTATTCGCCTATGACCCTTGCCCCAGGAAACCGGAAATTTCCCGGAATTGCCGTGCCGATCCCAATCGGATATTGCGAATTGGCCAGCGTCGGCGCCTGTTCGATATGGACCTCGAAGAAGAACTTGACGCACTCTGTGGTTAGTGATGCCTTCCCGGCTCGCAGCGCCTCCGGATCACCCCCGGCGGCGCGAACATGGTCTTCGAGCGTGCGCCCGGTATCCACGCGGCGGGCTACCAGCGCGCCCGCGGGAAGGCGCCCAAGTGCGGCGCGACTGCCCACGTATGGGACGTGGAACCAAGCGCTTTCCTCAGCCCGGATGGCCATGACGATCACGTCGCACTGCGGTCGGAATCCAATCCCCTGGAGCGCCTCGACGGCAATTAGGCCAGCGATGACGCCAGCAGCGCCGTCAAAGTTCCCGCCGCCGGCGACGGAATCGAGATGAGATCCAATGACAACTGCGGGCAGGTCGGGATCACTCCCTGCCCAAACCATGAAGGAATTGCGGGCGTCATCGTGCCGCACCTCCAGCCCGATCGAAGCCGCATGGTGCGCGACCAGGTCGTGAGCGAATTGTTCGCCCCGACCGTAGGAATCCCGCGACACTCCGCCCAGTTCGTGGTCCAGACTGCCCGAGCGCAATGCGTCAAACAACTGTTGCGCTTTCGCACGCAGATTGCCCACCGCCTGCTTCATGTCGATGGCACCGAACAATCTCGCCTCCTCCTAGTTGACGGTGATTGGCGCAGCTTGCGCAAAGTGACACGCGACACGATGGCCAGCAGAGAGCTCCTGAAACGCAGGTTCCTGTTCGGCGCACAGTGCCTGCGCCAGCGGGCAGCGGGTGCGGAAGCGGCAGCCGCTCGGCGGATCCAACGGTGAGGGCAAATCCCCGGTGAGGACCATACGACTGCTGGCGACCCCAGGCCTTGGTCGTGGAATTGCCGAGAGCAAAGCCTGTGAGTAGGGATGCAGCGGCCGCTGAAAGAAGTCCGCTTTCGGCGCTTCTTCGACGATCTTTCCCAGATACATCACCATCACGCGGTGCGCAATTTGCCGGATCACCCCCAAATCGTGGGCTACGAACAGGTAACTCACGCCCAAGCGATCCTGAATGTCCTTGAGCAAGTTCAGGATCTGCGCCTGTACCGAGACGTCAAGCGCCGATACCGGCTCGTCGCAGACCACCAGTTTGGGCGAGAGAGCAAGCGCCCGGGCGATGACGATGCGCTGCTTTTGCCCGCCCGAAAATTCGTGCGCATAGCGTTGCAGATGACTCTGATCGAGACCAACCAACGACAACAGCTCCGCGATGCGCTCCTGGATGCGAGCAGCCTCCCAACGAGCAATCCGCATGGGTTCAGCGATCAGCTGGGAAACGGTCATGCGCGGGTTCAGCGAACTCGATGGGTCCTGAAAGACCATTTGAATATTCGCGCGCATGTCGCCCAACTGGCGCTCCGAAAGCGCTGCGATATCGCGGCCCTGGAATCGCACCTGACCACGGCTCGGGGAGAGCAAACGGATCACGGCGCGCGCCAGCGTCGATTTCCCGCAACCGCTCTCGCCCACCAGACCGAGCGTTTCATTGGCGCGCAGTTCCAGCGAGACACCATCGACGGCCCTCACCAGGCCTGGCTTCTTCCAGGGCGCGCCCACGGCCTTCACGGCAAAGTGAACGGCCAGATCGTTGACCTCCAGCAGCATCGGCGCGGGGTCGCACGGCACCGCGGCGGTTGGGGTGGAATTCATGCGCTATAGCCCGTATGGCGAATGCAAGCCGCGGCATGGTCTTGACCAACGCTGACCAGCGCCGGATCCGTCCGCATGCATGCGTCCTGGACATACGGACAGCGACCCGCAAATCGGCATCCGGTCGGCATGGCCTGAGGCGACGGCACCGTGCCGACGATGGTTGGTAGCCGGTCGACGTCACGATCCAGCGGTGGCACGCTGGCCAGCAAGCCCTCGGTGTATGGATGCGCTGGCCGATCAAACAAGGCGCCGACCGAGGCACGCTCGACGACGCGCCCGGCGTACATGACTACCACACGATCGGCGATTTCGGCGATGACCCCCAGGTTGTGGGTAATCATGATCACCGCCATGCCGAGCTCCGCGCGCAAACGACGCAGCAGATCAAGGATCTGGGCCTGAATCGTCACGTCAAGCGCGGTGGTGGGTTCGTCGGCGATGATCAACCGCGGCTTGCAGACGAGCGCCATCGCAATCATGGCGCGCTGCCGCATCCCCCCGGAGAGCTGATGCGGAAAATTGTCGAATCGCGTCTGTGGCGAGGGAATTCCGACATGGCCGAGAAAATCGATGGCGATCTTGCGCGCCGCCTGCTCGGAAATGTTTTCATGCGCCTGCAGGGCTTCGACGATCTGATTTCCGACCGTGAAGACCGGATTGAGCGATGTCATCGGCTCCTGGAAGATCATGGAAATTTCAGCGCCGCGCACTTTGCGGATGCGTTCATCGCTGCATCGCACCAGATCTTCTCCACCGAACAGTATCTGCCCACCCGTCAACTCAATCGCAGGACTATTGAGGCGCAACAGCGACATAGCAGTCACGCTCTTGCCACAACCAGACTCTCCGACAATTCCGAGGACGCCGCCCTCGGGCACATCAAAGGAAACGCCATCGACCAGCTTGTAGGGCATAGCGCTCCTGATCGAAAGGCTCAGGTCGCGCACCGAAAGCAGCGGTGGCGGGCCAGCAGATTGCGTCATGCGGCGTCCGAAAAAGGATAAGTTCGATCCCGTGCAACGTGGACATAGTTCAGCGTTGTCAGATCTGCTGGGCCCCAATCGGGCGTATCGATGATGACGATCGCGGCAGCCAATGACTCGTAGGCGGCGCGAAAATGGGTTTTCGAGCGCAGCACGATGAAGTCGAAGTCGCTGGCCCGCATCCCGAACTGAGTGAAACAGTCCTCATCCACGGCGACGAACTGGCGCGACGTGATGCTGAGCACAAGGAAGCCGGCATCGATGACGACCGTGTTGCCCAGATTCGCCAGTCGACCAGTGTAGTAAGGCCCGGTGACGTGGTACGACTTCGGCCCGGCAAATACGACCTTCCCTTCGATGGTCACCGCACCGCCCGCCCGCTCCGAGCTGTGTCCGCCAACTGACAACCGCACCTGCGCACCGACCCCTGCGGCCGCGGCAATCGAGGCCGCCTGGGGGTCCCATAGAAATGGAACCGCGGTGCGCCCCAGTTGGCGGGCGACGACTTCGCGCAACAGGTAGGTTGAATCACCCATGCGGTCGGCGTGTTCCAACAGTACCACCGGACGATCATTGTGCTCGGCGATCCGAACGGCCTCCGCGATGCCGTCCGGGATGCCATGCAGGAGCTCGGTATGACTGAATGCTGCCCGGGAAGCCCGAATGGTTTCCGATAATTCGGTGGCAGTCTCCCTAGCTAACTCACGGTCCCCGTCGGTTACGGCAAGCACGGAGAATCCGCAGCTGGGAACATCGGCATAGGAAAAGCCCGCAAATACCGACACGTCGAGATAGCTCGCGCAGTCTCTTGCCCGCCGGATCGAATCCTGCACCAAGCCGGCAAGCGGCTCGAGTGAGGTGGCACTGAAGATGCTTGGCACCATCAGACCCGGCTTCACGATCGCCCACACCGGGTCGATCTCACCGCGCAGGGTGCGCACCATGCATTCAGCCGCGCGCGCCCCCGTTTCGGCCTGGTCGATGTGCGGCGAGAAGTGATAACCGAACACGGCGTCGGCCTTGAGCAGTGTGCTCTCGTCCAGATTCGCGTGGTAGTCGAGCGCCGCCATGATCCGCGTCTGGGCACCCACCTGACGCCGCACCGCGGCGAAGATGTCGGCTTCGGCATCCATGCGGGTGGGGGTCGTCATGGCGCCGTGCAGATCGAGCAGCACACCATCCACATCCACATCTTTCAGCCCGGCGAGAAAACGGCCGAGGTAGTGATCGAAAGCCTCGTCCGAGGCTGGTCCAGCCGCACCGACTTCGGTATAGACGATCGGCACCATCTCCACGCCTTCGCGCTCGCACACGGCAATGAAGCCGCCAACCGGCGTATTGGCACCACGATGCCCGTCGATCAGCGTGGCTCCCGAGCATTCCGCTGCCTGGAAATCGGTCAGCGTCGTAAGGTTGGGCAAGAAAGTCACCGATTCCAGTTTGAATCCGGCGATTGCCACACGCAGGCGACGTCCGACTTGATGATTCATGCTGTCTTCCCCTTCTTGATAGCTGATGACGCCAGGTCGCGCGGATCGAGAATATCGCGCACCGCGTCGCCGAGGATGTTGAACGCGAGAACACTGAAGGTCAGACACAGCCCCGGAATCAGGGCCAGCCATGGCGCCTCAAGGATCGTTGTGACGCCATCGCGAATCAGATTCCCCCAGCTGGGCTGCGGGGGTTGTATCCCTAAGCCGAGAAAGCTCAATGCCGCCTCTTCCCGGATCGCGCCGCCAATGCTCAGCGTTGCCATCACGATGAGCGGACCGACAATGTTGGGCAGGATGTGCTGCAACAAAATATGTCGCGCCTTCCCACCGAATGAACGGCTGGCAGCCACGTAGTCGAGTTCGCGTATCAGCAAGGTCGAACTACGCGCCAGACGCACAAAGATCGGCACATGGGCGACGCCAATCGCCAACACCAGCACGAAGAGCCCAGAGCCGACCAGCGTGACGATCATCAGCGCAAGCAGCAGCGCCGGGAAGGACAGCATCACGTCAACGACGCCCGAGATTACCGTATCGAGCCACCCGCCACGAAAGCCGGCCAACATGCCCAGCGGCACACCAACACTCAGCGAGACGACCACCGAGAGCAAACCGACAAACAATGCCGGCCGCGTACCGTAGATGACGCGACTGAAGATGTCGCGACCGAATTCGTCGGTGCCAAACCAGTAATCCGCGCTTGGCGGTTGCAGCGCATTCACGATGCTTTGTGCGGTCGGATCCCGTGCGATGAAGGGAGCCAACATCGCGATGAGAGCAATCGCCGCAATCAGAATCAGCCCGGTCAAGGCACCGCGGTCAGCAAGCAGTACGTCAAGCCGCAGGCGCCCGGAAGAGCGCTGGCCCGGATCGCCAAGAGCCCGTGACACGATTGGCAGTTCGACAGAGGTCGAATCCGTAATGGGCTTTTCAAGCATGTTTGATGCGAGGATCCAAGAAACTGTAACTGAGATCGACCAGCAGGTTGACCACCATGATGAT
>JAGXFG010000017.1 GCA_024637395.1 Burkholderiaceae bacterium | reverse complement strand
GTAAAGCATAAACGCGGCCAGCTCAGTGCACCGTTCGCTCGAAGACGAACTCCCCGTCCACGAAATCGACCGGAATGACGTCGTTTGGCCCGTAGCGACCCTCGAGCAGCAGGCGGGAGATCGGATTCTCGAGTTTCTGCTGGATCGCCCTTTTCAGCGGCCTGGCCCCGTATTGGGGGTCGAAACCGAGCTTGGCGATCTCGGCGATCGCCGCATCGGTGATCGAGAGCGACATCTCGCGCTCCGCGAGCCGCTGCTCGAGAGCACTGAACTGGATCCTGGCAATATTGGCGATGTGCTCGGCACTGAGGGCGTGGAAGACCACGATCTCGTCGATCCGATTGATGAACTCGGGCCGGAAATGGCGCTTGACCTCGGCCATCACGGTGGCCTTGATGAGTTCCGGGTTATCGGTCTTGGGATCGCTCGAGAGCTGGTGGATCTCGTGCGAGCCGAGGTTCGAGGTCATCACCACCACGGTGTTGCGAAAATCCACCGTGCGGCCATGGCCGTCGGTCAGCCGGCCGTCGTCGAGCACCTGCAACAGGATGTTGAAGACGTCATGGTGGGCCTTTTCGATCTCGTCGAAGAGAATCACGCTGTAGGGCTTGCGGCGCACTGCCTCGGTGAGGTAGCCCCCTTCCTCGTAGCCTACGTAGCCGGGCGGCGCACCGATCAGCCGCGCCACCGAGTGCTTCTCCATGAATTCGCTCATGTCGATGCGGATCAGGTGCTCCTCGGTGTCGAACATGAACTCGGCCAGCGCCTTGCACAGCTCGGTCTTGCCGACCCCGGTCGGGCCCAGGAACAGGAACGAGCCATAGGGCCGCCGCCGGTCCGCCAAACCGGAGCGCGAGCGCCGGATGGCGTCGGCCACCAGCCGCACTGCCTCGTCCTGGCCGACCACGCGGCGATGCAGGTAGTCTTCCATCGCGAGCAGCTTGTCGCGCTCGCCCTGCATCATCTTGCTCACCGGGATGCCGGTCGCGCGCGACACCATCTCGGCGATTTCCTCGGCGCCGACCTGGGTGCGCAGCAGCCGCGGCCGCCCGTTGACGGGGGCTTCGGCCTCGGCCGCACTGGCCGCCTTGAGGCGCTGCTCGAGTTCCGGCAGCCGGCCGTACTGGATTTCGGCGACGGCACCGAGATCGCCGTTGCGCTGCAACTCGGCCATCTTCGCGCGCAAGCCGTCGATCTCGGCCTTGATCTGCGCGCCGCCCTGCACGGCCGCCTTCTCGGCGTGCAGGATCTCCTCGAAATCGGCGTATTCGCGTTCCAGCCGCTCGATGTCGGCACCGATCATATCGAGCCGCTTGCGCGAGGCATCGTCGGTTTCCTTCTTGAGCGCCTCGCGTTCGATCTTGAGCTGGATCAGCCGGCGTTCGAGCTTGTCCATGACCTCGGGTTTGGAGTCGATTTCCATCTTGAGGCGCGCGGCCGCCTCGTCGATCAGGTCGATGGCCTTGTCCGGCAGGAACCGGTCGGTGATGTAGCGGTTGGAGAGTTCGGCCGCGGCGACGATCGCCGGATCGGTGATTTCGACGCCGTGGTGGAGCTCGTAGCGTTCCTGCAGGCCGCGCAGGATGGCCACCGTCGCCTCGACGCTCGGTTCGGAGACCAGCACCTTCTGGAAGCGGCGTTCGAGCGCGGCGTCCTTTTCGATGTACTTGCGATACTCGTCGAGCGTGGTGGCGCCGACGCAATGGAGCTCGCCGCGCGCGAGCGCCGGCTTGAGCATGTTGCCGGCATCGATCGCACCCTCGGCCTTGCCCGCTCCCACCAGGGTGTGCATCTCGTCGATGAAGACAATGGTATTACCCTGATCGGCCGCGATTTCCTTGAGCACCGCCTTGAGCCGTTCCTCGAACTCGCCACGGTACTTGGCTCCCGCCAGCAAGGCTGCCATGTCGAGCACCAGCACCCGCTTGTGCTTGAGCGATTCCGGCACCTCGCCATTGACGATGCGCTGCGCCAGCCCCTCGACGATCGCCGTCTTGCCGACTCCCGGCTCGCCGATCAGCACCGGATTGTTCTTCGTTCGCCGCTGCAGGATCTGGATGGTGCGACGAATCTCGTCGTCGCGGCCAATTACCGGATCAAGCTTGGCCGCCCGGGCCAACTCGGTGAGGTCGATGCAATACTTCTTGAGCGATTCGCGCTGGCCCTCTTCCTCGGCCGAATCGACCGCCCCACCGCCACGTGACGAGTCGATGGCCGCCTCCAGCGCCCGGCGCTCCAGGCCCGCCGAACGGGCAAGCCGGCCGGCTTCGCCCTTGTCGTCGGCCAGCACCAGCAGGAACATGTCGCTGGCAATGTACTGGTCACCGCGCTTGGCGGCCGCCTTTTCGGCGAGGTTGACCAGGTTGTTGAGGTCACGGCCGAGTTGCACGTCGCCGCCGGTGCCCGAGACCTGCGGCAGGCTCTGGATAGCCCCGTCGAGCGCGGTCTTGAGCGCCCCGATCCTCACCCCCGAGCGCTCCAGCAGGGTCCGCCCGGCACCGTCGGGCTGCGCGATGATCGCCGCCAGCAGGTGGATCGGCTCGATATATTGGTTGTCGTTGGCCAGGGCGAGGCTGTGCGCCTCGCTAAGGGCCTGCTGGAACTGGGTCGTTAGCTTGTCGCCGCGCATGGGATTGCCTTGAAATTGAACTCGTTATTGCGAATTTTGGGCGTCAAGGCCGGTATTTCAAGCGCTATCGCATAATTACCGGTAATTGTTTATCTGAGGAAGCCCCAATGAGCTTGCTGTTTACCCCGCTGAAGATCCGCAACGTGGAACTGGCCAACCGCATCGTGGTCTCGCCGATGTGCACCTACTCCGCCCGTGACGGGCTGGCCCAGGACTGGCACAAGGTCCACCTCGGCAGCCTGGCAATGTCCGGCGCCGGCATGTTGTTCATCGAGGCTACCGCGGTGGAACCGGCTGGTCGGATCACCCCGGGCTGCCTCGGGCTCTGGGACGAGCGCTGTGAGGCCGCCTTCGCAGAACTGCTCGGCGTCGTCCGGCCGCTGTCGGGCGCCCATATCTGCCTGCAGATCGGACACGCCGGACGCAAGGCTTCGAGCGCCCTGCCCTGGGAGCGCGGCCAGTTGCTGGCTCCCGAGGCCGGCGGCTGGACGACCGTCGCGCCATCGGCCATCCCGCAGTGTGACGGCGAGCGCGCGCCACGGGCGCTCACGGTGGCCGAGCTCGCCGCCCTGCGTGAGCGCTTCGTCGCGGCGGCGCAGCGTGCGGCGCGGCTGGGGTTCGACGCGATCGAACTGCACGCCGCCCACGGTTACCTGCTGCACCAGTTCCTTTCGCCGCTGGCCAATCAGCGCACCGACCAGTACGGCGGCAGCCTCGAGAACCGGATGCGCTTCCCGCTCGAGGTCCTGGCAGCGATGCGCGCCGCCTGGCCGGCGGAACGGCCGATGGGCATGCGGATTTCAGCCAGCGACTGGCGGCCCGACCTGCCGAGCGGCGAAAGCTGGGACCTGCCCGAGTCGATCGAGTTCACGAAGCGGGCGGCGGAACTGGGTCTCGACTGGATCGATGTCTCGAGCGGCGGCGTCTCGCAATTCCAGAAGATCGACCTCAAGCCCGGCTACCAGGTCCACTTTGCTGCCGCGATCAAGGCGGAGGTGTCGATCCCGGTGATGGCGGTGGGCCTGATCACCGAACCCCGCCAGGCCGAGGCCATCGTCGCCAACGGGCAAGCCGACCTGATTGCGCTCGCCCGGGCGATGCTGTTCAACCCCCACTGGCCGTGGCAGGCAGCTGCTGAGCTTGGCGCGAGCGTATCGGTGCCGCCGCAATACTGGCGCAGCGCTCCGCACAACCTCCCGAATCCGTTCGGTCCGATAGTACAGGGGGGCCGCTGAGCGGTTCCCGGCAGCGCTCAGGCGAGCGGCTGGCTGAGCAGGTGAAAACCCAGCGCAGCCATCACCAGCGAGCCCAGCAGATGGGCGCCGGAGTGAACCATCGCCCAGGCGATGCGCCCGTGCTGGAGCAGTGCCAGCGATTCCGATGAGAAGGTCGAGAAAGTCGTCAGGGCACCGAGGAAACCGGTGAGCAGGAACAGGCGCCAGGCGGCGTCGAACTCGGGGTGGCGGGCGAAAGCCGCGACCACCATCCCGACCAGCAGACCACCGAGCAGGTTCGCCGCCCAGGTCCCGAACGCGAAGTAAGGATGCAGCGGGTTGAGCCAGGCGCCCAGCAGCATCCGCAACCACGCCCCCAGCGCAGCGCCGAGAGCGACCGCGAGATAACCGCCCAACCCGTGGGGGACCGAGACCGCGTTCACCGGCCTGCTCCTGGCCGCGCCGCTACCATCTCGCCGCCGCCTGGTCGTCCGACTCGCGGGCTTCGACCCAGCGCTCGCCCTGAGGGCCGGTCTCCTTCTTCCACAGGGGCGCGCGGGTCTTGAGGTAATCCATGATGAATTCGCAGGCGGCAAAGGCGGCGCTGCGGTGGGCACTGCTGACCGCGACCAGCACAATCTGGTCGCCGGGCGCGAGCTCGCCGTGGCGATGGATCACCACGGTGTCGCACAGGCTCCAGCGCTCGCCGGCCTCGCGGCAGATCTCGGCGATCGCCTTCTCGGTCATGCCCGGGTAGTGCTCGAGCGTCATCCGCGCGACCAGCTGGCCGTCATTGAGGTCGCGCACCGTGCCGACGAACGCGGCGACGGCGCCGACCTGGGGATTGCGCGCGCGCAACGCGGCCAGTTCGCTGCCGACGTCGAAATCCTCGCGCTGGACGCTCACGCTCATGGGAAGACTGGCCGCGCCGCTCACCCGCCGGTCACCGGCGGGAAGAACGTCACTTCGGCGCCCTCGTGGATCGGGCTCCCGGGCTCGGCAATCACATGGTCGAGCGCCACCCTGATAGCGCGTCCGGCGCCAAGCGCCTGGGCCCAGGTCCCGCCGCGCGCGCACAAGTGCGCGCGCAGCCCGGCGATGGTCGTCACCGTCTCCGGCAACTCGAGCGTCTCGCCGCTCGTGCCCAGCGCTTCGCGCAGTCCGGCGAAATAGAGCAGATTGATCATCATCTCAATGCGTCAACTCGGAAAATGGCAGGAAGCGGACCGCGGCGCCACAAGCAATGGCCTGCCCCGGCGGATTGTCGACCAGGCCGTCGGCCCAGACCAGGGAGGTGAGCACACCGGAACCCTGATGATCGAACAGGTCGAGCCCGCCAGCGGGATTGATTCTGGCACGCAGGAATTCTCGCCTGGTTCCCGGCGCCGGCCAGTCGAAATCGGCCCGCAGCGAGATTGCTTTCGGAGCCACCGCGGTGGCCCCCGCCAGGCGCAACAGGAAGGGCCGGACGAACAGCGCGAAGGTCACGAAACTCGATACCGGGTTGCCCGGCAGACCGATGAACTGCGCCCAATTGCCATCGGCGCGGCGCACCCGGCCGCAGGCCAGCGGTTTGCCGGGCTTGATCGCGACCCGCCAGAGATCGATCTCGCCCTCGGCCGCCACCGCCGCACGCACATGGTCCTCCTCGCCCACCGACACGCCACCCGACGTGATGACCAGGTCGTGGTCGGCGGCGGCCGCGCGCAGCGCTGCCCGGGTCCCGGACAGGGAGTCGGCCACGTTGCCCAGGTCGGTCACCTCGCAGCCCAGCCGGCGCAGGAGGTCGACGAGCACGAAGCGGTTGCTGTTGTAGATCTTGCCCGGGCCCAGCGCCTCGCCAGGCATCACCAGCTCGTCGCCGGTAAAGAAGCACGCCACCCGTGGCTTGCGCACGACCGGCACGGTAGCCAGACCGACCGCTGCCGCCAGGCCGCAGTGCTGTGGCCCCAGGCGCGTTCCAGCCAACAGGATCGCGGCGCCGGCGCGGATGTCTTCGCCGCGGCGCCGCACCCATTCGCCGGGCTGCGGGAAGTGCTCGAAAACCACGCCCTCGGCGCCAGCCCGCGCCTGTTCCTGCATTACGACCGAGTCGGCGCCAGCCGGAATCGGCGCGCCGGTGAAGATCCGGGCGCAGGTTCCGGGCTGCAACTGCTCGCCGGGATGACCAGCGGCGACGCGCTGCGCTACCGGCAGCGCGACCCCGGGACCGAGGTCCGCGGCCCGCACGGCATAGCCGTCCATCTCGGCGTTGTCGAGCGGCGGAACGTCGAGGGTGGAAAGCAGATCCGCGGCCAGAAAGCGATCGAGCGCATCGGCAGTGGCTACGGTCTCGACGTCGGCAATCGGCTGCGCCCGCTGCAGCAGCGCCGCCACCGCGTCGTCAAGCGGCAGCAGTGATGGTTTCATCGATTCGCTCCAGATAGTCGACGATAAAGCCGGCGATCGCGTCCGGATCATTGAGATTCAATAGCGGCAAACCGGTATCGATCTCCTCGTCGCTCGCCAGCGCAACGATGAATGAATCCTCGGGGTAGAGCAGCGGCTTCCCGGCCAGGCGCCGGTGCACCTCGATCTTGGGGATCGCGGCGTGCTTGTAACCCTCCACCAGCACCAGGTCGCAGGGCGAAAGGTATCCCACCTGCTCTTCAAGACCGGGCTCGGCGTCGCCGCGCAGTTCGTGCATCAGCACCCAGCGCTGATCCGACGTAATCAGCACTTCGCCGGCGCCGGCCTCGCGGTGGCGGTATGAGTCCTTGCCGGGGGTGTCGACATCGAACTCGTGGTGGGCGTGCTTGATCAGCGCCACCCGCAGTCCACGCGTGATCAGACGCGGAATCAGTTGTTCGATCAGCGTCGTCTTGCCAGAACCCGAAAACCCGGCGAATCCGAATACGTGCATGCCCCGTCCCATCCGAATGATCGATTCTAGCCGACGCACCCCAACATCGCCGGCACTAATGGCATACTGCCCACGCAGGTCAACCCACTCGGAGCGCGCCGATGTCCCACCCCGTCCGACGCCGCATAGCCGCCGCCATGCTCCGCGTACTGGGCTGGAAAATCGAGTTCAATGGCTGGCCGGCACCACGCGGAGTGGTGGTCGCCTATCCGCACACCTCGAACTGGGACTTCATGTTCGCCCTGCTCGCGATCTGGTCGATCGAGCTCGACGTCAAGTTCGTCGGCAAGCACACCCTGTTTCGCTGGCCGTTCGGCTCGATAATGAGGGCCTGGGGCGGCATGCCAATTGATCGGCGCAGCCCTCAGGGCGCAATCCGCGCGCTGGCCGACCTGATTCGCTCGGAACCATCGTGCTGGGTGGCGATCGCGCCCGAAGGCACGCGCCGGCTGACCCCGGGCTGGCGCAGCGGCTTCTATCATCTCGCGCGCGAACTCGACGCACCCATTGGACTGGGGGTCATCGACTACGCCGGGAAACAGATCCTCCTCAAGCGCTTCATCCATCTCGGCGCCAATTCCACGCCGGCCGAAAACATGACCGAAATCGCGCGCTACTACGCGCCGTTTCGCAGCCTCAAGCCAGGCAACGCCAGTCCGGTCAGGCTCATCGAGCGGCGGGACAAGGGGCGGGACTAGGGGCGGGATCAGGCCTCAGAGCGCGCCGCGCAGCGCTCGGCCAAGAAACGCTTGAGCAGGCGAATGTCGGCCGGCATGCGGGTGAACAGCTGGGCACGCTCCTCCATCCCGGCGACTGCCTCGGGTCGCGGCGGTTCCACGCCCAGCGCTTCGCGAATTGCCGCGGCGAATTTCACCGGTTGCGCGGTTTCCAGGCAGACCATCGGCACGCCAGGTTCGCGGTATTGCTGGGCGACGTGCAAGCCGTCGGCGGTGTGGGTGTCGACCACGATCCCGTAGCGCGCGCGGGTGTTGCGGATGGTCGCGAGGCGATCGGCATGCCGGCTGGTTCCGGAGACTATGCCAAAGCCCGCGAGCGCCGCAAACTCGGCGCTACCAGCGAGATCGAACGAGCCCTCGCGCTCGAGCAGCAACCAGAGCGACGCCAGCCGGTCGGGATCGCGCTCGAGCAGGTCGAAAACGAAACGCTCGAAGTTCGACGCCTTGCTGATGTCCATCGACGGGCTGCTGGTCTCGAAGGTTTCGCTCGAAGCGCGCACCCGGTAACTGCCGGTGCGAAAGAACTCGTCGAGCACGTCGTTCTCGTTGGTGGCCACCACCAGCCTGGCAATCGGCAGGCCCATCATGCGCGCGATGTGACCGGCCAGCACGTCGCCAAAATTGCCTGACGGGACGCTGAACGAAACCTGTTCGGTGTTGTCCGCGGTGACCGCGAAATAGGCCTTGAAGTAGTAGACCACCTGTGCCGCGATCCGCGCCCAATTGATCGAGTTGACCGTCCCGATTGAATAGCGGGTCTTGAACGCGAGGTCTCCCGACACCGCCTTGACGAGATCCTGGCAATCGTCGAAAACGCCGGCGATCGCGATGTTGAAGATGTTCGGATCGTGCAGCGAGTACATCTGGGCGCGCTGGAACCGGCTCATGCGAGCGTCGGGCGAGAGCATGAACACCCGCACGTTGCGCTTGCCGCGCAAGGCGTACTCGGCCGCGCTGCCGGTGTCGCCCGAAGTCGCCCCCAGGACATTGAGTTCGCGTCCTTCGCGTGCCAGCACGTATTCGAACAGATTGCCGAGCAACTGCATCGCCACATCCTTGAAGGCGAGCGTCGGGCCATTGGACAGGCGCAGCAGGTGCAGGCCGGGCTCGAGTTCGATCACCGGGGTGATCTCTTCCGAGCCGAAGACCGCCGCCGTGTAGGTGCGATCGATCAGCGCCCGCAGCTGGGCGGGATCGATGTCGGTCGCGTACCGGCTCAGCACCTCGAACGCCAGTCCGCGATAGTCGAGCGAGCGCCACAGAGCGAGCGTGGCCGGATCGATTTGCGGATAGTCGCGCGGCACCACCAGGCCACCATCGGGGGCCAGGCCGCCGAGCAGAATCTCGCTGAAGCCGGCCGGCTCCATCGCGCCGCGGGTGGAAATATAGTTCGAGTTCATGCCAGTTCCTCGAGGCGGATACGCACCACCTTCGAGAGCACTGTCGGGAGCGCCTCGACGCGCACGATCGCCTGGTTGATATGCCGCTCGAGCGTCACATGGGTGAGCAGCACGATGTCGGTCTGGTCTTCGCCCTCGGCCGGCTCGCGCTGCAGCAGCGCGTCGATCGAAATCCCGCAATCGGCAAGGATTCGGGCGAGATCGGCCAGCACCCCGGGCTCATCGGCAACCCGCAGCCGCAGGTAATAGGCGGTTACGACCTCATCCATCGGCAGGATCGGCAGATCGGAGATCGATTCGGCCTGGAAGGCGAGGTGCGGCACTCGGTTCTCGGGGTCGGCGGTCAGCACCCGGGCCACGTCGACCAGGTCGGCCACGACCGCGCTCGCGGTAGGCTCGGCGCCTGCGCCCTTGCCGTAATACATGGTCTCGCCAACCGCATCGCCCTTGACCCAGACGGCGTTCATCGGGCCTTCGACATTGGCGAGCAGCCGGCGCGCCGGGATCAGCGTCGGGTGCACGCGCAGTTCGACGCCGTGCGCCCCCTTGCCGTGGTCGCGGCGCCGCGTGATGGCCAGCAGCTTGATGCGATAGCCGAGCTGCTCGGCAAACTTGAGGTCGGTCGACTCGAGCGCCGCTATGCCTTCGACGTAGCACTTGTCGAACTGCACCGGGATTCCGAACGCCAGCGCAGCCAGGATGGTGGCCTTGTGGGCCGCATCGACGCCCTCGATATCGAAGGTCGGATCGGCCTCGGCGTAGCCCAGGCGCTGGGCCTCGGCCAGCACCACATCGAACGCCAGCCCCTTGTCGCGCATTTCCGAGAGAATGAAGTTGGTCGTGCCGTTGATGATTCCGACGATCGACTCGATGCGATTGGCGCTCAGCCCCTCGCGCAGCGCCTTGATGATCGGGATGCCGCCGGCCACCGCCGCCTCGAACGCCACCATCACTCCCTGGCGCGACGCGGCCGCGAAGATCTCGTTGCCGTGCATCGCGAGCAGCGCCTTGTTGGCCGTGACGACATGCTTGCCGGCCGCGATCGCGGCCAGGACCAGCTGCAGTGCAATGCCCGTGCCGCCGATCAGTTCGACGACGATGTCGATATCGGGATCGGCAACGACGGCGGCGGCATCGGCCAGCACCCGGGCCCGATCAGCGACGATCCGGCGCGCACGCTCGACATCGCGGTCGGCGACCTGGGTGATTTCAATGCGCCGTCCAGCCCGGCGCGTGATCTCCTGCCGATTGCGCCACAGCACTTCGAAAGTGCCGCCGCCAACCGTCCCGATTCCCAGCAAACCTACCCGCACCGGACCAAACTTCTCGACTCCCATCGCATTCCCCGTATTCAAGCTGCCTCGGGCTCACCACGCCGGCCACTTCGCCGGGGCGCGAACCCTCATGGTTGTTGTCGCGGCTATTCTGCCGCGGCGGCGATCAACCCGTCCTTGCGGAAGGTCTCGCGAATTCCCCGCAGCGCCTGGCGGATGCGCTGGCGGTTCTCGATCAGCGCGAACCGGACGTGATCATCGCCATACTCGCCGAACCCGATTCCCGGCGATACCGCCACCTTGGCTTCGAGCAACAGCTTGCGCGAGAACTCCAGCGACCCGAGCGCCTGGTAGGCCTCGGGGATCTTCGCCCAAACATACATCGAGGCCTTCGGACTCTCGACGTTCCAGCCCAGCTCGCGCAACCCGTTGACCAGCACATCGCGGCGCAGCTGATAGTTGGCGCGCACCTGCTCGACGCAATCCTGCGGGCCCTCCAGGGCAGCGATCGCCGCCACCTGCACCGGCGTGAACAGGCCGTAATCATGATAGCTCTTGAGCCTGGCCAGGGCGTGCACCAGATCGGCATTGCCGACCATGAAGCCGACCCGCCAGCCGGCCATGTTGTAGCTCTTGCTCATGGTGAAGAATTCCACCGCCACCTCGCGGGCGCGCGGCACCTGCATGATCGAGGGAGCCTGGTAGCCGTCGAAGACGATATCGGCATACGCGAGGTCGTGGACCACCAGGATGTCGTGGCGCAAGGCCAGTTCCACCACCCGCTCGAAGAACGGCAGTTCGACGCAGCGCGCCGTCGGGTTGCTGGGAAACCCGAGAATCATCATCTTGGGCTTGGGGATCGATTCGCGGATGGCCCGCTCGAGCTCATCGAAGAAATCCACCCCCGGAGTCATGCGCACCGAGCGGATATCTGCCCCCGCGATCACCGCACCGTAGATATGGATCGGATAGCTCGGGTTGGGCACCAGCACCGTGTCGCCGCGATCGAGCGTCGCGAGCATGAGGTGCGCCAGCCCTTCCTTGGAGCCAATCGTCACGATCGCCTCGGTCTCGGGATCGATCGTGACCTGATAGCGGCGCTGGTACCAGTCGGAAATCGCCCGGCGCAGCCGCGGGATGCCGCGCGAGACCGAATAGCCGTGGGTATCGGGGCGGCGAATGGCCTCGACCATCTTGTCCACGATATGCGCCGGGGTCGGCGCGTCGGGGTTACCCATGCTCATGTCAATGATGTCCTCGCCGCGCCGGCGTTCGGCCATCTTGAGTTCACCAGTAATGTTGAAGACGTACGGCGGCAACCGTTTGATACGAGAAAACTCTCGCCCGGAACCCATCAGTGCGATACTCCCCTTAGGACACTTTCGATACGCAATTGGAGGCCTCGCCAGTTCGCCCGGGTGAGTTCCGCGGGCCGCGTTCCGCCCATGGGGCGACAATGTAGCATTTTCAAGTAGTTAGCTGATTATGAAGATGAATCTCGAAACCCGCCCCGGCGTCAATGCGGTGACCTCGTACGGCACCGGCTACGTCGAAATCAACTACGAACGCTACGACACGGCGGTGGTGCTCTCGCCTACCGGCCCGGTGGAACGCGTCGATATCGCCAATTTCGACGCGCTCGACGCGGCGCACTTCGAGGCGCTGCTGGCCGCCGACCCCGAGGTCGTGCTGCTGGGCACGGGCGAGCGCCACCGCTTCGTCCATCCGCGCCTGCTGGCCAGCCTGGCAGCTCGCCGGATCGGCGTGGAGACCATGAGCACGGCTGCGGCATGCCGCACCTACAATTTCCTGATGGTCGAGGAGCGCCGCGTCGTGGCGCTCCTGTTGCGCGACTGAAGCCCGGCACCACAACCCGGCCGCGTCCGGGTCCCCGAGCTTGCCGCCGTATGCTATCGTGCGGCGAACCCACCGACCGGCGCGCGGCGCCGAATCGCCTCCCCGGCCAAAAACAATGCCACTGCCCAAAGCTCCCGCAAAACCCGCAACCCTGGTGACCATCACCCCAGAGCTCGAAGCTCGACCGAAACCAACGCCGAGCGCCAGGCGCTCGGAAGCCCGGCAATCAGCAAGCCGGAAGGCGCCGGCGCTGCTTGTGACCCCGCCCGTGACCCTGGCACCGCAGGCACCCGCGGCACCCGCACCGGCACCGGCACCCGCACCGACGCCGGCGCCGGTAGCCCGGACTGCCGCGGCGCCGGCGCGCCCAGTCGGCAATGGCGCCAAGCGCAACAAGCTGCCCGCGGAGCCCGCCGCAAAGAAGGTCCGGGCACGCCGCGACGAGCGGCCGGCGACGTTGTTCGTGCTCGACACCAATGTGCTGATGCATGACCCGTCGAGCCTGTTCCGCTTCGCCGAGCACGACATCTACCTGCCGATGATCACGCTCGAGGAGCTCGATAACCACAAGCGCGGCTCATCGGAGGTCTCGCGCAACGCGCGCCAAGTGAGCCGCTCGCTCGACGCGCTGCTGATCGCGTCGGCCTCCGAGCGACTCGAGGATGGCCTGGCGCTCTCGGCACTGGGCAATCGCGACGCCAGCGGACAGCTGTTCTTCCAGACCCAGGCGAGCGCGGTGATGCTGCCCTCGAGCCTGCCGGTGGACAAGGCCGACAACCAGATTCTCGGCGTGGTGCGCACTCTGAGCGAGCAGCATCCGGAGCGGGAAGTGGTGCTGGTGTCCAAGGACATCAACATGCGCATCAAGGCGCGCGCCCTGGGATTGCGCGCCGAAGACTACTTCAACGACCAGGTGCTCTCGGACACCGACCTGCTCTATACCGGGGTGCTGGAGCTGCCACCCGATTTCTGGGATCGGCACGCCAAGGGGATGGAATCCTGGCAACAGGGTGGCTATACCTTCTACCGCATCACCGGACCATCAGTCGGCTCGATGACGCTGAACCAGTTCGTCCATTTCGACGGCGAAATGCAGCTCAACGGCATCGTGCGCGAAATCAATGGCCGCACCGCGGTGCTGCAGACCGTGCGCGACTATGCCCACGTCAAGAATGCGGTCTGGGGGATCACGGCCCGCAACCGCGAGCAGAACTTCGCGCTCAACCTGCTGATGAACCCGGAAATCGACTTCGTCAGCCTGCTCGGCCAGGCCGGCACCGGCAAGACCCTGCTGGCGCTGGCCGCCGGACTGGTCCAGGTCCTGGAGAGCAAGCGCTACACCGAGATCATCATGACCCGCGCGACCGTGCCGGTAGGCGAGGACATCGGCTATCTGCCGGGGACCGAGGAAGAGAAGATGCAGCCCTGGATGGGCGCGCTGGAAGACAACCTCGAGATGCTCAACAAGACCGATCCCGGCTCCGGCGAGTGGGGCCGCGCCGCCACCAATGACCTGATCCGCAGCCGGGTCAAGATCAAGGCGTTGTCGTTCATGCGGGGACGCACCTTCATCAACAAGTTCCTGATTATCGATGAGGCGCAAAATCTTACGCCCAAGCAGATGAAGACCCTGATCACCCGTGCCGGCCCCGGCACCAAGGTGATGTGCCTGGGCAATGTCGCCCAGATCGATACGCCCTACCTCACCGAAGGCTCGTCGGGCCTGAGTTATGTGGTCGAACGCTTCAAGGGCTGGGCCCATTCCGGGCACGTAACGCTGCAACGTGGCGAGCGCTCGCGGCTGGCTGATTTCGCCGGCGACGCGCTCTGAACGGCTGCCCGCCGAAGGCCTGATTGCGCGCGCGGGCCTCTGGCCCGCATCGGGCGCTCAGGCGCCAGGCGAGAAGTGGTTCTCGAACTTGGTGTGTTCGCCGACGAAGGTCAGGCGCACCGTCCCGATCGGGCCGTTGCGCTGCTTGCCGATGATCAGTTCGGCAGTGCCCTTGTCGGGCGAGTCCTGGTTGTAGACCTCATCGCGGTAGATGAAGAGGATCAGGTCGGCGTCCTGTTCGATCGCGCCCGACTCACGCAGGTCCGACATCACCGGGCGCTTGTTGGGGCGCTGCTCGAGCGAGCGGTTGAGCTGCGAGAGCGCGATCACCGGACACTTCAGCTCCTTGGCCAGCGCCTTGAGCGAGCGTGAGATTTCCGAGATCTCGGTCGCCCGGTTCTCGCCGCTGCTGTTGGCCGACATCAGCTGGATGTAGTCGACGATGATCAGGCCGAGCTGGCTGCACTTGCGCGACAGCCGGCGGGCGCGGCCCCGCAACTCGAGCGCGGTCAGTGCCGGGGTTTCGTCGATGAACAGCTGGGCATCCTGCATCTTCTGGATCGCGCTGGTCAGGCGCGGCCAGTCGTCGTCGAGCAATCGTCCGGTGCGCAGCCGCTGATGGTCGAGCCGCCCGACCGAGCACAGCAGGCGGTGGGCGAGCTGGGAAGCTCCCATCTCCATGCTGAACACCGCCACCGGCATCTGCAGTTCGAGCGCGACATGCTCGGCGATGTTCAGGCTCAACGCGGTCTTGCCCATCGACGGCCGTCCGGCGACGATCACCAGGTCGCCCGGCTGCAACCCCGAGGTCTTGCGGTCGAGATCGAGATAACCCGTGGCCACGCCGGTGACGTCGCTGTGGTTGTCCTGGTCATAGAGCGTCCCGATGCGCTCGACGACTTCGGCGAGCACCTCGGCAATATCCTGGAATCCGGTCTGCCCGCGCGCCCGATCCTCGGAGATCGCCAGCATCTTGGCCTCGGCCTCGTCGAGCAGTTGCCGGGTTTCGCGGCCCTGCGGATTGAGGGCGGTGGTGGCGATCTCATCCGAGGTGGCGATCAGGCGGCGCAGCACCGAGCGGTCACGGACGATTTCGGCATAGCGGCGAATGTTCGCTGCCGAAGGAGTGCCCTGGGCGAGCGAATTGAGGTACACCAGGCCACCGCCGACTTCTTCGGACTTGCCGGCCGACTGCAGGGCCTCGAACACGGTGACCACGTCGGCCGGCCGGTTCTTGGTGATCATCGCGCTCACCTGCTCCCAGATCAGCCGGTGGTCGTAGCGGTAGAAGTCTTCGCTGCGCAGGACATCGGAGATTCGGTCGAACGCGGTGTTGTCGAGCAGCAGCCCGCCGATGACCGCCTGTTCGGCCTCGACCGAATGCGGCGGCAGACGCAATGCTGCGATCTGGGGATCGACTCTCGAGGGTGCCTGAGGTGCTGCTGCCATAGTCGCCAGTGTAGGAGAAATCAGGGCCGCGAGGTACGGCGGAAAACACGAGGGGCGCCGTAGCGCCCCTCTGGCCAGACTGAATTTCCGGGCCGCTCCCGCGTTACGGGAAGAGCCCCAGTCGGGTGCCCTGCGCGCCTACTCCTCGGCCGATACCACGACCGTGATCTCGCCGACGATGTCGGCGTAGATTCCGATCTCGAGCTTGGCTTCGCCAACCTCTTTCAGGGGGCCGTTGGGCATGCGGATCGTGCCCCGCTCGATTTCCACTCCGAACTTGGCCAGACCTTCGGCAATGTCGGCATTGGTCACCGAGCCGAACAGCCGCCCGTCGGCGCCGGCGTTGGCAGTGATCTGCAACACGACCCCGTTCAAGCGATCGGCCAGAGCTTGCGCAGCGGCGGTCTTTTCTGCCTGGATCCGCTCGAGCTCGGCTCGGCGCGCCTCGAATTCCACCAGGGCCGCCGAAGTGGCCCGCCGGGCCTTGCCCGACGGAATCAGGAAATTGCGGGCGTAGCCGTCCTTGACCTTGACCACGTCGCCGAGTTGGCCGAGACCCTCGACCCTATCGATAAGAATGACTTGCATCTTGCTATCCCCTCTCAATGCGAGTCGGTGTAGGGCACCAGCGCGAGGAACCGCGCCCGCTTAATGGCCACTGACAGTTGACGCTGGAAACGAGCCGTAGTTCCGGTCAGCCGGGCGGGGATGATCTTGGCATTCTCGGCCACAAAGTCCTTGAGAACGTCAATGTCCTTGTAGTCGATCCATTCGACCTTCTCGGCCGTGAACCGGCAAAACTTCTTGCGCTTGAACAGCGCGACCTGACCTGGGCGTTTACCCTTGCGATCCTTGCGGTCCTTGGAACCGCGACGAAAACCAGCCATGGAGTACCTCTCTAGCTATCTATTTCAAGAAATTCGTTTACGTGTAGCGCGACGACCTTGCCGCCGCGCCGCCTCGGGGCGATGAATCCGGCCAGATGCAGCGAGCGGCCCAGCGGCAGACGATCAGCCCGTTCTGCGACTGCACCGGCAAATATGGCCTGCAACTCAAACTCGACCGACCTGGCATGTGATGCTTCCATCTGCCGCGATTCGTGCCGCACACTGGCCGTGAGCATCGCAATCCCCGCCGGCGTGAAGCGCAAGGCATCGCGCTCGCACAACACCGCGTCGATTTCGAGCCGGTTGGCAACTTCACCGGACAACATCGGATCAACCATGTCCCGTGATGCGTTCAGCGCGGCAACGGATGGCGGCGGCCGGAACATCGCGCCGCAATCAGCTCTGCTCTTCTTCGACGACCGCCGGGCCCTTTCTGGCCTCGTCCTTCTGGATTTGCTTCCACATCGGCGAAGGTCCGGTTTCGGCTTTCTTCATCGCGACGATGAGGTGGCGCATCACGGCGTCGTTGAACTTGAACGCGTGCTCGAGTTCCGCCAGGGCCTCGGTGCCACACTCCATATTGAACAGAACGTAGTGAGCCTTGGCGATCTTCTCGATCGGATAGGCCAGTTGGCGCCGGCCCCAATCCTCGAGTCGATGCACTTTGCCTTGGTGGGATTCGACGATGCCGCGGTAACGCTCGATCATCGCCGGGACCTGTTCACTCTGGTCAGGGTGAACAATGAATACAATCTCATAGTGACGCATGCAATCTCCTTGTTGGTAGTTCGGCCCAGCCGGGATCTGATCCCGGCTTCACCGATTCCTTGTGGACAATGGCCGCAGCGCGACGCGTCATCATCGGCTGGCGGCAAGGAACCGAGGATTATAACCCGTTCATGAAACCGAGCCAAGACAACAGGAAGAGCAGCATCCCCAAGGCAATCCGGCGCCTCGGTCCTGCCGGCAGCGCCTCGCTCAAAGGACTGTCGTATGCCTGGCGCAATGAAGCGGCGTTCCGCCACGAGGCGATCGTGTTGCTGGTTGGCATCGCCATCGCGCTATTGCTGGATGCACCCTGGACGGCGCGGGCGATCCTGATCGCCAGCCTGGTCCTGGTGCTGGCGGTGGAACTGCTCAATTCGGCCATCGAAGCGATCGTCGACCTGGTCAGCCCCGGGTACCACGAGCTGGCCGGCAGCGCCAAGGACCTGGGCAGTGCCGCGGTCCTGGTCGCTCTGCTCCTTGCTGGTGGTACCTGGCTGGCGGTGTTAGGCTGGCTTTTTCTTGGCTGAGGCAAGCACGCCGATGGCACAGTTGGCGACCTGACCGATGGTCACGCGACGGACCATATTGAAAACCGGGCTGGGCGGCGCGGCGCTGTTGGCACTGGGCACGACTGCCTCGCTGCTGATCGGCCGCGACCCGGTGAGCGACCGTGAAGTGGTGCTGCGCGCGGTGATTCCGGCAATCCTCGACGGTGCCCTGCCCGATGCCGAGCCGCAGCGCTCGGCGGCGGTCTCCGCTGCGCTCAACGACACCCTGGTGGCGCTTAATGGTCTGGCGCCGGAAACCCAGCGTGAACTGGCACAGCTCTTCGCGCTGCTCGCGTTTGCCCCGTTGCGCCGGGTGCTGGCCGGCGTCCCGGTCGACTGGAGCAAAGCGTCGGTCGCCGAGGTCAGCGAGTTCCTGCGCAGCTGGCGCAGCCACCGTCTGGGACTGCTCCAGGGCGCCTATCACGGGCTGCACGAACTGGTTATCGGCCCCTGGTACGCGCAGCCCGCCCACTGGGACGCGATCGGTTATTCAGGACCACCATGACCAACAAGAGAACCGAAAGCAGGAGCTGGCGGTGAGTGACTTTCCGGATCCGGTGGCAGCTGGCCTGGCGAGCGGCTGGAGGGTCACCGACGCGGGGGCCGGGCAGTTGCCGGAGGACATCGAATGCGACGTGGCCATCGTCGGCACCGGCGCGGGCGGGGCCATCAGCGCCGCAGTGCTGGCCCGTAGCGGCTTGCGGGTGGTGATGATCGAGGAAGGGCCGCTGCGCAGTTCACGCGACTTCAACATGCTCGAGTCCGAGGCCTATCCGCAGCTCTATCAGGAATCAGCGGCGCGCAAGACCAAAGACAAGGCGATCAACATCCTGCAGGGTCGCTGCGTCGGCGGCTCGACGACGGTCAACTGGACCTCGTCGTTTCGCACCCCGCCCGCCACCCTCGGCTACTGGCAGAAACACTACGGGCTGGACGGTTTTGGCGTCGAGCAACTCGCGCCCTGGTTCGGGCAGCTCGAGCGTTACCTCTCGGTCGGGCCGTGGATGATGCCGGCCAACGAGAACAACGACATCCTGCTGCGCGGCGGGCAGCGCCTGGGGATCACCGTCGGCGCCGTGCCGCGGAACGTCCGCCGGTGCCTCGACCTGGGTTACTGCGGGATGGGCTGCCCGGCCAACCGCAAGGCCGCGATGCTCGATACCGCAATTCCCGCCGCCCTCGAGGCCGGCGCCACGTTGCTCACCAGGGCGCGCGCCGAGCGCCTGGTCACGGCGGGAGCCAAGGCCAGCTCGCTCGAGGTCGCCTGGCTCGATGAGACGGGGCTGAGGCCACGCGGCGGCAAGTGCACGGTGCGCGCGCGCCATTTCGTGCTCGCTGGCGGAGCGATCAACACGCCGGCGCTGCTGTTGCGCTCCAAGGCTCCCGATCCGCACCAGCTCACCGGCCGGCGCACCTTCCTGCACCCGACCGTGGTCTCGGCGGCGCTGTTCCCGCAACGCGTCGACGGCGATCAGGGCGCGCCGCAGGTCTATTACAGCGATCACTTCCTCGCGCGCGACCCGATTGACGGACCAGTGGGCTACAAGATCGAGGTGCCGCCACTGCATCCGGTGCTCACCGCAACCACCCTGCAGGGGTTCGGCCGCGAACACGCCGCGCGGATGCGCAATTTCAACCACACCAATGCGCTGATCGCATTGCTGCGCGACGGTTTCCACCCCGAATGCCCAGGGGGCACGGTGGCGCTACACGACGATGGCAGCCCGGTGCTGGACTATCCGCTCACCGACTTCCTGTTGGAAGGAGCACGGCGGGCGCTGCTGTCGATGGCCGAGATCCAGTTCGCGGCCGGCGCGCATACCGTCTTTCCGGTCCATGAAATGGCTGCCGGCTACAGCTCGTGGGCCCTGACCAAGGCGGCGATCATGGCGTTGCCGATGAAACCCCACCTGACCCGGGTGGTGTCGGCGCACGTGATGGGCGGATGTCCGCTCTCGGCCAGCGAGCGCGACGGCCTGGTCCGCCCCGACGCGCGCCACCACCACCTCGAGAATGTCTCGATCCACGACGCCTCGATCTTCCCGACTTCGCTGGGCACCAATCCGCAACTGACCATCTTCGCGATCTGCGCCCGCGCCAGCGCCGAACTGGCCCGGCAGATGACCGGGCGGGCACCCGACCCGCTCGCCTGAGCAAGCGCCTGAGCCCCACATGCAAGCCCGGATCCTGCAATCGCTGCTCCTCCTGGCGGTGCTATGGGCGGCGCTGGTCGCCACGGCGCTGTCTGCCTGGTGCGGCTGGCCGGGACTCTGGGCGGCGCTGGCCGGGGTCGCTGTCGTACTGCTCTCGCACGCCACGGTGCTGGGCTGGCAGTTCCTCTTCGCGGCCCGGGTCGCCCGGACAGGGTTGGTTGCGCCGGGCCCGGGTGGCGCCGGAACGAGCGAGATGCCGGCGCCCGCCGGCTGGGAGAGCAGCCCGGTGCTGCGCGCCTGGCTGGGCGAGATCGGGGCTTCGCTGCGCGCTTTTTTTCACTCCCAGATCTGGTTAGGCGAGCGCGAACTGCCCACTGCAGAGACGGCGCGGCGGGTCCCCGTGCTGCTGGTACACGGCTACTTCTGCAACCGCGCGCTGTGGCGGCCGCTGGCCACTGTCCTGGCGGCTCGCGGCCATCCGGTCGGTTCGGTCAACCTCGAACCGGTGTTCGGCTCGATCGACGACTACGCGCCGATCATTGCTGCCGGCCTGGAGCGGCTGCGGGTGGACTCCGGTGCCGGGCAGGTTGCAATCGTCGGCCACAGCATGGGCGGCCTGGCGGTGCGGGCCGCGCTGCTCCAGATCGACGCGAACCAGGTGGCGGGGCTGGTGACGCTCGGCACACCGCACCGGGGCACACTGAGCGCCCGCCACGGGATCGGCCGCAACGCCAGCCAGATGTGCCCGGACAGCGACTGGCTCCGGGAACTGGCAACAGCCGAGCCGGAACAGGGCTATCGCAATGCCACCGTGATCCTGACCCACCAGGACAATATCGTCGTGCCGGCACAACCGCAGAGCCTGCCCGGTGCGCGAACGATCGCGTTCACCGGACTGGGGCACGTCGAGCTGGTCTATGCGCCAGCGGTCCATCAGGCAGTGTGCGCGGCGCTCGATGCGCTGGCGCCGGCGACCGACTAGGCCGACAACCTATATCCTGTAGGCCATGGCACTAGTCTCGGTTTCTTCGGCCCACCTGGCGTTTGGCCTCCATGCGCTGCTCGACGGCGCCGATTTCAGCATCGAAGGCGGCGAACGGGTCGCGCTGATCGGGCGCAACGGTTGCGGCAAGTCCACCCTGCTGCGCATCCTGGCGGGCGAAGAGGATCTCGACGACGGGCTGGTGGTGCGGGACTCGGGAATCCGCGTGGCACGGGTCGCGCAGGAGCCGGAGTTCGAACCCGGCAACACCGTCTTCGAGGCGGTTGCAGCCGGGCTCGCGGTGGCGGTCGCGCAGATCGAGCGCTACGAGCAGCTGAGCGCAGCGCTCGCGAGCGCCCACGACACCAGGCCGTTGCTCGAGCAACTCCATGAACTGCAGGTTGAACTCGAGGCGAGCGGCGCCTGGTCGGTGCGATCGCGCATTGAACGGGTGATCGATCGTCTCGGCCTCGAACCCCGCGCGCTACTGTCGACCCTTTCGGGCGGCACCCGCAAGCGCGTCGCGCTCGCCCGGGCACTGGTCTCGGAGCCCGACCTGCTGCTGCTCGACGAGCCCACCAACCACCTCGACCTGTCGTCGATAGCGTGGCTCGAAGACCTGCTGCTTGGCTACGCCGGCGCAATCATCGTGATCACCCACGACCGGCGCTTCCTCGACCGGATCGCGACCCGGGTGGTCGAACTCGACCGCGGCGGCCTGCTCAGCTATCCCGGCAACTATGCTTCCTACCAGCGTTTCAAGAACGAGCAACTCGCCACCGAGCGAACCGTGGCCGAGAAATTCGACAAGGTACTGGCCCAGGAGGAAGTCTGGATCCGCCAGGGGGTCGAAGCCCGCCGCACCCGCAACCAGGGCCGGGTCTTGCGGCTCGAAGCCCTGCGCCGCGAACGCGCCGCGCGGCGCGAGCGCAGCGGTCAGGTGCGCCTCGACATCTCCGCTGGCGAGCGTTCCGGCAAGCTGGTCGCGGAATTGATCGGGGTCTCGAAATCCTTCGGCGCGAACACCGTGGTGCGCGATTTCTCGACGACCATCGTGCGCGGCGACAAGATCGGCGTGATCGGCAACAACGGGGTCGGCAAGACCACCCTGCTGCGCCTGATCCTGGGCGAACTGGCGCCCGACGCCGGCACGGTGCGCCTCGGCTCGGGCCTGCAGATCGCGTACTTCGACCAGATGCGCCGGGCGCTGGACGACGACGCCACACTGGCCGACACCATCAGTCCCGGATCGGAGTGGATCGAGATCGGCGAGCGGCGCACCCACGTGATCAGCTATCTCGGCGACTTCCTGTTCCCGCCCGAGCGCGCTCGGGCGCCGGTGCGCTCACTCTCGGGCGGCGAGCGCAACCGCCTGTTGCTGGCCCGGCTGTTCGCCCGCCCGGCCAACGTGCTGGTGCTGGACGAACCGACCAACGACCTCGACATCGACACCCTCGAGTTGCTCGAGGCACTGCTCCAGGAATATGCCGGAACGCTGTTCCTGGTCACCCACGATCGCGACTTCCTCGACAACGTCGTCACCCAGACGATCGTTGCCGAAGGCAACGGCCGCTGGGTCGAGTATGCCGGCGGTTATGACGACTGGATGCTGCAGTCGGGACGCACCGCGCGCTCGCAAGACGAACCGGCGCCGGTGCGCGAGAGCAATCCACCCCGCCGCCCGGTCGAGCGCGCTGCAGCGGTGCGGCACAACGGGCGGCTCAGCTGGCGCGAGCAGCGCGAACTGGAAGGTCTGCCGGCGCGCATCGCCGCGCTCGAAGGCGAACAGAAGCTGCTGCACGAGCGTCTGGCCGACCCGACGCTCTATCGCGGCGAGGCGTCCGGAGAAGAGGTGCGCAGCGCCAAGACCCGTGCCGAGAGCATCGAAACCGAACTGCTCGAGTGTCTCGAGCGCTGGGAAGAGCTCGAGGCCCGCAGCACCTGATCGGCGGGCGCCGACGGCCTCAGCCGGTCGGTCCGGAGAGTCTCCAACCCAGCAACCCGGTGCGCTCGGTGACCCGGCCCGCCGCATCGGCCAGCGCCCCTTCGGCGGCAAAGATTGCGAGGCCGAGCCGGGCGCGCGTAATCCCGGTATAGATCAGTTCGCGGGTCGCCAGCCGATGTCCGGCGGGCGCGGCGACCAGCGTGACCTGGTCGAATTCGGAGCCCTGCGACTGATGCACGGTGAGCGCGAAGGCATCCGAGCACGCCGGCATCTGGGCCACCGGAACCCAGTGCAATCCGCCCGCGGCCGCAAAGGCGATCGCCAGCGTGCCGTCGCGCTCCAGACATACCCCGGTATCGCCGTTGAACAGATCGAGTTCCGGGGTATTGCGGTTGACGATCACGAAGCGGCCGGGATACCAGCTCGCGGCGGGCTCGGCGCCGACACTGGTTCGAACCGCAGCTGCGACCACCCGATTGAGCGCCTCGACCCCCAGCGGGCCGCGGCGCAGCGCGCACAACGCCCGGTAGGTTGCCAGCCGGGCAAGCAGCTCGCCAGCCACCTCGGCGCCGCCGCCCCTGCGGGCGAGCAATTCGAGCGCCGGCGCATATCCTGCCAGCACGGCCGTGGCCAGTGCCGCCTGGTCTGATCCGCCAGTGCCGCCCAGCAAGCGCAGGCGCACCTTGGCACTGTCGTCGTGGCAAGCGTCGGCAACGATGGTTCCGGCACGTGCGGCCTGCGCCCACCGGACTATCTCCGGGGTCTCGCGCTGGCGGTAATTGCGCCCGAGCGTGACCACGCCGCCACTCACTCGTTCGTCCCGGCCGGCACAGAGCGCGGCAAAAACCGCGCCGGCCTCCACCGAGGCCAACTGGTCGCGATCGCCCGCAAGCACCAGGCGGGAATTGTCGCCAATCGCGCTGGCCAGCGCGCTGGCCAATTCGAGGTCGATCATCGACGCTTCGTCGACCACGACCAGATCGAATGGCAGCGCTCGCCGGGCGCCGAAGGCCGGCCGCGACCCTGCCCCGCGAATTCCCAGCAGCCGATGCAGGGTCGTCGCTGCCGGCAACTGCGCACCGACCTGCCCGGTGGCGGCGGCGAATTCGGCCAGCTGCGCGTAGAGCGCCTCGCTCACCCGCGCCGCTGCCTTGCCGGTCGGAGCAGCGATTGCGATCCGCGCCTCGGGCACCAGCCGGGAGTAGACCGCAATCAGCCGCGCCAGGGTCGTGGTCTTGCCAGTGCCCGGGCCACCCGAAATCACGCTCAGGCGACGCGCCAGCGCGACCGCAACCGCGCGCCGCTGTGCTTCGTCCGGGTCGCTGCCGCCGAAGACCGCAGCGAGTTCCGCGGCAATCTTCTCCCCGGTCGCGACTGGCGCCGGATCGGCAAGCGCCAGCACCCGCCGCGCCAGCCGCCACTCCGCGCGCCAGAGCCGCTCCAGAAAGAGGTGCCCGCCTTCGAGCACCAGCGCGGCATCGCGCCGCTCGGTCGAGGCGCTGTCGGCCAGCGCCGCTGCCGCGCTCGCCACCGCCGGACTGTCGCCCAGCAGCGCGATTTCATCCGGGTCCATGGCGATGCAGGTATGACCGTGATCCAGCGCCGCTCGCCAGCAGCGCGCCGCACACGACTCGATGATGGCGCTCGCGGCCGGATTGCCGCCGCCAACAAGGTGCAAACGCCCGGCCGCGCGGGCGAAGCGCTGCGCGACCAGATCACGCGCCGAGAGCGCGACGGCACCGAAAGTCGGCAGCGCACTCATCCCGCGCTCCCGGCCAGCGAACGGTCGAGGCGCTCGATCAGCGCCCCCGCCGGGCGCGTGAAATAGACTCCGTACTGGCAGCCGGCGGCGTCGCGAGCGCCCGGCGCCATGCCGCGCAGGAATGCGTACTGGACTCCACCGAAATGCTCCTCGAAGCGGTAGCCGGCGATCCTGCTGCCCAGGAACCGATGCAGTGCCACGGCGTAGAGGCAGAACTGGAGCGCGTAGGCGCCGTGGCGAATCGCGCCATTGAGCGCAGCCGGTGAATAGTCGGCAAAGCTCTCGCCCAGCCAGTTGCTCTTCCAGTCCAGCAGGTAGTAACGGCCCTGGTGGCGATAGACGAGATCGATGAAGCCGTTGAGGAAGCCGCTCCAGGCGTCGCGACCGCGTTGCAGGTCGAGCGGATAGTGCGCGGCGATCGCCGCGAAAATCTCGTCATCGGCGGCGGAGCGCACCGGCAGCAGGAACGGCAGCTCGACGATCCGGTCGCGCCCACCGATCGCGCGCAAATCGATCCCGCCGCCGCGGCCATCGTCGAGCGGCGTGGCCAGCACCTCGTCGAGCCAGAGCGCGAGGGCAGCCGCATCGGCAACGATCGCATTGCGCTCCAGGTGCCGCCGGGCCTCGCCGGCAGCGACCCCGGCTCCGAAGTCGGTGGCTTCGAGCAGCGCGTGCAGGCAGTGGCCGGCGTGTGCTCCGCGCACGAACGAGAAACGCAGCCGCTCGCCCGGCGGCGGCGCCTCGTCGGCGGACCCCGAGGGCGCTGCCGCGCCATCCTCTGGCGTCTCCGCAATTGCCGGCACCGCCACCGCCTCATCGTGATCGGGTCGTGCCGCCGCCTCGCCGGTCGAACTGCGGGCCAGCTGCGTGAAGCTGCGGCGCACCCAGCCGGGCGTGAGTTGCGCCATGAACCGGCGCTCGTGCAGCGCCTGGGGCTGGCTTTCGATCGCACACGGCCGTTCCGGGGCGTGCGCCAATTCCCCATGACCGAGCTGCAGCGCGCTGCCGGCGGCGCGCGCCACGTGCTCGGCGAGCACATCTGCCGCGCGCTGCACCGGCTCCTCGGCGGCGCCGGCACCAGCGGGGTCGGTGCGCTCGCGCAGCAGCCAGTCCAGTGCCGTCGTCTCGGCGCGGGACACCGCGCCCCAGAACAGATAGACCCGCAGCTGGGCACGGGTCAGCGCGACGTAGAGCACGCGCAGCGCTTCCGATGCCCGTTCCCGTTTCGCCAGCACGCCCGCCGGCGAATCCTGGCCGTCCTCATCGAGTTCACAAATCGCCAGCCACTGGTTCCCCTGGGGCTCGTGGTAGCGCAACAGCGGCAACGCTCCCGCTTCCGTGCGCGGCTCGGGCTGCGACCACGCGAATGGCACGAAGACGATCGGAAACTCCAGTCCCTTGCTCTTGTGGATGGTGACCACCTGGACCAGATTGGCGTCGCTTTCGAGACGCAACTCGTGCGCCTCGCCGACTTCGCCGTCAGCGCGCGCGGCGTCAAGCCAGGCGAGCGCCGCCGCGCTCGAGTCCGAGGTTCCCGGCGCGTCACTCATCAGGTCGAGGAGATGAGAGAGGTTGGTCAGGGCGCGCTCACCGTTGGCAGTGGCGGCAACCCGACCGGCGACCGCCAGGTCGTCGAGCAGCAGGGTGCGCAGCGCCGCCTGGGCGCCGCGCAGCGGCCAGTTGCGGGCGCAGGCTTCGAAGGCGCCCACCACCTGCGCCCAGGCCGCAGCGTCGCTTTCGGCCTGCTGCAGCCGCTCGGCGCTCCAGCCGACCAGTCCGCTGATCAGCGCCCCCCGCAGGGTGGAGCTCGATGAGGGGCGCGTCACCGCGGCGACGATGCGGCCGAGTTCGCGCGCCTCGCGACTCTCGAACACGCTCTGGCGGCTGATCTCGGCCGCGCCGACACCGTGCCTGCCCAGCGCCTCCTTGATGACGCTGGCCTCGTAGGACGTGCCCACCAGAACGGCAATGTCGCGCGGTTGCAGCGGCAATTCGCGCGCCTCGCTTCCCTTCCCCAGCTCCGGTTCACCGCTCTCCCGGTTGGCCGGCCAGCGCACCAGCGTCCGGGGCTCTCCCAGCAGGCGGGCAACTTCACCGGCACAGGCCCGCGCCGAGCGCTGCCGCGCCTCGTCCTTGTTGATCGCGCTTTCCCCGGCCTCGGTGACGCAGACCCAATTGAAGGCGCTGCGCGCCGCCGCGCCTTCGGGGGCGCGCAATTCGGGGCGCGGCCGCGCTCCGAACTGCGGCGGGGGCATCTCGATCTCGTCGAGCAGAAACGGCGCCGGGCAGTCGAAGAGCGCGCCGATCGCAGCCAGCAGCTCGGCGCTGGAGCGCCGATTTTCGGCGATCCGATGGAGTCGCGCGCCGGGACGGGCGGCGAAATAGGCGTAGACGTCGGCGTTGCGAAAGCCGTAAATGGCCTGCTTGGGATCACCCACCATGACCAGCGCCGGCGCCTGATCAGCGTCACCGGGAGCAGCCGCAACCCGCGGATAGATTGCGCCGAAAATCTGCCACTGCAACGGGTCGGTATCCTGGCACTCGTCGATCAGCGCCAGCGGATAACGGCGCCGCAAGTCTGCGGCCAGTCCCGGTCCCACCACCGGATCGGCGAGCGCATCGCGGGTGAGGCGCAGCAGGTCGTCGAAGGTGAGCGTCTCGCTCAGTTCGCGCCGCTCGCGCAGGCGGACCGCGAACGGGCCGCGCAACTCGTGGCAAATGGCGGCCGCGACCAGTTTCAGCCGGCGCAACGCCGCCACCAGTTCCGAGAGCCGCAGCGGCAGGGCGAATTCATCCAGCCCGGCCGGCGCCGGATCGAGCGCGAAGCCGGCGCGGCTCAGGCGTTTGATCGCCGTTACCTCGGGATCACCGACGCTCTCCGGCAGCGCCTCGGCAAAGCTCCTGACCGCAGCGATCCAGCGCGGCACCGCGGTCCTGGAATAACTGCGGCGATTGATCTCCGGGCTCTGCTGGCACCAGGCCGCGAATTCTTCCGCTTCGGCGTCAAGCGCCGCCAACAGGGCGGTGCGCCGCGCGCGGACCTCGGCGGCGAGCCCGCGCCATTCGAAGCCGGCGGGGCGCAGCACCAGATCGGGCTGGGCCAGCAGCGGCGCCAGCAGCCGTGTCACCCCTTCGAGGGTCGGTCCCCCGCGCGCACCGAGCAACTGCACCAGTTCGAGCGGCGCCTGCGCCATGGTCGCGCTCCACCAGCGGGTCAGCTCGCTGCGCAGCAGCCGCTCGCCCCACTGGTCGATCTGGAATCGCGCCGGGACGCCGACACTCAGCGCATGCTCGCGGATCACGCGCTGGCACAGGCCGTGGATGGTGTCGATCGCCGCCTCGTCGATGCGGGTCAGCGCCAGGCGCAAGGTGCGCTCGACCGCGGCCGGATCATGATTGGCGAGCAGCAGCGCCGCTACCGGATCTTCGGGCGCCGCTGCCGGGTAGGCGGCGCAGGCCAGCAGCAGTTCATCGATCCGTTCCCTGACCCGGCCGCGCAATTCAGCGGCAGCAGCACGGGTGAAAGTCACCATCAGAATCTGCTCGATTCCCAGTTCACGCTCGACCAGCGCGCGCACCACCAGTCCCACCAGGGTCCAGGTCTTGCCGGTCCCGGCATCGGCCTCGACCAGATGGAAACCCGACAGGATGTCCGGGTCGAGAGCGGGATGCCCGGTGGCGGCGGCTGGACTCACCTGCCCCTCCGCTGTTCGTCGCTTCCGCCGGGGTAGTCGGCCAGTCGCCGATGGAGCGGCTCATAGAGCTCGAGCCCGGCGGCGAGGATAGCCGCGAGCGGTGGCGGCGCACCGCGCCACATCGCCTCGAGCCAGGGATCGTCACGCTCGGCGTGGGTACTGCCGCCGGGAGCGCCCAGCAACACGTTGCCCGCCGCTCCCGCCGCCTTGAGATGGGCTCTCAGTAAAGCCGGATCCGGATCGCCGGCACCAGCGCCGCGGGTCGTGGCGAGCGCGAGCAGCGCAGCGCTGCCACCCTTGTCGAGATAGGCCCAGCAGGTCCTCGGGAACAGGGCGACGGGCTCGCCGCGCCCCCGGCGCCAGGCAGCCAGCACCATGCGCAAGGAATCGCTGGCGCTATCGGGCTGCTCAACGCGGCGGAACTCCTCGCCGGACACCAGCAGGGTCTGCACCTGCCCGGCAGCCGGCACCCGCCCCTGCTCGATCGCCGCCTGCCACAAGAGGTGGCGCAGCCAGGCCTCGGCGGCAACCCGCACGCCGTAGCCAAAGGCGGTTTCGACCAGTTGCACCTTGCCCGCGGCGACGGTCACGACTTCGCCAACGATCGTCACCCCGTCAATTTCGACCCGCAGTTCCAGCCGCTCGCGCTGCAGTGGCGCCGGGGCCAGTTCCGTTTCGACCTCGGCCAGGGCCGCGGCGAGCCGTGCGGCCTCGCGCACGACCGCCAGCGCGCGCGCCATGCCGAGGCTTGCCGCCGGATACTCCGGGGCTTGCGCCAGACGGGCTACCAGGCTCGCTGGCTCTTCACCAGCGCGCAAGGCCAGCAACGCCTGGTTGAATTCGCGCCGGGTCGGCTCGATATCGACCGGCGGATCATCGTGGGTGCGCGCTGCCTCGTAGGGAAGACTGGCGCCGAGGCCGTCGCGCAGGAACAGCCGGGCCGGTCGCGCAAACACGTCGATCAGCACCGCCAGGTCGATTTCGACAGGCTCGGCGGCCGTTGGCACGATCGCCGCCGCAGCGAGCAGTTGCGCGCTCGCGCGCGCCGGGCGCGGCTGCTCCAGCACCCGCGCGGCATCAAGCCACTGGAGCGCGAAACTGTGGTCGCGCTCGGGTGCCCGCCGCTCGCCGGCTGACCCGGACTCCGGGCCAGCCATGGAGCTGCCAAAAGCGCGCGGTGCGAAGGGCTGCAACGGATGCTCGTGCACCGCGAGCGGCGCCGCCCGCTGCCGGTCGACGTAAGCGATCAGTTCGCGCACCACGGTTGCCGGCTGCAGGCGAGAATTGTCGCGGGCCTCGCGTCCCCGATAAAGAATCACCAGGCGATCCTGCGCCGCCAGCACCGCGTCGAGGAATACTCCCCGATCGTCAAAACGCGCGATTCGGTCACCGAAGCGCGGCTGGGTGAGCATCAGGTCGTATTCGCTGGCCGCAACCCGCCGCGGCCATGCCTCGTCGTCCATGCCGAGCAGGCAGACCACCCGATAGGGCACTCCCCGCAGCGAACCGAGCGGCGCAACGCTCACCATGCCGCTGGGCTCGGCACTGCCGGCAGCAGCCGCAAGCGCGTCAGCGAGCGCCTGGCGGAAGGAGCTCAGGTCGACCGCCGGCGCGCCACCGGCTTCTGCGCTGTCGGCCAGCTCGATCAGCGCATCGCGCAATACCAGCCAGCCGTCGCGCAGGTTGGCAAACGCGCCGAAGCGGCTCTCGAGCCAGCCCTGGGTCAGCGCACACCACGAGGCCACTGGCGAGAGCCGGGGAACGTTGCGAAAGCGATCGATATCTTCGAGCAGTACCAGCAGGCGCCCGAGCACTTCGCTGCCGCGCACCGAGAAGCTGCGCACCGGCACTCTCCCCGGCAGCAGGCCAATTTCGTCCGAGACCGCCGCGCCCAGCAGCAGCCGCTCGAAGCCGACCGACCATCCGTGGCGCTCGCTCGCCGCGCCAGCATCGGTGCCAGTCGGGTCGTCGCCCGCGCCGGCCGCGAGAGGGGTTGCGCTCTCACCGTGAATTCCGGCGGCGGCCAGTGCGGCCAGCAGTTCCTCGCGCGGCGCGCCTTCCAGTCCCAGAGCCTGAGCCAGGGCGGCGTTGCCCAGCAAGGTCGTGACCGCCTCGACTCCGATCGGCTGCGCGGCCAGGGCGAGCACCTCCAGTGCGGCGACCACCACCGGATCGGCCGCGCGCGTCTCACCGGAAATACGGAACGGAATGCGCAGCCGCGGCGGCGCGGCGCCGAACACCGCCTGCACCCGCTTGGCATAGGCTTCGATGCCGCTGCAAAACACCACCACCTGATCGGGACGCAGTTCGGGAATCTCGTCGAACAATGCCAGCAGGCGGTCGTGGAGCACCTCGACCTGGCGCGTCGGGCTGTGCGCGCAATGGATCTCGATCGCCGCCGATTCGGCGGGGTCTGCTGCCGGTTGCTGGTGGCGTTGCGCAAGCTCCGCCCAGGGTTGATCGCTGCGCAGGAGCACGCTCTGTTGCAGCGCCGCCAGATCGGTTTGCGGCTCGGCTGCGGAACGCTCGCGGAAGCTCTCGTCGACGCTGACCTGGTAGCGCTCCTCGAGTTGGCGCAGTTGCACCAGGAAATCGCGGTGGGCCCGCCCCCAGTCCCCGAGGATCGCCGGCTCATCGGCATACAGCCAGGCACTGTCCGGCGCGGCGGCCGCGATTCGCGCCGCCTCGGCGGCGCTGACCACGTCGAGCCAGAAATCCCGGCAGGGATCGGGAGCGAACCAGCGCACGTCGAGCACCTGGCCCAGCGCACCATAGAGTTGGAACTGTTCCGGTGCCATCGGCACCACCCCGAACAGCCGCACCCGTTCGATGCCGGTGAGCGCGCGCAGCCGGCCGGCGCCGTCGGCACCCGATGCGCCCGCCTCCTCGAGCAGGCGACGGAAGCTCTGGAACGGATGTTCGCGCGAGACCCCTGGCAGGCGCTCGAGCAATTGGCCCCACAGCCAGCGCTGCCAGGGCTCGTGCGTCAGCCCGCTGCCGGCGGCGCCAATCCAGCCGCCGCGCGCCCAGCTCTCGAGCCAGTCACGCCGAAAGGCGAGGTAGCGGTCGAAGACCCGCGCGATGTCGGAGGCAAGATCCAGCCGCCCCAGCGGTGCTGCCGACCCGACCCTGGTCCGCAACAGTTCGAAGCCCGATTGATCGGGAATCTTCTCGAGCAGCCCGAGGATTGCCCAGCGGGCGATCGCCGGATCGAAGGGCGAATGTCCCGGCAGGCCGGGAACCGCGCTTTCCAGCAACCGCCACAGGAAGCGTCCGGGGAATTCGATGCTGACCCGGGCGCAGACACCGTCGCGACGGGCCAGCCGCTGCTGCAGCCAGCGGCCGACCCCGATGCTGGGCACGACCACGACATCTTCCGCGAACGGATCAGCGAGCGGAACGTCGAACGAGTCGGCGAGCGCGTCGGCCAGGCGCTCGGCGTCGCTGTCCAGAACAATCGATAACGCCACGGGAGAGTTCCCGCTGCCAGGTCGCGCTCAGCGCCAGATGGTCACGGCGGCGATCGCCAGTATGCCGAGCACCATGTTCAGGAGCACCAGGCGCCGCAGGCGCTCGAGCAGCGCGGCAGCGCCGGGCAGATCGGACACCGCCAGCGCCTGCCTGACGCGGGGAAACTGGCCCAGTCTGATCCAGCCAAAGACCGCCGTCATCACCACCGCCAGCACGATCATCGTCAACACCCCATGCTGCATCGCCTGGCGGCCGATACCAGCCGCCAGCCCGGCGCCGCTGACCCAGATCAGCACGATCGAAGCGGTCACGTAACGGAAGAATCGTTCGAGAACTCCGACCATCAGCGGTGGCCGGAGCGCCGGTTGCAGATCGGCCAGCGCCGGGCGCAGGCAGTGCAGCACGAAGAACATCCCGCCGACCCAGACCACTACTCCGAACAGGTGCAGAAAAATCCACAGCTTGTACATCCAGCTCCTCCGTTGGTCTGCCGGTCGAATCTCAGAAACGCGATCCTGGCTGGCTCAGAAAATCGATTTCGGCAGCGCTGGAAACTCGCCCCAACAGCTCGTTGCGATGGGGGAACCGACCGAAGCGTTGAATTATCTCGCGGTGCCGTAGAGCCCAGTCGAGCATCCCGCCGGCCTGCGCGTCGGCGCGCAGCGTCTCGAACAACTGCACCGCCCGATCCTGGTCGGCGAGCGCCTCCGAGTGCTCGAACGGAAGGTAACAGAAAGCGCGCTGCACAGGCAGGAGTTCGCGGTCCCGACCGCCATCGACGAGCGCCGTGGCGGCCGTCAGCGCCAGTTCGTCGCCGGCGAACATTGCTGCCGTGCCGCGAAAGATGTTGCGGGTGAACTGGTCGAGGACCAGGATGCGGACGAGTTCCATTTGCGGGCTCGCCTGCCAGTGGTCCAGGCCGCCAGCCAGCGCGGCCGCCACGATTGCGCCAAAACGGCGCGCGATCTCGGCGTCGAATTCCGGATCCTTGACGAACCACTGCCGGCGTGACTTTCCGAAGTGATCCTCGCCCGGCGAACCGAACCAGAAGTCGAGGACTTCGCGGGCGCTGCCGCCGTCTGACTGCGTCACCGCAACACTACAGCCAACGGAACGCGGCGATAGCGACCACGGTCGCCGGCAACGCCGCGAGCAACAGCTTGATCGCGCTGATCTCGCCGTCGGGGAAGCGGCTCTTCAGAATCGAGTAGCCCGCCGGGTTGGGGGCGTTGGCGATCACCGTGAGCCCGCCGCCGCTGACGGCACCGGCCACCAGCGAGTACTTGAATTCGTCGCTCAGCCCGCTGGCCAGCGACCCGAGGTAGGTCAGCGCGGCGTTATCGGTGATCGCCGTCAGCGCCGTCGCCCCGTAGAAGATCGCCGTTGAGCTCATGTGCGAGAGCAGCGTCTGCAGCCACCATTGCTGCTGGCCACCGAGCACCACCAGGCCCGCAAGGAAGAAAGCAACCAGCAGCCCTTCGCGCAGAATCAGACGGTCCTGGAAACGTTCGTAGGCGGAGGCAAATCCCAGGAAAAACAGGAACAGCCCGAGGAACATCGGCGGATGGTGCGCAAAAACCACGACGCCAACCAGAAATGCAATATGGATCGCCACCATTGGCACCGGCATGGCCCTGGTATCGGTGTCCTCGACCATCGTGACCTGCAGCAGTTCACGCCGGAACAGGATGGTCACCACGCTGGCATTGACGAGCACGGCGAGTATCGAGCGCCACCCGAAATGGGTGATCATGAACATCAGGTCCCAGCTCCAGGTCGCAGCCACCATCAGCACCGGCGGCGCGGCGTAGGGCGTGAGCACCCCGCCGATCGATACGTTGACGAACAACACGCCGAGCGTGGCGTATTTCAGCCGGTCCGACAGCCCGGCCGAATAGAACCGGTCACGCAACAGGAAAGCACCCAGCGTCATCGCCGCCGGCTCGGTAATGAACGATCCCAGCATCGGCAACAGCGCCAGCGCCACGAAGTAAGTGGAGATCGAGCGCGGCAGCGGGATCATCGCCGCAAGTACCCGCACTGCCCCCGCTGCAAAGTGCAGGATCGGCCGGCTCCCGGCGATCACCATGATCGCGAACACGAACAGCGGCTCGGTGAACTTGCGCGATTCGATGTAGCCGACCGCCACTTCCTTGCCGGCCGCGAAGCCCATGAAGACGATCATGATCATCGCCCAGAAGCCGAACACCGCCTCGACTTCCCCGAGCAGGTGCAGGATCCCGCCGTGGGCGGGGTAGCGATGTGCCAACCGTTCGAAGGCAGCCGCCGAGAACGTGTGCACCACGGCGGTCGCGAACAGGACTGCAGCGACGATCTGAATGGTCGTAGGATTCAAGCGAAACCCCTGTCTCTGATTTTTTGCGTCGTCGGGCTCGAAACATATCATAATGAAGCTCTTGCCGATGCCGCACACGACCACCGCGGTCGGGTTCGGCGCCGCCGCCGCGATCGCCGGCCGCGCCTATACTGTCAAACGCGCGCCGTCTTCGGGAGAATATTCATGAGCGATTTGGACCAGCGGTTTCAGCGGGCAGTGGCAGACTCCAAGCAGTTGTCCGAACGCCCGGACAACATGACCATGCTCAAGCTCTACGCCCTGTTCAAACAGGCGGGCACCGGTGATGCCGATGGCGAGCGTCCGGGGATGACCGACTTCGTCGCCCGCGCCAAGTGGGACGCATGGCACGAACTCAGCGGCACCGGCAAGGAAGAGGCGATGACCCAGTACGTTGCGCTGGTCGAGAGCCTCAAGTAGCAGCAGCGGCTACGCGCTGCCGAAGTACTCGTCGAAATCGCGATTGACGCGGGCCTCGATCTGCGGCTTGAGCATCGCCACCAGCATGCCCAGCCGGGCGACCACCTCGACGTCGTCGGCGCTGACCTTGAGCGACCCGTCGATCCCGCTGCGCGAGAAGCGCAGGGTATCGCCATCCCAGGCGCTCCTCACCTGTAGCGAGGAAGCCAGCTCATCGGCGACCCGCTGGGCCGCCAGCCGGGCCTCTGCCAGACCCAACCCATGCTGGCGCTTGATACGCAGCTCAGCCATCGGCGCAACCTCCACCTGGTTCGCGGGCGGGTCGGACGCGGTTCATTGCTTGATTTGGAATACCTGGCGCAGGTAGCCGACGTAAGCCTCGTCCTCGCACATGTTCTTGGCGGGCGAGTCGCTGAGCTTGGCCACTGGCTGTCCGTTGCACCGCACCATCTTCATCACGATCTGCAGCGCCTCATAGCCGAGGTCGTTGGTCAGATTGGTGCCGATGCCAAAGGCCACCCGCGCTCGATCCTTGAACCGCAGGTAGAGCTCGATCGCCAGGGGGAAGTTGAGCGAGTCCGAAAACACCAGCGTCTTGGTTCGCGGATCGACCCGGTTCTCCTCGAAGTGGCGAATCA
The DNA here is from genome assembly GCA_024637395.1 of Burkholderiaceae bacterium. Lineage (GTDB taxonomy): Bacteria > Pseudomonadota > Gammaproteobacteria > Burkholderiales > Burkholderiaceae_E > JAGXFR01. Next base: position 4,204 of record JAGXFG010000017.1, on the reverse strand, counting down.
ACCGCTCTCCCCATTCGAATGGATCGCCCGAATCGTGGCGGGCGCCGTCGAAGAGCTTGCAGAAGTACATGTCGAAATCGCGCAGGAACGCGTCCATCCCGTAGACGTCCGTGAGCGCGATTCCCAGGTCGCCGCGATACTCGCGCGCCCAACTCTCGAATCCGAACTTCTGCGAGTCGCGCAGCCGGGGACCGAGGGCCTGGCAGGCCTGCAGGTATTCGTGGGCCATCGTCCCGAGCGGCAACACCCCGTGCTTGCGCGCAAAGTAGACGTTCGAGGTGCCGGCATAGTGCTCGCCGAGGCGGTCCCGACAGGTCAGCAGTACCTCCTCCTGCCAGCTCTTGCTGAAGCGGCGCCTGGTGCCGTAATCGGCAATCCGCAGCCCCTCCAGGTCCGGGCTGGCGTCCGTCAGGTCGATCTTCGCGGCGAGCCGCCGCCTCCCCTCCTCGAAATCGGGATCCGGCTGGGTATTGCGAAAGTAGATTTCGTTGACTATCGCCAGCACCGGAATCTCGAACATGATCGTGTGCAGCCAGGGGCCCTTGACGTCGATCTCGATCTCGCCCTCGACCCTGGTCGACGGCCGCACGGTGATGTACTTGCGGTTCATCTTGAACAGGCCGAGGAAATCGGCAAAGTCGCTCTTGATGAAGCGCAGCTCGCGCAGGTACTCGATCTCGGGTTCGCGAAACCGCAGCGAACAGAGGTGCTGGATCTCGTCCTCGATCTCGCCGATGTAGGGCACCAGGTCGATGCCCTTGTTGCGGCACTTGAAACGGTACTCGACGTGCGCACCCGGGAAGTGATGCAACACCGCCTGCATCATCGTGAACTTGTAGAGGTCGGTGTCGAGCAGAGAAGAGATGATCATGGCAGTGTCATGGGTGCGCCGGACCAGACTCAGACGCCCAGGTAGCGGGCCCGCACCGACTCGTTGCCGGCGAGTTCTGCCATCGTACCCGAAAAGCGGATCTGCCCCTTCTCAAGCACGTAGGCACGGTCGCAGACCAGTTCGGCAAAAGGCAGGTTCTGCTCCGAAAGCAGCACCGCCAGGCCCTGTTTCTTGAGGGCGGCGACCAGCACCGCCAGTTGCTCGACGATCAGCGGCGCCACCCCTTCCGAGGGCTCGTCGAGCAGCAGCAGCTGCGGGTTGCCCATCAGGGTGCGCGCCACCGTGAGCATCTGCTGTTCGCCGCCGCTGATCTGGGCCGCGGGGCGGTCCGGCATCTCGGCGAGATTCGGGAACAGACCGAAGAGTTGTTCGACCGTCCACGCCGGGGCCCCCGGGCGCGGCAGCTGGCGCGCCACCTCGAGATTCTCGAGCACGGTGAGGTCGGTGAAGATGCGCCGGTCCTCGGGCACGTAGCCCAGTCCGAGCCGACTGATCCGGAACGGCTCCAGGCCGACCAGCTCGCGCCCGCCAAAGCGGATCGAGCCGCCACAGCGCGCCAGCAGACCCATGATCGCCTTGAGCGTGGTCGACTTGCCGGCGCCATTGCGGCCCATCAGCGCGACCACCTCGCCGGCGCGGACCTCCAGCCCCAGGCCGAAGAGAATCCTCGCGCCGGCATAGCCGGCGTCGAGCCCGTGGACCTCGAGCAGCGGGGCGTCCGGTTCGGGCCGGGCCGCGGCGCGCACCGGCTCCTTGCCACGGCCGCCGGCGGCAATCATCGCCCCGCCCCCGGCAGCGCGCTGCCGAAGTACACGGCGCGCACCCGCGCGTCGGCGCGGACCGCCTCCGGTGCCGCATCGGCGATCAGTTCGCCACGCGCCATCACGATTATCCGGTCGGCACAGGCAAAGACCACGTCCATGCTGTGCTCGGTGAAGAGCACGCCGATCCCGCGTTCGCGCACCAGTTGGCGGGTCAGTGCCATCAACGAATTGCGTTCAGCGGGAGCCATCCCGGCGGTGGGCTCGTCCATCAGCAGCAGCTGCGGACGACCCGCCAGCGCCACCGCCAGTTCGAGGGCCTTCAAATCGCCGTAGGCGAGGGTCGCGCAGGGCGCGTCGGCAGCCGCGTGCAACTCCACCAACCGCAACAGTTCCAGGGCCTCGTCGCGATGCTGTTCGCTGGCCCGCACCCACCAGCGGCAGAGCTGGCGCTCGCGCGCGAGCAGCGCCATCTGGACATTCTCCGCCACCGTCATCGAGCCGTAGGTCGCGGCCATCTGGAAAGTGCGCCCCACCCCCAGGCGCCAGATCTCGCGCGGCCGCCGCCCGGCCAGATCGACACCGTCGAGCAGCACCTGGCCGCCGTCGGCCGCGAGTTGCCCGTTGATGACGTTGAAGCAGGTCGACTTGCCGGCGCCGTTGGGGCCGATCAGAGCCAGCAACTCGCCCCGAGCGAGCGCAAAACTGACCCCGGCCAGCGCGCGCACCCCGCCAAAGGATTTGCGCAGGCCGGTTACCTGCAGCAGGGCGGTCATCGCCCTGCTCCGCTGGCCATGGCGCCGCGGAGCCGGCGGCCCAGGGCGATCAGCCCACCGGCGATGCCCTGCGGGAACAGCAGCACCAGCGCGAGGATCACCAGGCCAAGCAGCGCGCTCCAGTACTCGGTCGCACGCATGATCGTGTCCTGCAGGATCACGAACACCGCGCCGCCGACGATCGGCCCGGAGAGCGTCTGCACCCCGCCAAGCAGCACCATCACCAGGGCGTCGATCGAGCGCGAGACCGAAATAGTTTCGGGCGAAATGGTCCCCTTGGCAAAGGCGAACAGCGCCCCTGCCAGGCCACAGAAGGCGCCGGCGACGACGAACGCGAGCCAGTGGGTGCGCGCTACGTCGATTCCGGTCGCCTCGGCCCGCAGCGGCGCATCGCGCCCCGCCCGCATGGCGTAGCCCAGCGGCGCCAGCAGGATCCGGCGCAGCAGGAACACGCTCGCCGCCACCAGCACGAGCGTCAGGTAGTAGAAGGCCGTGCGCGACTCGAGCCAGGGGGATGGCCAGAGTCCGACCAGGCCGTTGCTGCCACCGGTGATCTCGTCCCACTGGAAGACCACCGACCAGACAATCTGCCCGAACGCGAGGGTGAGCATGGCCAGATAAACGCCCGAGAGGCGGACCGCAAACCAGCCGAACACCACCGCCCCGGCAACTGCCAGGACCGGCCCCATCAGCAGCGCCATCTCCATCGGCAGCGCCAGGCCGCGCAGAAACATCGCCACGCCGTAGGCGCCCAGACCAAAGTAGGCGGCGTGGCCGAATGAAGTCATCCCGCCGGGCCCCATGATGAAGTGCAGGCTGGTCGCAAACAGCACCGCGATCAGCACGTCGATCGCCAGCACCGTGGCATACGGGAAGTGCGCCGCAGCGATCGGCAGCGCCAGCAGGGCCGCCACCAGCACGGCGACACCGTAAGTGCCCGCGCGACCCAGCGGGCGCATCGGCTCCTCGACCATGGTCGTGGCCCGGACCGGCTCCTGTGCCCGACCCAGCAGCCCCCAGGGCCGCCAGATCAGCACCGCGGCCATCACCATGAACTCAACGACCATGGTCAACTTGGAGAACGCGAAGCTCGCCCCCATGATCTCCACCGTCCCGATCCCGTAGCAAACAGCCTTGATCTCGGCGATCAGCAGGGCCGCCAGGAAAGCGCCGGGAATGCTGCCCATGCCGCCCACCACGACTACCACGAAGGCATCGCCGATGGCGCTCAGGTCGAGCCCGAGGCTGGCCGGCTCGCGCGGCAACTGTAGCGCCCCGCCGAGCGCCGCCAGCCCTGAACCGAGCGCAAACACCGCCGTAAACAGCCAGGCCTGGTTGACTCCCAGGGCCCCGAGCATCTCGCGGTCCTGGGTTGCAGCGCGGATCAGCAGGCCAAACCGGGTGCGGCGCAACAGCAGCCAGAGCAGGAGCAGGACCAGCGGGCCGACCACGATCAACAGCAGGTCGTACTCGGGGAAAGCCCGCCCGAGGATCTGGACCGCGCCGGTGAAGCCTGGCGCGCGCGGACCGAACAGGTCTTCCGCACCCCAGAGCCAGAGCACGCCATCGCGCACGATCAGCACCACCGCGAATGTGGCCAGCAGCTGGAACAGTTCGGGCGCGGCGTAGACCCGGCGCAGCACCAGCAATTCGATAATGGCGCCCAGCACGCCGACGATCAGTGCCGCCAGCAGCACCGAGGCCCAGAAACCCAGCACCCCGGCACCCAGCATCGCGACCAGCCAGTAGGCGACATAGAGCCCGACCATGTACAT
>JAGXFG010000016.1 GCA_024637395.1 Burkholderiaceae bacterium | reverse complement strand
CCCATCGATCGAGATGAAGCCGTCGATGTCCTGGTGGTCGCGAAACATCGCCTTGACACCGCGCAGGTCGCCCAGTCCTTCCTCGCCCACCGTGCCGCCAAACAGGATGTCGCCCGTGGTCTGAATTCCCGCGTCATCGAGCGCCCGGACCACCCCCAGGAGCGCTGCCAGCCCGCCCGCGTCGTCGGAGATGCCCGGCGCGTGGAGCTTCCCGTCCTTCTCGGTCACGCTGACGTCGGTGCCGGCCGGGAAGACCGTGTCGAGGTGGGCGCCAACCAGCAGCGTGGGCCCCTTCCCGGTTCCCGGGCGCAACCCGAAGACATTCCCCTCGGCGTCCGTCTGCACGTCCTGGAGCCCCAGGGCGACGAGTCGTTGCTGGAAGTCCGCGGCGCGCAGCTGTTCAGCGAAAGGTGGAGCCGGAATCTCGCAGATCTGCCGCTGCTCGGTGATCGTTTGCTCATGGTCGGCCTGGATGAACGCCATGCCGCGCTGAACCGCCGGCAGGGAAAGAAGCTCGACGAAGAGATCGGTGACCGCGGGCGGGACGGCGTAGGCGCTGGGGTCGGCTTTCATCGACTGAAGACCAGATACGAACGCAATGCTTGCTTCCTGCGCATGGTGGCTACCCTCAAGTTACTTAAGTTTACATTAATGGATGGTAACCGAATCTCGAGTTTCGCGCCGGCAAGCGCCAGCTACGAGAACCCGGCCAGCGAATCGGTACGCAACGCCGTTGCGCAATCGCGGCGACGCGTTCGGCCCCCTGCTACACGCGGTGACAGGAACACGATTGCGCTGTGCCGCTATCAGGAATTGACCGAGCCGGCGGAATCGGCCGACGGTGGCTCGGCAGGTCGCTGGGTCGGGTCCAGCTTCATCGCCGCCTTGATCAGCAAGTGGGCCGATACGGGTGCAGTCAGGAACAGGAACAAGGCGATGAGCAGTTCGTGCAGGCTGGGCCTGCCGCTCGTCACGCTGAACCACAGTGACGACGCAAGCAGCACGCAGCCCACGCCGAGGGTCGTGGCCTTGGTGGGGCCGTGCAGGCGTTTCAGGAAGCTCGACAGCCTGGCCAGGCCCCAGGAACCGATCAGTGCAAAGGTCGCGCCTGCCACCACCAGAACAGCAAGCAGCGCATCGAGCCAGAGGGGCAACTCGTTCATGGCGTCACTCGACGATGTCGCCGCGCAGCAGGTACTTCGACAGCACAACGGTACTTGCGAAGCCCAGCATCGCGATCAACAGCGCAGTCTCGAAGTACAAGGCGGTGCCGCGCTGGATACCAAACAGCACCAGCAACGCGAGGGTGTTGATGTACAGCGTGTCGAGGGCCAGGATGCGGTCGGCAAGCGACGGCCCCCTGAGCAGACGCCACGCGTTGAGTGCCAGCGCCACGGCAAACGCCGCCATCGCCCAAGGAAGAACAGCGGAAAGAAGGTTCAAAGAGCAGCTCCTTCGAAGATTTCGAGCAGTGGGGCTTCGTAGCGCTTCTTGATGCCAGCGACCAGCGCTGCCTCGTCGTGCACGCTGAAGGCGTGGATCAACAGGTGACGCCGGTCTTCCGAGAGATCAGCCGACAGCGTGCCGGGGGTCATGGTGATGATGCTGGCCAGCGCGACGATGCCATGCGGGTCGGTGATGGTCAGCGGCAACCAGACGAAGGAGGGTCGGATCGCGGACTCTGGACCGAGGATGCGCCGTGCGACTTCGACGTTGGAGAGCACGATGTCCCAGAGCACGACGATGCCCAGCATGAGGATCTTCACCGGGTGCCGAAGCACCGCCTTGTCAGGACGCAGTGCATCGGTGAACCACGGAATGAAGATTGCCAACGTAGCGCCGAGCGCCAAATGACCAAGCGACCATGACTGGTTGAGCAGCGGCCAGACAAAGAACAACACGGTGCTGACCAGAGGGGAAGGAAGGAATCGTTTCATGGCTTGCGCTGCGCGCGCCCGGCTTCGGCGTCGGCTTTTCGGCGTGCTTCGCGTTCGCGCATTTCGCGCCGCACGTCGATTGCCGCTGGTGCGGGCTCGGCCTCCAGCACCGCTCGCAGATAGGCATGGCGCTCGAACAACTGCTCCGCCGTAGCTTCGGTGTAGCGCGACAAGGGCCCAGCCGCCGCCGCGCAGGCCAGCACCGCCACGAGCAGCATCGCCAGCGCCCAACGAGGGCCAGTGCGCGGCGGGGTCAATGCGGAATCAGCGCGCGCGACGGTGGCGTACTCGGCCGGCGGTGCCGGACTCCAGAACAGCACCGAGCCGCTGCGTGCCAGGGCCACCATCACCAGCAGGCTGCTGGCGAGCACACCCGACACGACCCAGGCACCCCAAGCCGTGTGGACGACTGACTGCAGAAGCATAGCCTTGCCCATGAAGCCGGCCAACGGCGGCATACCGGCCGCCGCCACGGCACAGACGAGGAATACCACCCCCAGGCGCTGGCGGGAACTGTCAAACGCGCCGGCGCGCAGCGCGTCACCGCCTTCCCCCCGCGCCAGGGCGATTCGGTCAGCCAGCAGGTACAGGGTGGCCGCCGCCACCGTGCTGTTGACCAGGTAGAACAGGCCGGCCGCCACCGTGTCCACCTGCGCCAGGCCCACCGCCAACAACACCGTTCCAGCCGAGCCGATCACGAGGTAGCCGATCTGCGCGCGCAGATGCCGCGCCGCGAGCACACCCACTGCTGCCACACAGATGGTGGCGAGCGCCAGCACCGGCAGCCAGGGGCTGGCGACCCCAGCCACCGGTCCGCCGTCCACGCCGAAAATCAAGGTGGTGACGCGCAACACGCTGTACACGCCCACCTTGGTCATGATGGCGAACAGCGCGGCTGCTGGCGCGCAGGCCGCGCCGTAAGTTGCGGGCAACCAGAAGTAGAGCGGGAGCAGCGCGGCCTTGACGAAGAACACGACGAGCAGCAGCAGCGCCGCGCTTTGCACCAGCAGCGTCCGGTCGGCCGGAAGTTGCGCCATGCGCTGCGCCATGTCCGCCATGTTCAGCGTGCCGGTCAGGCCGTAGAGCAAGCTTACGGCGATCAAAAACAGCGCTGCGCCTGCGAGGTTGAACCCAACGTAGTGGATCGAAGCCTTCAACCGGGCCACACCGGCGCCGTGCAGCAGCAGGCCGTAGGACGAAATCAGCAAGACCTCGAAGTACACGAACAGGTTGAACAGATCGCCGGTGAGGAAGGCGCCGTTCAGGCCCATCAGCTGGAACTGGAAAAGCGCGTGGAAGTGCGCGCCACGCCGATCGTCACCGCCGCGAGCATAGAGCAGGGCCGCCAGGGCGAGCGCTGCGGTCAGCGTCAGCATCAGCGCCGACAATCGGTCCAGCACCAACACAATGCCAAACGGCGCTTTCCAGTTGCCCAGCAGGTAGGCCTGCACGCTACCGCTGTCGGCCTGAATCAATAGCCCGACCGCCACAGCCAGCAGCGTCGCGGTCGTAGCGACACCGGCGCGCGCGGCCAGCTCTGGCGCGCGGCCCCCCAACAGGATCAATAGCGCACCGCACATCAGCGGCAGCACGACCGGCACGACGATCCAGTGCGTCATGACTGCCCCTGGCCAGCCCGCGGCTCGGCGCCATCGACATGGTCCGAACCGGTCAGCGAGCGCGTGCGCAGCGCGATCACCAGCATCACGGCCGTCATCGCGAAGCCAATCACGATGGCCGTGAGAACCAGAGCCTGCGGCAGCGGGTCGGCGTAATTCGCCAGCGTCGCGGCGCGCTGGCCGTCGACTATGGGCGCGGCGTTGACCTTCATACGCCCCATGAAAAAGATGAAGAGATTGACCGCGTAGCTGAGCAGCGTCAGGCCCAGGATCAGGTCGAAGGTGCGTTCGCGCAGCATCAGGTAGACACCACAGGCGGTGAGCGTGCCCAGCGCGATGGCCATCAAGGCGGCCATCATGACTTGGCTCCAGTGGCGCCGGCCATCGTCAAGCGCGACATCGACACCAGCGCCATCATAGTCGCGCCGACCACGGTGAGGAACACGCCCAGATCGAACAGCGCCGCGCTAGCCAGCGGCACCGCGCCGAAGAGTGGCCATACCGGGTAGTCGTAGCTGCTGGTCAGGAACGGTGCCCCGAAGAACCAGCTGCCAACCCCGGTGGCGCCAGCAAGCAGCAGTCCGGCACCGACCCAGGGTTGGTAGTCGGTATTCAAGCGCGCCGCAACGAAATCCTGCCCGTTGGCGACGAACTGCATCACCAGCGCGATCGCCAGCACCAGCCCGGCGATGAATCCTCCCCCCGGCAGGTTGTGCCCGCGCAGGAACAGGTAGACCGACACCATGGCCGCCAGCGGCAGCAGCAAGCGCACGATCAGCACCAGCATCAGCGGGTGGCTTTCGGTCGGCCGAGGGGGCAACGCAGCGGCATTGACGGGGCGCCAGCCTGACAGCAGCCCATGAATGATCAGGGCCGCCACGCCCAGCACGGTGATCTCGCCCAGCGTGTCGTAGCCTCGGTAGTCCACCAGGATCACGTTGACCGTGTTGGTGCCGCCGCCCAGCTCCTTGGTGGTAGCGAGGAAGTACGGCGATATCGGGTCGAACGGTCTTGCCAGCACCGCCCACACCAGCGAGGCAACTCCCGCGCCGGAAGCGAGTGCGACGAGCGCATCGCGTCCACGTCGCAGCACGCTTGCGCGTCCGGCGGATCGCGACTCAGCCGGCAGCCAGTGCAGCGCCAGCATCATCAGGATGATGGTGCTGACTTCCACAAGCAACTGCGTGAGCGCCAGATCCGGAGCCGAGAAATAGACGAACGCCAGACTGACCACCAGTCCCACCGCGCCCAGCAGCAGCAGTGCGAGCAGTCGCCGCCCATGGAATCGCACGGTGGCCAGCGTCGCTGCTACGCCGATGATCCAGACGACGCCGAAGCCGAAGCTCACTGCCGGGCCGTCGGGCATCGCGACCGGATTCTGGATCTCCCCGCGCATGAAAGGAAGTGTTCCGGCACCTACTGCAAACACCACCAGTACCAGCAGGTAGCGCTGCAGGCTGTCATTCTGCAACTCGTCGGTGACGCGCTGCGCCAGCCCCTTGCCGCGGTTCAGTGCCAGGGCGAAGAGGTCGCGCCCGCCGGCTTTCGGCATGGCCGGAGCGCGCTCCAGCGTGTGCAGGTTGACGCGCCGCTGCAGCACGAAATACAGCGACACACCACCGGCGAGCGCCAGTGCGCTCATGCCCATTGCGAGATTCAGCCCGTGCCAGATCGCCAGTTCGTAGACCGGCAACGTGCCCTCAAGACCACCGAACAAGGCCGCCTTCGCGCCCACGGCCAGTAGCGGGCCGACGGACAGAGCGGGCATCAGGCCCACAACCAGGTACAGCACGACCAATACCTCGACCGGGATACGCATGAAGCGCGGCGGCTCGTGTGGTTTCCGGGGCAATCCCACCGGTTCGCCGTTGAAGAACACATCGTGGATGAAGCGCAGGCTGTAGGCTACGCCGAACATCCCCGCGAGCGTGGCACCAGCTGGCAGCAGCCACTGCATGAGGGCGGTGCTTTCCTTGGCCACCGACTCGGCAAAGAACATTTCCTTGCTCAGGAAGCCGTTGAGCAGCGGCACTCCGGCCATCGCGCCGGTCGCAATCATGGCCAGCGCTCCGGTCCACGGCATGTACTTCCACAAGCCATTGAGCTGGCGCATGTCGCGCGAGCCCGTTTCGTGGTCGATGATGCCGGCGGCCATGAACAGCGAGGCTTTGAAGGTCGCGTGGTTCAGGATATGGAACACGCCCGCCACCACGGCCAGTGGTTCGTCCAGCCCGAAGAGCAGCGTGATCAAACCGAGGTGGCTGATGGTGGAGTAGGCCAGCAGCCCCTTTAGATCGTGCTGGAACAGCGCCAGGTAGGCGCCCAACAGCAGCGTGGCGAGACCGGTCAGCGACACGATCCAGAACCAGGGCTCGCTGCCGCCCAGGGCCGGATACAGCCGCGCCAACAGAAATACGCCGGCCTTGACCATCGTGGCCGAATGCAGGTACGCCGACACCGGTGTGGGCGCCGCCATCGCATGCGGCAGCCAGAAGTGAAACGGGAACTGCGCACTCTTCGTGAAGCAGCCCAGAAGCACCAGAACCAGCGCCGGCAGGTACATCGGATGGGCTCGCAGCAGGTGGCCAGAGCGCAGCACCACGTCGAGATCCGTCGAGCCGACGATTTGGCCGATCAGCAGCACGCCGGCCAGCAGGCACAAGCCGCCCGCGCCGGTCACAGTGAGCGCCATCCGCGCGCCTTGACGTGCGTCAGCGCGGTGCTGCCAGTAGCCGATCAGCAGGAACGACGACAGGCTCGTCAGTTCCCAGAACACCACCAGCAGGATGAGGTTGTTCGCCAACACCACGCCCATCATGGCGCCCATGAACAGCAGCAGGAACAGGAAGAAGCGCGCCGGCGGATCCGCAGCGGCGAGGTAGTAGGCGGCATAGAGCACCACCAGCGCACCGATGCCCGTGATCAGCAGCGCGAACATCCAGGCGAGACCGTCCATGCGAAATCCGAACTTCAGGCCCAGCGCGGGCAACCAGTCGATGGACCAGCGCAGCACCTCGCCGCTGAACACAGCCGGCGCGCTGGCGAGCACTCCGGCCAACGCCAGCAAGACCACGGCGCCCGCCAGCCACGCGGCCATTCGCCGCCTGCGGTTGTCGACGCCAGCCAACAGCGCGGCGCCGGCGAAGGGGGCGAGTGCCAGCCAGGGCAGCAGCGCGTCGCTGTTCATGAACCGCGCGTGCCGTCTGGTTGGGCTGGGCGCAGCATGACCACGACCAGGGTCGCCACCGTGAGCGGCAGCACAAAGCTCAGCATCGCCGTGCCAAAGGTCGGCAGCGCCGCGTGTTGCTTTGCACTCAGGACAACGTAGGTCGCATAGGAGATGTAGTAGGCAAGGAAGACCCCGCCTTCCCAGCGCGCAATCTTGTGACCGGAGAGGAATACCGGGAGGCAGGCAAAGGCCACTGCCAGCATCACCCAGATATCGAAATTCAGCACGCCGGCCGCGATCGGCAGCCCGTCCCCGGCCACCAGTCCCGTCAGGCCCAGGCAACCCAGGATATTGAAGATGTTGCTGCCGATCACGTTGCCGATGGCAATGTCGCGTTCCTTGCGGATGGCGGCCATGATGGATGTCGCCACTTCGGGTAACGAGGTCCCCGCAGCGACAATCGTCAGGCCAATGACCAGGTCGCTGACGCCGACGGCCTTGGCGAATGCTACCGCTGCCGTAACTAACAATTGCGCGCCGAACACCAGCAAGACCATTCCGACACCGATGAGCATCAGTTGCACGGCCCAGTGGGCGTCCCAGCGGCTGGCATGGGCCAGTTCGTGCTCGTACTTATCCCGGGTGGCCGGCGACTCGCCGCGCGACTGCAGGATCAGAAAAACCGTGTAGGCCAGCAACAGGAACAACAGGAAGCCGCTTTCCCAGAAGCCGACCTGACCGTCGAGCGCGAACGCCAGCAGCAGCAACGAGGCGCCAATCATGATCGGCACCTCCTGGCGAATGATCCGGGCGTTGACCACCAAAGGGGAAATCAGAGCCGCAAGCCCCAGGGTGAACAGCACGTTGAAGATATTGCTGCCGATCACGTTGCCGACCGCGAGGTCGGTGCGGCCGTCCAGTGCGGCACCCACCGACACGGCGATTTCCGGCGCACTGGTTCCGAGCGCGACGATGGTCAGTCCCACCACCAGCGGCGCGATACCGAAGGAGAGCGCCAGCCGCGCGGCACCGCGCACCAGCAACTCGGCACCGACGATCAGGGCCAGCAAGCCGCCGAAGAAGATCAGGAACTGCATACTCACCTCGAGCCAACGTGGCGGCACCGCGGCGCAGGACACCCGTTGGAAGTCAACCCTGCGACCTCACCTGGAGCCGCATTCGCACGGACCGACGATCATTTCGTACGCTGTCCGATACGCGCTGGGTTTACGTGTTGTTGCCATTTTCGTCAAGCATATGGTCCAGTTTCGGGCCGGCGGATCGGGGATTTCATGGCGCGCTCCGCAATCGCCGCTGCTGCCGCAACCGCCAGCGACAGGGCCGCCTGGCGTGCGCGTGCGGTGTGCCCGGCACTGTCCATTAGTTCGCGACGTTCGCTTTGAGAGCCGCGATGCGCTCTTCCAGGGGAGGATGCGTCATGAACAGCCGCTTGAGTCCGGATGCACCGCCACCGCTGACGCCGAAGGCGGCCAGTTTGTCGGGCAACGGCTGGGGGTGCAGGCTCGAGAGGCGCTCCAGCGCAGCGATCATCGCACCGCGCCCAGCCACCCGCGCACCACCTTCGTCGGCGCGGAATTCTCGTCGCCGCGAGAACCACATGACGATGATTGATGCGAGGATGCCCAGCACGACGTCGGCGATGACCACAGTGATCCAGAACGCGGGGCCGCTTCCACTTTCGGACCTGAAGATCACCCGATCCACCGTATGCCCGATGACCCGCGACAGGAACAGCACGAAGGTGTTCACCACGCCCTGGATCAAGGCGAGAGTCACCATGTCGCCGTTGGCGACGTGAGCCACCTCGTGACCCAGCACCGCCTCTGCTTCTTCACGGGTCATTTTCTGCAGCAACCCGGTGGAGACCGCCACCAGCGCGGAATTCCGGCTCATGCCGGTGGCAAACGCGTTCACTTCGGGCGAATCCCAGATGGCCACCTCGGGCATCTTGATGCCCGAGGCCTGAGCCTGACGCGCAACGGTCTGCACCAGCCATTGTTCGGTCGGCGTGCGCGCGGCGGTGATCACTCCGGCACCCAGCGTCTTCTTGGCCATCCATTTGGACAAAGCCAGCGAAATGAATGAGCCGCCGAAACCCATGACGGCGGCAAAAACCAGAAGCGAGTTGAGCTCAAGGCCCTGCGCGTTGAGATAGGGTTCCAGGCCGAGGAGACGCATGCTCACCGAGAGCACCAGCACGATGGCCAGGTTGGTGGCGAGAAATAGAACAATCCGTTTCATGCACGATTCCTTGCAGTGATCAAGTTGACAGCAGTTTCCAATCGACTTCCCGCCGCTCTGGCCGAGACGCAACGACCTGGCGAATTTAGACAGTTCCCTGTGGTGTGTAAATTCGAAAGATTTGAGAGTATTCTTCGTCAAATACTTATGATCTGACCATGAACTACAAACATCTCAAGTACTTCATGCAGGTGGCGAGAGCCGGCAGCGTGACGCGGGCAAGTGAGCAGTTGCATCTGACGCCACAGACAATCAGCGGACAGATTCAGCTCCTGGAGGAGGCGGTCGGCACCCCGCTGCTGGCCAAGAGCGGACGCGGCCTCGTGATCACCGACGCCGGTCGCCTGGTATTGGGCTACGCCGAACAGATCTTCTCGCTGGGCGCTGAACTAGAGGAGGCAGTGCGCGAACACCCCGGCGACGCGCACAAACTGGAGTTCCGGGTCGGGGTGGTCGACGCGATACCGAAATCGATCGCGTACCGACTGGTCGAGCTTGCGACCCTGCTCCCGGACCCGGTTCACATGGTGTGTCGGGAATGGCCGCTCGATAAGCTGTTGGCTGAACTCGCCCTGCACCGGCTTGATTTGGTGATCTCGGACTCTTCGATCCCCGCCACGGTCAGCGTACGGGCCTTCAGCCATCACCTCGGCACTTCGGGGGTGAGTTTCTTCGCCGCGCCTGACCTTATCAAGCGCTGCGCTAGCGGCTTTCCGTACTGCCTTGACCGGGCCCCGTTGTTGATGCCGGGCGAGGACTCGGCCGTCGGCCAACGCTTGCGATCCTGGTTTCAAACGAAGTCGTTACACCCGCGCATCGTGGGCGAATTCGACGACAGCGCGCTGGCCGAGGAATTTGCGCGGCGCGGCGCGGGGATCCTGGTTGGCCCAACCGTGCTGTCGCGCGAGATCGAGAAACGTCTCGGCGTCAAGGCCCTGGGCGACGCCGCAGGTGTGGTCGCCGACTTCTTCGCCATTACGGTGGAACGGCGCATCACGCACCCCTGCGTCATCGCCATCACGCAGTCCGCACGAAGCGAGTTGTTCGCGCCGACCTAAGGGTCCTCTTCCATTTCGCCAGTGGCCACATCATGCCCAAACGCATCCTGATCGCCGGTTTCAAGCATGAAACCAACACCTTTTCGCGACTGCCCACGGACCTGGCCTCGTATCGGGACCGCATCCTGTATCGCCGTGCCGAGGTGCCGGCGCGTCTCGCGGGCACCCGCAGCGAGGTGGCCGCCTTTCTCGACGCGGCCACGCGTCACGGCTGGCAGGTGGTCACCCCGGTGGTCGCCGATGCGACACCGTCGGGGAAGGTGACCGAGGAGACCTATCGCGTCATCGCCGGAGAGATCCTGGCCGCGGCCGCGAACGAGGGGCCGTTTGACGGCGTATTGCTCAACCTGCACGGGGCGATGGTCGCCGAACATACCGATGATGGCGAAGGCACGCTGCTGGCGGCCCTGCGCGAAGTGCTCGGTCCGGACGTGCCGATCGCGGCCACGCTTGACCTGCACGCCAACGTCACCGAGCGCATGGCCGAATGCGCCGACATTCTCGTCTCCTACCGGACCTATCCGCACATCGACCAGTACGAGGTGGCCGCCGAAGCGGCCGCGCTGCTGGCACGCACGCTCGCCGGCGAAATTCGGCCGCATACCCAGGTGACGCGGGGCCGGATGCTCGATGGCGTTGATCACGGCCGCACCAGCGCCCCCGGGCCGATGCTCGAGGTGCAGGCCGCGGCCGCGCGGCTCCAGGCTGCGAATCCGGGCATCCTCTCGGTCAGCATCAACGCCGGTTTCCCATCGGCCGACATCCGCGATTGCGGGCCTTCGGTGGTGATCGTCGGCGACGGGGACGACCCGTCCTATGCGGCAGCGGCCCGCGCCCTGGTCGGTGAAATCTGGGAACGCCGTCACCAGCATACGGTTACGTCGATCGGTTCGCGGGAGGCGATCGCGCGCCTGCGGGAACGCCGTTGCGGTGCCAAGCCAACGGTACTGGCCGACTTCGCCGACAATCCGGGCGGCGGTGGCTACGGCGATGCGACCGGTCTGCTCGCGGCACTGATCGCCGCCGATCTGCCGCGCACCGTCTTTGCGACGATCTACGATCCCACCGCCGCGGCGCTCTGTCATGCCGCCGGCGAGGGGGCCCAGTTGCAGCTGCTCCTTGGTGGTGCGATCGATCCTGCTTACGGCCCACCGCTCGCAGTCACCGGCCAGGTTCAGCGCCTGACCGACGGGCGCTTTGCCCTTGACGGCCCGATGTCCAAAGGGGTTGCGGTCGACATGGGACCAAGCGCGGTGCTGCAAGTCGGCAATGTCGCGGTGGTGATCGCCAGTCGGCGCTTCCAGGCGCTGGATACGCAGTTCTTCCGGCATGCCGGCATCGAGCCAGGCGAACAGGAGGTGGTGGCAGTCAAGTCCGCGCAGCACTTCCGCGCGGCGTTTGCCCCACTCGCGAGCGAAGTTCTGGTGGTTGACGATGGCGGCGGGCTGACGTCGGACAACTATCGCCGCTTCGAGTACCGCAATGTGCGGCGCCCCATCTATCCGCTCGATCTCGAATAACGACCTGCTGGCGACGCAGCGCCAACCACCTCAGCAATCCGCGATGAACGATGTCGCACGATGTCGCACGATCGGGGTCAGACCAAGGCGGTTGAGCTCTCAAGCAGGCGCTTCCGATGAACGCTCCTGGTTCGCGGGCTCAACCGCCCCGAAAAAGACTCACCTGGTCTCCTCGCGACGTTTGTTCACGTCCTCCGAAGTTCACCCCTTCTTCGCGCCGGCTGTGCAGGCAGAACCGGTCCAGATGCTTGGCAAGAAGCACTAAGATTTCGTCAGCGCCTTAGTGCTCACGGCTGGGGCGGCAATCTGCAGCGCAGCCCCGCTGATCGCCGCACCTCCGGGTCCAACGAAATCCTCCGTTCCTGAAGCGATGCGCGTCACGCTGCCGGTGGCCGCCGCACCTCCAGGACCAACGAAGTCCTCCGTTCCTGAAGCGATGCGCGTCGCGCTGCCGGTGGCTGCCGCACCTCCGGGTCCAACGAAATCCTCTGTTCCTGAAGCGATGCGCGTCGCGCCGCTGGTGCCAGCGCCGACCGCGCTGGCTGCAAACGCCGGAACGGCCGCAAAGGTGGCGGCCAGCAACAGCAAACAAGGTACGCTCCGAAAACTCTTGGTATTCATGTGATCCATCCTTCTGCTAATGGTGACTCGGCTGCTGGCAGGCTCACCATGCCTTGAAGCGCGGCTGGTGGTTGCCAGACTCTGTTTCTTGCGCGTGTCACCGCCACGGCCAGCTGGACACCAATCCCCGGTTTGCAGGCTCCTTGCCGTTCGCGACGGTACGAGCACAGTGTCCCCGTCATCCCTGGCAGGGGGTAGTCGGTGGATTACGGTAATTGGGTTAAGCGATTACGGTAGTAGTGCCTGCCACAGCGGGCAGGATCAGACGAGCAGGCCGGCCTCGCTTGCTTTGCGCACGGCTTGCGCACGCGTGCTGCAGCGCATGGTCGCCAAGACCCGGGCGACGTGCATCTCGACCGTTCGTGGACTGAGATCCAGCTTGCGGGCAATTTGCTTGGCGGTCTGGCCCTGCGCAACTTCCTGCAGGATCTGCACCTGGCGAGGGGTGAGGATAATAGCCGGCTCGGCGGGGTCGAAGGCGCAGGCCTGAGCCGATGGAACTGGTGGCAGAAACGCCCGCAGTTCCGCCAGAAATATCGGCCACGCCGGGTCGCTATCGAACGGAAGGTGGTTTCCGCTGGCCAGTGGCAGGAAGCGCGAGCCAGGGATCAAGGAGGCCAGCAACAGCCCCTCGCTGAACGGAATCAGCAGATCGTCCTTGGCGTGCGCAACCAGTGTCGGGCAGCGTACCTGGCGCGCGAGATCCTGGATATCGATCTCGAACCCATTCTTGAGGAAGCGCGCGGCATTGACGCCGGAAATTGTCTGGCGTTGAACTTCGTCGAACGCCCGCTGCTGTTCGACGGTGACGTCGCGGAACATCATGTGGACGAATACCTGCCGAAACGATGGGTCGTCGGCTCCCCAGCCGATTTCAGCGGCCTTCAGCAAGCCTTGCGCCATGTCGTACGCTTGCGCCGACGAGTCGCGCTTGAGCAGTCCGCGCGCGAATCCGTTATAGAGCACCAGTTGGCTGACCCGCTCCGGATGGCGAACCGCGTAGGTGATCGCAACCGCCGCACCCTGCGAAATGCCGAGCAGGGGAACCCGCTCCAGGTCCATTGCGTCCATTACCGCCTCCAGGTCCGCGACCCAGGCGTCCAACGACAGACCCTCTATCTCCCGATCGGAATAACCGCAACCGCGCGAGTCGTAGCGTACATAGCCATAGTCGCGGCTCAATTCGCTCACCCAGTGGCGATTCACCACGCTGGTAAGGTCCTTCTCGACATCCGTCAGCCAATTGAACACTCGCACCAGCGGTGGCCCGCTACCGGTGGCAGCAATCGCCAGGCGCACGCCATCCTTGGTGGTGCAGAAGGAAATCTCCTGTTTGATGCTCGTTGACATCGATCGGCCTTTGCACCTGGCAGCTCACGCTAATTCTCAGGTTAGCACCGGCGTTTTGGTGCGCTATCAAACGCCATTCGACCATGTGGGTATTGGGCGAGCCATGCCTTGCCCTCTTCTCCGGTCCGTCGATCAGCCCCAGCGCGCGCGCGGGGCGTGCGCATAAGGCTTGTATTTGCGGAAGGGATTCTGGTCGGGGTGAGAGGATTTGAACCTCCGGCCTCTACGTCCCGAATCTACAACGTGTCCCCTCGGGGGTGCAATTTCCTTTGAGGAATCAATAACATATCACGAAGCCGCGCGCAGCGGAACGAATATTCGCGAAGAAGCAACCGGCGCTTGTTGGCACAGATTTGGCACAGGAAATCGGGGGCATGGTTTCGTAAAGTCGGGGGATATACCACGCACCATAAACTTAGGAGAGGTCGTGGACACGTTCAAACCGATCACGAAAGAGCATGCGGCCGAGGTTCTCTCGATTTCAGTGCGAGGACTAGAGAAATGGATTGCCGAGGGGGCGATGCCCGCGCCGGTCGCGATTGAAGGGCGGAGGTACTGGCACCCGACGGTCTTTTACGGGTGGCTGGAGAAGCGGCTCACCCCCTCCGGCGTGCCCGATGGCGCTGTTCTGCCGGGACCCACCGCGGCGGCGCCGGGATCGGGGAGCGCCCCGTCGGTAACCCGACAACGTTCGGGAGGGCCTCGCGCGAAGACGACGCGAGATGTCGGAACGGCGGCAATCGGTCGGCACCGTGCGCGTCTGGACGCCAAGATTCGGGGGATAAATGAGCAGGCCAACAAGGAGTCGGATTCGCTGCAAGACTGAAAATCCTTGTGTCGGTGGGGCGAATCCGCCCTTGGCCACCAATCTCTTAGCGCGTTTTCGCGATAGCGCCCGCTCACTTGTTGAAATCCGTGTGCAATTTCATTGCACATGGGCTTGTGCTTGTCACTGCGGGTACACGAGCAGCCGAAATCGCGACCAGGCCAGTGCGTGGGCTGTCGCACAGACGCTTCGTCAAGCAGGCGCTACCTTGTCTTTGGATTCGACCGTGGCGTCACGCGGCTCCGGACACGGCGCTGACATTGATGAACAGAGATGCCACGGGACGGTCGGTGAGGCAATTCAATACGCTGTAAGCGAAGGCGGCTCCGTCATGGCCAAGCAACATTACGCTTCCAAAGTAACCTCTCAATACGACAACTTTCTGTTTGCGCCGATCTGCGATGAGCCGGGCGGGATGCGGCTCAGCGTCATTTCCGCATTGGCTCGCATCGACGTTGATCCCTGGGAGGAGGCGGCCCGTCTGGCTGCACTGTCCACGCCGGACGCTGAACGCACTCTCGTCGCAACACTTGAGCTGTATCCCGGCCAGCGACAGGAGTCGACGGAAACAGAGATTCTTGCTGCCCGATTGGTTGCGCTTCTGCCCAAGGCACGCGGGGCCACGACCGCCCAGGCGGCATCGCCCGCTGGTGTCCGTGAGCACCGAACGCACTACTGGATTGTTTGGCTGTTATTTGCGATGGCAATGTCATTCCTATCGCCGCACAAGAGTGCAACGCCGCCAAGCGCGGGGGATACAGCGGCCACATCGAACGCCACTGCCACAGCCGAACGCGGCCCCGATCAGCCGCGACCCCGGGAGGCACGCTGATTCAGGTCGCGATCAGCAGAGCACCGGCGAAAATGGCGAGCGACAGCAGCGCCATTCCGAGGAGCGCGATCCGCGGCACGGCCGGCGCTGGCATGTCCGCCATCAGAATATTCATCGACAGGAATTCGGGGATGAACGTCGTCCTGAGCGAGCGTGAGTACGAGCCCGACATTTCGCGCATGAAAAGCGCCTGG
The DNA here is from genome assembly GCA_024637395.1 of Burkholderiaceae bacterium. Taxonomy (GTDB): domain Bacteria; phylum Pseudomonadota; class Gammaproteobacteria; order Burkholderiales; family Burkholderiaceae_E; genus JAGXFR01. Next base: position 6,337 of record JAGXFG010000016.1, on the reverse strand, counting down.
AAGACTGTCCATCCGAACAGGAAGCCGAGCGCATACTCGAGCGCGATTTCGGCGACCCCGAAAATTTGAAAGTGGTGCGCGAGCACCGCGCCGACCAGAATTCCCACGCCGTCGCCCGCCACACAATGCATCGTGGAGCCGAGCACCTGACGCCAGCGCGCGGCGACATATTACTCGTGCAGCCCGGGCAGCGGCGGCGCCGAGAAGGGCACCGATCAGGACCGCGCTGACAACAAACTACTCCATCGTCGGCGAGAGGGAAAACTCGCCCTTGAGGAACAGGATCGCGCCGGAAATGACGCCGGTGTCGTAGCCAAAGAGCAGCCCACCGAGAGCCGCGATGGCCACGGCGACGTAGACGAACCGGTTGATCCCCGCTGCTGGATCGGTGGCCGAGGTGACCGATTTCGCCGCTGCGCTGGCGCGCGCCTTTGTTGCCGTATCCACTTTTGTAGTCCGAGGGTGCGCTTTTGCGCGAGACTACGGTCCATTATCATGGTCGTTGGGCGACCTGCCTGTTCGGTAGCGCACACACATCGCCGTTCACACCGCGGTGCCAAATTCGTGCGGCGCTTCGCACCCGCGAGACGAGGCCTTGGAATGGAGGGCGACGGATGCATCTTCGATTGGGCTGGAGAGACCTGCTGCGGCGCATCTGGGATCGGTTCTGGAAGGATCGCGTGCTCGATCAGTCGGCGATGCTTTCCTTCTACTTTCTCGTTTCGATCTTCCCGCTGCTGCTCTTCCTGATGACCCTGCTCGGCCTGCTCGAGCACTCGGGGCACGCGTTCCAGGAGACCTTGCGCCACTACCTCGAGGCCGTCGTGCCCCAGGTGGCGGCATCCAAGCTCATCAACACGACGCTCGGCGAAGTCAGCCCGGGTAACGGCGCCGTCAAACTCTCCATCGCCCTGCTGTTCACGTGGTGGTCGGCTTCGCAGGGGATGCTGGCCGTTGTCAGAGGCATCCACAACGCCTACGATACCGCCGAATCGAGGCCCTGGTGGAAGGCCTACCTGGTGGCGTCCGGCCTGACGGTGGCCTGCCTGCTGCTGTTCGCAGGCGCCTTGCTGCTCCTGATATACGGCGGGCGTCTGAGCGACATCCTTGCGCAGCGGTGGGGATCCGGCGATTTCGTGGCGCGGATCTGGCCCGTTCTCGCCGGACTCTTTGTCCTGGGTTGCGTGCTGGCGGCATTCAACCTGATCTATGTATGGGGACCGAAGGTCACGCATCGACAGTGGCACTGGCTGATGCCCGGCACGCTCGTCGGCGTGGCGCTCTGGCTGCTCGGATCGTTCGGACTCAAGCTCTACTTGAGCGTCTTCGGCACCTTGAGCATCAGCTACGGATCAGTGGGCGCGGCCATCGTGCTGCTGATGTGGCTGTACCTGTCGGGCATCGCCGTCCTCGTAGGCGCCGAAGTGAATTCGATCATCGAGAACGCATCGGCCTGATCGGCAGCATTCGCCGGATCGAGGCCGGCATCTGTTGAACTGTCTTCACGAGCGCTACGTATAGCCCCAGTTGCCAAGCTCGAGAACACGATGAGCATGCACCCGATCCATAGAAACCAGGTCCATCCGAACCAACTGTTAAAGTCTGAGGCGTGCTGACCGCGCTTCGCGATGAGTTCACCTTCCTGGAGTGAATCGACTTGCCCGCCAACTTTCGCAAGCTCCTCGCCCAGCTGAGCGAATCCTTCTGGATTCTTCCGGCCGCGCTGACCCTGCTCGGCATAGTCGGCGCGGTCGGCATCGTGAGCCTCGACCGGAGCGGCAACGTTCCGCAGTGGCTGCTCAAGAATGCATGGGTGTACAACGGCGGCGGCACCGGCGCGCGGACGCTGCTGGGCGCGGTCGCAGCGTCGACGATCGGGGTCGCCGGCACGGTGTTCTCGATCACGATCGCCGCCCTCTCGCTCGCCGCGGGGCAGATGGGCCCTCGGCTGCTTCGCAACTTCACCCGCGACCGCGGCGTGCAGATCACGCTCGGAACCTTCCTCGGCACGTTCTCGTATGCCCTGATGGTGCTGCGCAGCGTGCGCACCCACGACGAAGGCGCCTTCACGCCGCATCTGTCTCTCACAGTCTCGATCCTGCTGGCGTTCGTGTGCGTGGGAACGCTCATCTATTTCGTCGGCCACATGGCCGGGCGGATCAACGTCAATACCGTGGTCGAACTCGTCAGCGACGATGTCCGATCGGCCATGCAACGGCTGACGACCGATGAGCGTGGGCCGATGCCGCCCGGCGACGGATTCTGGGCCGATGCGGTCGCCGTTTCGGACCCGCGTCACGGCTACCTCCAGGAGCTCGACGCCGAGGGGCTGGCGCACTGGGCGGCGAGCCAGCACATCGCCATCCGCCTGCTCGTTCGGCCCGGTGACTACGTCTTTCCTGGCACGCCGATCGCCCTCGCCAAGCCGCCCCATGCGGGCGCCGTCGCCGCAATTCGCAAAGCGACGGCGCTCGGGGACTCGCGGTTCAGCTCCGACGACCTCGCGTACCCTTTGCGTCAGCTGGTCGAGGTGGCCGTACGCGCGCTCTCCTCGGGCATCAACGACCCGAACACGGTGATGAGTGTGCTCGACCGGCTCGCCTCGTCGCTCTGCGAGCTCGCACCCGCCTTCCTGCCAAGCGGCGTGCACCTGCGCAACGGAATCACCGCGCTCGTCGTGCCGTCCATCGACTACGACGGGCTCGTGGACGCGATGTTCCACATGATCAGGCAAAACGCCTCGGGCCACGTAGTCGTGCTCATGCGCATGCTCGAAGTCCTTGCCGCGGTGGCGAGTGTCGAGCATGAGCCGCAACGCACGAGCGCGCTGCAGCGTCACGCCGACCTCGTGCTCGCCGATGCCAGTCGCGATATCTCGACGCGCCTCGACCTGGCCGACATTCACAGGCGCCACGCCGAGTTCGAACGGATCAAAGGCAACGACAACGTGTAGCGCTGCAGGAGGTGCACCACCGGGCGGCAGCGGTAGAACTCCTCATTCAGGCCCCTCGAGCGGCGATGCGGGGCGATTCCGCCCTTGGCCACCAAGATTTCCTAAGTAGTCCGTTTCGGAAGTTCGCCAGCCGCTCGGCGACCGCCGCCAAGCAGGGGAAGTCGTTCGGGGTCAGCACCTTGCGCTGCACGACCGAGAAGTAGATTTCGATCTGGTTGAGACTGGCTGACCACCTCGCGTCGCGTGTCCAGCCGCACGGCAATCTCGTCGTTGTCCATGCCCTCGGCGGCCATCAGGATCATCTGAGGTCATGCCCGCGGGCACGCTGCCCTCAATCTGATCGCGGCACACAGACAAGGCCTTGCCGGCCGTGCGCTGCGATTCCGTCTCGCCGATGCAGATGATGGCCAGAAGCCCCGCGCGCCGGGCAAACTTCGCCTTCGCCGCCACCATGGCATCAGTCTCGCCATGATGTTGCCGGCGATCAAAGGCAAAGGCCGCCTGTTGCCCTCATTGCAGAATCGTTGCCGAGTTCACTTCGACAGGTGCGCCTTCCAGTAATCATCGACCTTTTGGCTCTGCACACCGAAGTCGCCATGCGGTGAGAACTGGTCTTCCTTCACGCGCGGGGCGGCGTCCATGTTGCTTTTGGTCGTGTCCAGCACCAGCAGGTTGGCGCCGGTGGTCGTCTTGAAATCTTCCCAGGGCACCGGAACGTATTTCTCACCAATTCCGAATAGACCACCGCGGCCGATCACCAGGTAAGCGATCTTGCCTGTCTGCGGGCTCATAACGATATCATTGACGCTACCAAAGTCCTCGCCTTGGGGGTTGACCACGCCGGTGCCAACCAACTGATCGGAGCGGAAGGAGGTATTGGCGCCGGTGACCGGCTGGGCGGCTGCGATCTGCCGGCTGCGCCAACCCGCCACGTCCGCCCTCGCCGCTCCGCCTTTGCGCAGATCGGCAGCGTAGTTCTTGTAGATATCGCGCGTCGCGCTGAGCAATACCTCACACGCCTGCTGCTCGCCGCGCTGCGCGAGAATGTTGGTGGAGGCAATCAGGGTACGGACCTCGTAGCCCGGTCGCGCGCGCCAGTAGCTGCTGCTCCCTGCCTGGTTGATGCCGGCGCCGCCAGGGGGCAACATTGCAACGTCACCGTAGGCGTAACCGTACATCGGATAGCCATATCCGTAGCCGGATCCGTGCAGCCAGTAGCCGTCCTTTTGCATCTGGCTGTCCAAGGCGCGCAGGTCCTTCAGGCATTTCTGCGCGGGCTGCTTATGGGACGCGACCTTCGCGTCGCGAGACGGCTTGTGTGCGGCGGCGGTTTGCGACGACTCAGCCGCGAGCAATGGGCCTGCGAAGCCAAGGCACAGGCTCGCTGTTAGCGAAGCGGCAAGAGCAGTGCGCTTCAGGGTCCCCGTTTCGGTGTCGCGCTTCATGGTGTGATCTCCTTGCTGCGTTATCGCCAGAGTCGACCGGGTTGCCGGTATTACTTCTGACGCGGACCTAACGATGTGAAATTGGGGGTTCGGGCTTCTCCTCGTCCACCCAGTAGCCAGGGCGCCCATAGTGTTTGTGGATGCCGATTTCCTGGCTTCGATCCAGTGGCACCGTCGGGTCGTAGGGAGGCGCGTCTTTCACCGCCTGGCGGGTGAGATTCACCGAAACCTTGGCGTCGGGCCAGCTCACGTCCTGGATCCATTGCGGCGCGATCAGCACCTTGTGACCAAGCCACCAGTTGCTGGTGTCCACGATGATGTATCGAATGGCCCAGGTCTCTTCGTCCACGAGCAAGCCCTGTACGTGGCCGATGTCGCCATCGCTCGCGCGGATGTGATAGCCCTTTACCGCTTTGCTACTGCGCAGGTCGGGGTCGTCATCCTGATGCCGCGCCTCTTCAGCGCGCGCGTTGGCTTCCTGCACCTCCGACCGTACGATGGGCACCGCCGCACCGAAGCCGCCGTACCCCGTCATTAGCATGCGCGGATACATTCCGCCGCCCCAGATCCCGGCACTGCCCCAGTAATAGGGATAACCGTAGTACCCCATGTAGGCCGTCTCGTGCTGCCGCGATACCGGCTTGTCGGTGTCAATGGCGGGGCTGTTCTTCACCTGCTCTTTGGTGATCGAGACAGGCAGTACCTTTTCTGTCCAGTTCGGATGGCCGATCGCGATCGGCGAGATCAATACCTTGCGACTCGAAAGCCAGGTGCCGGTGTCGACCACGAGATAGCGGATGACCCACGCTTTGTCGTCGAAATACAAATCTTCCACCTGTCCAATGCTGCCGTCGCTCGCCCGGATGACGCATTCCTCCAGGTCTTTCATGCTGCGTAACATATGTCCTTCTCCTCAAAGAGCGCCGAACGATGAACATCCGACGTATTGAAAAATCCCGCGCAATTGGTCGCTGCAACGCCGCAGCTATGCCCGGTCGGCGACTCCGAAAACATGGTCCCGGAATGCACTGGTTAAGCCCTGGCAGCCCAACCGCTCCGGGTCAGGCCTGCGTATCATCGGCCCCTCAAAATTAGGCGCGTAGCGCTGCGCCGTCTGTGCGCCAGCGCACCAGGTCGCCGGGGGAGAGTTGCCGGAGCCGAGGAAAATTTTCGGGGAGAAGTATTTCAGGCAGCAACAGATCGAGACGTGGCTGGGGGAACTGTTCTCGGGCCGGAAATGAATGAAATGGCGGACTTCACGATCCGTCAGCTTGTACCGCACACTCGGAGCAGGTCACACGAGCGCGTGTGTATTCCAGTTCACATGATCAGCCTGTTCCGCGGCCTGAGCAGCGGCCTCCTGACACTCTGCCGCCATTCGACCGAATGGGCTCCAAGGCTGCAAAACATTGATTCCCGTCATACGTGTTTCGCGAATGGGTGTCAGCAGTTCGGCCAAACCAGCCATAGACCACAAGCGATTCGTGCGGCAGCAATGTGGCAACTAACGGCCATAGAGATATCCCAAAACGATCGTCAGACTGGACGACACTCAAATCACGCTAGACCCTTTTGTGGGGCCAGGCTCAGAAGCTGGCGCCGGTTCGTGATGTGATGAGGCCAAGCTGTTAGACGGTGCACGGAGTCTCGGTTGGCTAAGAGTGAAGGGCTGCCTGTTATACCGGTGAAGCGGACCTTGAAGTGCCACTCCAGGACCCCCATCTGTGCGGCGGCGCACAGACTCAACAGTCAAACCGTCTTAGCGTGTCACCGTGGTTGGCGCAAACGTGACAGCACCCCGATGGCCATTGGCGTAAAGGGCTGACAGTCTGCGTTTCTATAGTGGCCCAATGAGGAAGTTCTTGGTGTCACATCTCTGTTTTCCAATTCTCACGTACGGTGTGCCCGCCGTTTAGCAGCCCCAATGTTTTGGATGAAT
>JAGXFG010000131.1 GCA_024637395.1 Burkholderiaceae bacterium | reverse complement strand
TTCCTACACGGGTCGCCAGCTCGACGAAGTGTTCTTGCTGCAGCCGTCTGCTGTGCCAACGACCGGCGGCACGCCGCCGCCCACCCCTCCTACCGGGAGCCCGTTTGGTGATGACATGTTCGGCGGTGGCGCAAATCCCCCGACGCCCCCCGGTGGCAATATACCGCCCACCGGCGGTGACATATTCGGTGGCAATGCGGCAGACCCCGGCGGCAAGCCGCGCGTGAGCCTGAATAACCCGGCCACCTCGGCGCTGAATCTCATCGGCAAACTGGAAGGCTGGGGCATTGGCCCTGCGACCCCGGTTACGGAGGTGACAATTAAGGTGTCCGCCGCGACCGGCGCACAGGTGAAGGAACTGCTCAAGAAGCTGCCCGATGGCATGACCTTCGAGCTCACCCTTGAGAAGGAGGACAACTGATGGCGATTGACGCCGGGGTTCTTCACCGCCTGACTAAAGGCACACCCGAAGATGCGTGGCGCGTCATCATCAACAAGGCCGTTGAAATCGCGTCCAAGCCCTTGGCCGCTGGCAATGCCCCGAGCGAAATCACCAAGCGCGACCGCGAGATCGGCGCGCTCGATCACTTTCTGTCCTCAAGCGGATGGGACTTGTGGCAGGCGTTCGGCGACACGGCGGAGCGAACCTCGGATCGACTCGTGCGTTGGTGGGCCGAGCCCTACAGCGCCAAGGCAGTGCTGATCCTCGATGGTCTCTCGCTACGCGAACTGCCTTGGCTGCTGCAAGGCGCGAAGGAGCGAGGTTTTATGCTGCACGAGGTCACAGCTAACGCGTCCGAGTTGCCGGGCGAAACCAACGAGTTTGCCCGGGCGCTGGGCTTCGGCAGCCGCAGCCAGCTTCAAAACAACGGCGGCGGTCTGGCCCACAGCCTCCAACCGGCACACACCGAGTGTCTCGATATGGCATGGAAGGATTGCGCAGGACTGATCGATGCTGCGCCGAACTGGGTGTTCTGGCATCACTGGCCCGACAGCAAGGTGCATGACGGCTCGGGCGCTGGCCAAGGCCTCGACATCCTGACGCGCGACGCTGCCGAGCAACTGAGCAGCGACGACTTTTGGGCCTTCGTCGAGCGCTTGGCAACCGGACGGCGGCTGGTGATTACCTCCGACCACGGTTACGCCGCCACGGGCTACTTCCCCGATGCAGATGGCGATGTTGGCCAGTTCCTCAAGAAGACTTTTTCCAGTGGCCGCAGCAAAGCAGGCTCCGGTGACACCGGCCCTTTCGTGCCACCTGTGGCAATGCAAATCAACAGCCCTCACGGTACTCACCTTATGGCCGTTGGCCGCTGGAAGTGGAAGAGCCAAGGTGGCTACCCAACGATGACGCATGGCGGCCTATCACTGCTTGAGGTGTTGTCGCCGTTTATTGAGATAAGTTAATGAGTAAGCGTTTGAATCCATTTTGGAGTATGAGCTGATGGCACAAGCTGATTTATTGGTTGATCTACTTAAAACGGCGACCAGTGGTGATCAGCTGGCTTTCCGTAAAGTCGCGGAAGGGTTGATCCAGGAAGAAAAATCAAAGGGTCATCGGATTCTGGCGGAGCGCCTGGCAAAAGCAATGCAGACCAATGCAGTTCAAGCCGCTCGACCTGCGGCAGCAAAAATGAACGGTGGCAGCATGAATAAAGATCTGTTTTACGAGATTACGCCAGAGCGCAATCTGGATAGTCTGGTGCTGCCTGCAAAAATAAAGGCGCAGGTGCAAGAGTTGATAGAGGAGCAACACCGTTCAGAATTACTGCACGCACACAACTTGCGTGCGCGAAACAGGATTTTACTTGCAGGCCCTCCCGGTAATGGAAAAACAACACTGGCTGAGGCAGTAGCCTTCGAATTAATGTACCCCCTCATCGTGATTCGTTACGAAACCCTGGTGGGAAGCTATCTTGGAGAAACCTCCAGCCGCTTAAAGAGCGTACTGGACTACGCCAGAACGCAGCGCTGCGTTCTATTTTTTGACGAATTCGAAACGTTGGGCAAGGAACGTGGCGACACCCACGAAACGGGCGAAATTAAAAGAGTGGTTAGCTCCTTGCTATTGCAGCTGGACGACATGCCGGATTATGTGGTTGTCATTGCGGCAAGCAACCATCCTGAACTACTTGATAAGGCCGTCTGGCGGCGCTTTCAATTGCGTATCGAATTGCCGACTCCGACCCGCGAGCAATTGACTCAATATATCACTTCAATTGGACAACGCTGCAGCATCAATTTCGGCTATGCGCCAGAAACGCTAGCCAAACACCTATTGGGGTTGAATTTTGCCGAGGCTGAGGAGTTCTGTCTTGGCGTGGTTCGTCGTGCTGTGCTCGACATGAAAACAGAAAACGCTAAGAGCTTAACTCTGCTCAAGCTGGAACAATGGAAAGATCGATTTAAACCAGTGACTGCCACAACCCCGATAACAACCAACAAAGGGGAATAAGATCTGATGGCAAACTTATTTCCTTTGCTCGTATTCCCGCAAGCCAAAACCATTGCGCCGCCAAAGGGAACAGGCTTTCCGCCAAGCCAGCCTCATCTGCCTGGGCACGGCAGGCAGGTTAATCGGCTTAATGCACAACTAACCACCCTGCAACAGGATTTCGCCCGCTACAAGGCCAATATCAGTGGTTCTGTGGCAGGCCTGGAGCCGGAAACAGTTCTGGTCATTGAAATTGCAGGCAGCATCAATGACTTCAGGCAAGCTGTGGAAGCCATTGGGCTGGAGTGGCTTGGCGAGTGGGATATTGATGACATTGAGCCGGATGAAGATTTTTACGAGGAGCCAAAAATCGGCGTGGATTTTTTCAAGAACAATATTGACAGTATAACTAATCGAACGCAATCGAAAGAAGTCAGAAATATCTTAATAAATCATAGGGTTATTGATGAGGATGGGAAGATACTTTCTGATGTATTACCGGAATTAACGTTGCCAGATCATTTAGCACAGCTTAGTGGAGAAATCGCTCAGGCCATTAATGGGGCCAAGAATAAACAGCTAACTGGGCGGCTATTCTTGTCGTTGGGTAATGAAGCCGGGTTGCAGGAACTATTGTCATTGTGGGAGCGCTGGCAAATTAACAAAGCGCTGCCAAATGGAAAAACGAAATGGCGCGATGTATTCAATCAGACGCTACACATCCGCCGCTGGGGCATCGAAGAAACCTTGCGTGAAACCGGCATGCTGGATCGCTGGCGGGATCTGGTGGAGCCGATCATTCCGGGCCAGTTGATTCACTGCCAAATCGAGCTGTTTTATCGTCAATCACCAGAAAAACGCAGGCAGAACGAGGACAACATAAGCGCACTCCTGGCCTCGGTTGGTGGCCGGACCCTGAGTGCTTTTATCGATATGTCAGACATCGCATTTCACGCGGTAAAAGCCGAGCTGCCTGCTGACCGCATTCGCCAGCTTTTGAGCGATCTTGATTCTGATAGGCACGATACCGACATTCATCTCTTCAAGTTTCATGGCGTCATGTATTTTCGCCCCACTGGCCAGAGTCTCACCGTGGTGGGTGAAGGGAATGGCGAAGAGGCTGAGTTTCCACAGGGCGAGGCCGAGCTGCCCCCCCTTGCCGCCATTTTGGACGGCGTCCCCAATCTGCAGCATTTGGCGTTAAAAGGGCGATTGCTTCTTGACGATCCGGATAACCTTGCTGAGCAGTATCAGCCGGGTGAAAAAAAGCACGGCACTGCCATGGCATCGTTGGTGGTGCATGGCGAGTTGGTAGATGGTCAATCCGATCCCCTGCATCGTCTGGTCTACGTCCTGCCCATCATGCAGCCCGATCCCAACACCCAGAATCGGGATGAACACATTCCCGATGAAGTGTTTTTTGAAGACCGCATTGAGCGCGCCGTAAGGCGAATGTATGAAGGCGAAGGAAACACCCCCGCACAGGCACCCAGCGTCCGCGTCATCAATTTGTCGATTGGCGATCCCGCTCGACCCTTTATTCATATGCCCAGTCCTTGGGCAAGGCTGCTTGACTGGTTGGCGTGGAAGTACCGGGTGCTGTTTTGTGTGAGCGCGGGCAATTATCTGGACGGCATCGACCTGGGCATTCCACATCAGGATTATGTTGCTTTAACTGAAGGGGCGAAGATCGAGCATGTATTGAAACGCATTGAAGCGCAGCTTTCTTCTCGGCGAATACTATCGCCAGCAGAATCCATCAACGCGCTGTCTGTGGGCGCAATACATGCGGACAGCGCCGGCGATTATTACCTCGGGCAACGGACGGACTTGCTGCCCCATTCGTCCCTGTTTAGCCCGGCCGCACGGGTGGGGCATGGCTTTCGCCGCTCGCTCAAGCCGGAAATTCTGTTCCCAGGTGGCCGTCAACTGTATCGAACGCCCGCACTGGATAACCAATCCTTTTACGCCTTGGATGGCGGTCTTGGTGCGCCCGGGCAGAAAGTAGCCTGGGATAGCAACCAGGCGGGTGATTTGTCGAAAACCGTGTATACCCGGGGTACCAGCAATGCAACCGCCCTTGCTACGCGCAGCGGTGTACGCATCTACGAGGTGCTAAACACCCTGCGTACAGAACAAGGGGAAGATATTCCAGAAGAGCTGACCTCGGTACTCATCAAGACCTTGCTCGTGCACGGTGCCAAGCATGACGACGAGGCGCACAATGCGCTCACGTCAGCGCTCAAAACAAAGGGTAAACAGGGTAATTCGCACCATTTTAAGGAAGTGAAGGCCCGTTATCTCGGTTACGGTGCCGTTGATATTGACCGGGTGCTGGCCTGTACCGAGCAGCGCGGTACGGTGTTGGGCTATGGTGAAATTAGCGAGAACGAAATCCACGAATATCGCCTGCCCCTGCCTCCCGGCCTTGCCGGCAGCCAGGACTGGCGCCGTATGGTGGTGACCCTGGCATGGTTTACCCCCATCAATCCAGTACACCGGAATTTACGCGAAGCAAAACTTGAGCTTTCACCGGGCGGCAAGTGGGATCAGTTGCCGTTAAAACTCGCTCGCCAGGATGCAGACCACAATCATGTGCTGCGCGGTACAGTGCAGCATGAAGTGGTCGAAGGCACTCAGCAGATCGCCGCCTATCAGGACGGCGATGGCATTCTGCTGCACGTGACCTGCAAAAAAGATGCGACTGCCAATCTCGATCACACCATCCCCTACGGCTTGGCGGTAACACTGGAAGTGGCCGAAGGCGTTGAAATCCCTATCTATGAACAGCTTCGCGCCAGGCTCAAGCTGCAAGTGGCGGTTGGCGTAGGAACAGGAAACAGTTAATGGCAACCAAAAAAGAACAATTGGCGATTGAAGTCGCAAAAGCCGTAGGCGCAGGCAAGGCCGTTGCAATGGAGACGGTTGATTTCAACGACCCGAATCGCCCCAAGACTTGTCTGGAGGTCGATTTCCCGATCCTGCCCGTCAATCAGGTGGCAATCATCGAAGGCAACGCGGGCAAGCCGATCTACCAGATGTCGAAGTGGTGGGCGCGGCGGCGCTCCAGCGTGTTCCGCTCGATGCTGATCGCAGCGGCTACCAAAGCGCCCGAAGACAAATCGCACGCGGCCAAGCTGGTGTGGGACAACTACTACGCCAACCACCAGAAGAAAGGCGCGTTCAAACACCTCAAGGTGGCGGACATATTCATGGGTGGCGGCACCACGTTAGTGGAAGGCTCGCGCCTCGGGATGCAGATGGTCGGCAACGACCTGAATCCGGTGGCGTGGTTTGTCGTCAAGCAAGAAATGGCGAATGTCGATCTCGACGAGGTGAAGCGCCTGCTCGCCGACATCGAGGCCGAGGTCAAGCCGCAGATCATGCCGTTCTACTACTGTGACGGGCCGAATGGCGAGAAGGGAAAATGGACGCATGTCCCGAGCAAGCGCGTGATGGGGGCGGATTTCGACCCGCTCAAGCTGACGCACGAACAACGCCGCGAATACAACTACGAAGGCCCGGAGATTCTTCACACTTTTTTGGCGAAACATGGGCCGTGCCAGGTCACGGGTTGCGGACATCGTACTCCCCTAATGACCAGCCCTTTGGTTGCGATCAAGACCCTTACGGTCAAGAGCTGGGAGCACTGCTGCGGCCAGTGTGAAGGCAAATTTGATGTCGAACAAACAGATGCTCGCATTGCGCCGGATGTGCCGATGCATATTGCATCGAGTGAAGAGCCCTTTTCAGTACTAGATATCAAACGTGGAGTTGTATGTCCGCATTGTGGTCATGCTTCGATGGTCCAATTAGGTAAACCCAAGAATAAAAAAGTCGATTTATCACTGCTCGTACATCCTGATTGGCTCGCTGGTGCCTCAAAGGTCAATGCCAATGGTGAACCATATGGTGGCGCAGCACAGGACGATGCTGTTTCCACTGCTCGTTGGAACCGAGAAAGAGCACGGACGATTCGACTCCTTGAGGTACGGGGGGAGCTACCTGAAGAAGTTATTTGCCCAGAAACGAAATTGGTATTCCAGACAGGAAAAAGCGGGGGAACTGCAAAGCCCGGAGTATTCACCTGTGGAACTTGCGGTACGGCGCAAGCCTTGGTTGCAGCGATTCGTCCGACTGGGAAAACAGCGCAATTCGCTGCATATGCCGTGCAAGGATACTCCCCGTCAAATCAAGCAACGGCCACTTATGGCGGAAAGTTTTACGCACCGTTCTCCAACAGCTTTGCGAAGCAGTTCAGTGCCGCAGCTTTAGAATGGGAGCAACTGAAAGATACAGAGCTGAAGGATTTTTGGCCTCATTCAGAAATCCCCGAAAGTCTCAGGGCAACGGTCAAGGATGTGATAACCAGCGGACACGGCTATCGACATTGGCCTGACATGTTCAATGCTCGACAATTGCTTGTTCACGCTAGGCTCCTGAGGGCAATCATCACCGTTAGGGATTACTCATGGGGGGCACGAGAGTACGTTCTAGGGGCATTTCAACAGTACCTTAGAGCGCAGTGCATGTTTTCTTTCTGGCATATCACGAAGGATCACTATGCCCCTGCTTTGTCGAATAGTGACTACCGTCCAAAGATGACGGTTGTAGAGGTCGGGGTCTTTTCTCCTATTGGGTATGGAAACTGGTCTTCGGCAACGAAGCCTATTTTAGAAGGTGGCGATTGGGTAAAGAATCCATGGGAGCTTGTCCCTGCAACGTCGCTAGAAAAATCTCACAGTCAAACTGCGAGCTTAATCTCAGGTAAGAGCGAAAAAGTCTTCCCCGGCGATCCAGTGCGCCCTGGCCAGCTGACTCAAGGTTCATCGACGGATCTTTCACAGTACGCAGATGCGACGATAGATCTCGTAATCACCGATCCGCCGTTCGGTGATTTGGTTCAGTACTCTGAGCTTGCAGACTTTTTTTATGTTTGGCTCCGTCTTGTACTAAAGCAGCACTATCCAGCCATCTTTGAGGGCGAGTACACGCCGAAGACTTTGGAGGCAGTTGCAAATAAATTCCGAGAACCCGAGGCCCCTGATGCCTTTTATCAGCGCCTACTAACACAATGCTGGCGGGAAGCGTACCGGATGCTCAAGCCAAGCGGCATTCTCGCTTTTACCTTTCACCACAGCGAAGATGAACCATGGGTGGCAGTGTTGGAGTCGCTTTTTGATGCGGGCTATTACCTCGAAGCAACATACCCGATACGCTCCGACGAGACAAAAGGTGAGAATGCAGAGTTTGGTGCTCAAACGATTGAGTACGACATCATCCACGTGTGCCGCAAGCGCATCGAAGAGCCTAAGCCGGTGAGTTGGGGCCGGATGCGCCGGGAGGTAATGGCCGATGTGCGTCAATTGCAGGCGATGCTGGAGAACCACGCCAAGGAAGGGTTGCCTGCTGCGGACATTCAAGTGATCAGGCGCGGCAAGGCGCTGGAATACTTCTCCCGCCACTACGGCAAAGTCTATGTTGACGAAGGCCGTGCGATCACCGTCAAGGATGCACTGGTCGGTATCAACCAGCTCATAGACGAGGATGGTAAGGGTGGGCAAGAACCGCCGCCGGTGAATGCCGAACCGATCACGCGCCAATTCCTGCGCATCTTCGATGGCAAGACTGAGATTGCGCGCGACCAGATGCAGAAGTTCATGAAAGGCTCGGGCAGTGCGCCGGATGAGTTCGAGCAGCGTGGCTGGTGTACTGAGAAGAACAAGGTCTTCACGCTGGTCGATCCGCTAACCTTCGCACGCGACTGGCACGGGCGGCAAAAGCGCAGGCTCACCGCCGATCTGGATCAGGCATTGGTGTTCATCGGCGCCTGCTTCGACGGCAGCGGCATCAACGCCGCCGACACGTTGAAGAACGACAACTTCAAGCCGCATGTGGCTTTGAAGCCGCTGCTGGAATGGCTGCAAAAACGTGGCGCAGACCAGCTCACGCGCAATGCCGCTTCGCGGGCAGTATCCATCTACAACGCTTGGGCAGCGACGCAGACAGCGAAGCCCAAGCAATCTTCGCTGTTTGAGGAGTACGAGCTATGAGGCAGTTACGGGATTCTGTCTGGCAACGGCATGGCACCAGTTGGATATGGGATGCCGAGGCGCTGGCACAGGTATGCGCAGCGTCAGAAGTGTGGAGCCTGCGACAATTTCTGCTGGCCGTAGGGCACTGGCCGGAAGACCTGCCCAGCAATAATGGGGCTACCTTGGTTGTGGCTGGACTGGATGGCTGCCTGGATTTGCTCGCTCCATCTGACGCTGAAAACTGGCTGGGCGCAGAAGTCAAAGCCGCGATTCTGTCTTTTCAAGATTTCTATGGTGGCGAGGCATCCCTGATCTTTTGGCTTCCTTCCGGCGCGGGGCGAATAACGGTCAATTCAGCAACAGACGCCGTGGGTTGGCGCTGCGCTGCTCCTCATTCGGGTCAGCAATTGGATTTCGGTCGCTTGCTATGGGGAGAAGCGCGCGAGTATCCCCAGGAAATATTACTGCACGAGGGTGCCAAGCCTGCTGGGCTATTTCACCTGCGCATTACCTGAGGCTGGTTCGTGGATACGGAGATTCAATTCCAGCCCGGCGAGCGGATTACCCATAACGAGTTCGGCCAAGGCGTCGTTCTCGATGTGCCGCACGAAGGGTATCTGCGAGCGTTCTTTGGCGTGGGTGAGCGCCGTGTTCCATTTGCTTCAATACGTCGCGAGCTATCCCGCACCGAACGCATCTTGCGTGCCGTCCATGGCAGTGCTGAACGGGCACGTAAGGCATGGTTGTCCTACGAAGCTCACGCTTTGCCGGTGATGGAAAGCGCTTCGGCGCTGACCTCTGCCAAGATTGATCTGCTACCGCACCAGGTGGTGCTGACACACCGAATCGCTACCGCATCGCCACGCCGCTACCTGATAGCCGATGAAGTGGGGCTGGGCAAGACTATCGAGACCGCGCTGATCCTGCGCGAGCTTGCCAGTCGAGGCGAATTGAAGCGGGCGCTGATGGTGGTGCCTGCTGGCCTCGTGAACAACTGGCACCGCGAGCTGAACGAAGTTTTCAATCTCGATTTCGAGGTGTTCGGCTCCGAAGGCGACATCACCGACCGCAAGACGAATGCCTTCGCCAAGCACGACCGGCTGATTGCCAGCATCGACACCCTCAAGCGCCCGGCACGTATCAAACGCCTGCTGGCTGCGCCGCGCTGGGATTTAGTGGTATTCGACGAAGCGCATCACTTGACCGCCTATCGCACCGGCGGCAAGGTCAGGAAGACGGAAAATTACAAGCTGGTCGAAGCGCTGAAAGATCATGCGCGTGACTTGATGCTGCTCTCGGCCACTCCTCACCAAGGCAATCATTTCCAGTTTTGGATGCTGATACAGTTATTGAACCCCACGCTGTTTGGTAGCCCGGAGGAAATGCTGGAACACCGCCATCGCCTCAACACAGTGATGTTTCGTCGCACCAAAGCCGATGCCTGCCAGCCTGACGGCTCGCCGCTGTTTGCGCGTCGTTGGGTGCATACCGAATCGTTCGTGATGGGCGAGGAGGAACGGCGTTTCTACGAAAAGCTGCGCGAATATCTTGAAGACGGATTTAATCTAGCGCAAAGGCAAGGTGGCAAAGGACGAGCTCTCGGCTTCTTGATGGCGATTTTTCAGAAGATTGCTGCGTCAAGTTTTGCGGCCGTGCGCAGGACGCTAAAGCGCCGACTGCTGATGCTGACGCTGCACGAAGCTTTTCTGCGCGACAAAGACCTCGACATCGAAGGCCGTGAGCGGCTGACAGATGAGGCGCGCGAGCTGATACACCAAGAGTTTAACCTGGCACATGACAGCATCGGTCGCAGCGAGGTGGATCGCGTGCTTGCCGACCTGAAGTACCGGCTGGTTAAGAAGCTGGACGAAGAAGCGCTGGAGATGGCCTCCGATCCCTATGGCAGCGAGTATTCGGCAGCGCACGCAGAGGAAGCCGCATCGGCAGTCGTTGAACTGCACTTGCCCGAAGAGCGTTTGCGCATCGGTGAATTGTTGGCGGTGTTCCCGCAGCAACGCGAAACCAAGGCGCAAAAGCTGCTCGATGGCCTTGGAATTTTGTGGAGGCAAAACCCAAACGAGAAGATTGTGGTATTCGCCACCTACCTCGGCACGGTGGATTTGATCGCCCGTGAAATCGAACAGACGTTTCCTGGGCAGGGTGTGGCGGTATTGCGCGGTGGTGACCACGGCGCGAAGTTGGCGGCAGAGCGCCGATTCAGACAGAAGGACGGGCCGCGCGTGCTGGTCTGCACCGCAGCCGGTCGCGAAGGTATCAACCTTCAGTTCGCCCGTGTTCTGTTTAACTTTGATCTGCCCTGGAACCCGATGGATATTGAACAGCGTATCGGGCGTATCCATCGCTACGGCCAGAACCACACGGCGCAGGTATACAACCTCGTGCTGTCGGACACCATCGAGGGGCGCATTTTTCTACTGCTGGACGAAAAGCTCACCGAGATTGCGCGCACCGTCGGCAAGGTCGACGACCAGGGCAACGTCGCTGAAGACCTGCGCGCACAAATTCTTGGGCAGTTGTCCGAGCGTCTCAACTACGACCGTCTGTACCAAGCGGCACTATCCGACCCCGAGCTCAAGCGCACGCAAGTGGAGCTTGAGGCGGCGCTATCGAATTCGCGCGAAGCACGGCAGGTGGTGTTCGACTTATTTCAAGACCTCCAAGGCTTCAGTCTCGACGACTACAATCCCTTCTCCGATATTTCATCGAGCCTGGATCGGTTGGTGCAATTCATGTCGGCTGCGGTGGTAGATCGACAGCAGCGTCTAGTCAAATTGGACGACGAGACCTACGATCTCGTGACAGTCGATGGCGCTCGCAGGGCACGGTTCACGTTGAACCGTGACACGGCCACGAGCAGCGATGACGTGGATTTGATGGGATTGGATCATCCCCTGATACAGGAAGAACTTGGCCGGTGGCGCAGCGTGCCGCCAGAGGAACTCGGGATCGCCGTTGCCGGTGATGTCGAGGAACCGGTTCTGCTGTCGTTCTGGATGGTGGAGGCGTCTGCCGGGAACGGCGAGCGCCGCGTGGTGGTGCAGCCAATAGCGGTCAAACAGGATGGCACGCGGGTGCCCGCAGTGGAGCGCCAATGCGAACGCTACCTGCAAGCGCCAACCACGATGCCGAAGTTTTCGCCCGAGCAACGGCTAGAACTATTCTCGCGCACCGTAGAGCCGACGTTGCAACGGGAGCTCAAGCACAAAGGGGCTGCGAATGGGGACGGCAGCTACTCTGCCGAGTTGATTGGGTACGTTGAAATATGCCCAGTGTTTGCTGTAATTTGAGGATAACTGAGCGAGGAAATGGAAACTATTAGCGTCACCGTTCGGTATCGCCCTATTCGCATCGGCTGGTGTGTTCGGAAGAACGATCTTGCCGCGCTGCGTGAATCGTGGAGACTCAGTTCCACGATGTGGGGTGGAATCTACAACCCGATCATTCCGGTTGACGACGTGGACTATGCGCGTGCCTTGGTCGAGCTATTCCGTGTCGATTTTTTGTGGCCAGCATCCAACGATGCGGCAGTGAAATCCTTCATCGAGGCGTTCCCCCACCTCCCAAACCCGCTGTTCCACGATCAGTTGTTTGTTCCGCATGGGAACGGCACGCAGAGCGCCACCATCCTTGATATTTACCATCCCATACGTCGGTTTTACGACGAACACTTCAAGAACAACCCCAATCCAGAAATCAAGGTCGTGATGTACGATTGGGCTCAGGAAGACCCATTGTCTGATATCTGGCTCTCCACTTTTGGTGCGGTCCCATCAAAGGATGTAACGGGTACGGATTATTTGGCACTGCTTGAGAAATATCTTGCTGCTGAACGGATTGCAATCGGCCCGACAGACCCTTGGCCGGTTGGCTCGAAAGACCGATGGAGCTTGTCTGGACTGGGGCGATCCGGTATTCAGCGGCACTATTCTGTAACAAACCACTGGGGGCATCCGGGCTTCTACTTCGGAAGCTCCGGGGATTTCGAGGATTTGGTCAATTACTGGAATCTGCGCGCGACAGACACCCATGTCATCTTTTTCGATCCATTGCATGCAGATCGATTTGACGGCATTAGGGTGGAATGGTTGGAGGTTCTGCGAGCGCGTCCAAAGGAGCGTTTCGAATCTGACAATACGATTGCGATTTGGTCGAAGGATCGAGACGAACAGCGTGATCTGAGCGCGTTTGGTGAAGGGCTGAGAATCTGCACGGTCGACGCGGGCGTTTGGAATGGTCTAAACGTAAAGGCTCCCTACATGTATTTTTCCGAGGGATCGTCCCTCGCCACAGTTGGAGTCGGTACCGGCCAGCCGCGTGTGTCATTTCAGTTACCACCCAAACCATTTTTTGAGGATACATGGAACCATGATCAGCAATTGGTCATCTCCGTTGATCCTGGAATTGGGTTATTTGGCAACGAGCGCGCCACCCTTGTTACACCATACATCCCCGAGCTGAATGAGTTCTACGGTCGAAAATTTTATTTTGAGTGGGACAAGGCGAGGGTTGAACCAGACGGACTCGGGATCATCGCGCAAGTATCCAGATCTGATTTTTCTCTTAACGCAATTGACGTCAGCCAGCTAGTCGAAACGATCTTCGGCGTTGCGGGAATAGTTGCAACACCGAGCAAACCCGGTTTGATCGCGGCTCGTCTGATTCAACAAATGGGTGGGCTCCAAAAATGTCGTCCTTTCAAGATCGGTGGTGTCAGGGATCTCATTGAAAAATTTGGTCCTGATAAGCCCTTTACCCATAGCGGCGCTGTGCAGACTATCCGGGCAGCTGACCCAAACGGGAGCGTTGGGTTCACGCAGTACGAGGATATGTTCATCGAAGAGAGACCATTACGCAGCAAACTCACGCCAGATGCTGTGCTGTCGTATTTGATGAAAAAAAATGTTTTCCGGGCAGGTTTAGAATTTGACTGCCCTAGCTGTAGATTGCAGTTCTGGACTTCGCTCGATGACATCTCGACTGAAACGACTTGTGAATACTGCGGGCATAGATTCAATATCACGCCGTACTTGGGCCATCGTGGCGATTGGAGATTCCGCCGTTCAGGCCTTTTTGGCCGCAATGACAATCAGGAAGGCGCCATTCCGGTTGTGCTGACGTTGCAGCAACTCGATACGCTATGTAATTCGCGCGAGATGCTTTATACGACTGCAATGGAGCTGAATCCCGGTGCAACTGAGATTCAGAAGTGCGAGACCGATTTCGTTGCGATAGTCCAGAGGCCTCGCGATGGCCGCATTCAGATCGCTATCGGCGAATGCAAAACGCGAAAGCCCATTACAGAAGATGACATCACGAAACTGAAATCAGTTACCACAGCCTTCCCTTCTGGCCGGTTTGATGTTTTCGTTATCCTGTCCAAACTGACTCAATTTACTCAAGAGGAAATCAAGTACGCCGCGATGCTCAACGACGAATATCATCGTCGCGCCATTCTTCTGACTACACGTGAACTTGAGCCATACCATCTATACGAGAGAACTGCGAAAGAATTTAATATTGACAGAATTGCAGTGTCGTTCGAAGACATGGCGAACATCACGCATCAAATTTATTTCCAACCAACTGTCGCTCCCCTAACGTAGAGATCTGCTTCTGCTCGCCGACGACGAGTCAGCCCAGGATGTCACCTTCTGGCGTAACGTAGACCTCTGCAGCGCCGTCGAAGCCACTCCCCGCAGCGCCATTTACCTCCCAGCACCTCACCAAGGTCATCAACGGGCAATCACTGAACACACCAGGATTCCTGCTGGCTGCCCTCAAGAGCGAAGGCCTGGTGCAGCACTCGCGGGTGAAGCGGCGGAGGTGGGAACGAGCTGACCCGGCGGCGTTCTTGGCGCGCGTGAAACCGCTGATCGATCCCGGGGTCGACTTGAGCGTTGATGCCACGCCCAAGAAAGTCGGGAGAGCACCGGCGGTGAAGAAATCCTTGCTCGTCACCAAGACAAAAGTTATGGCCGCGCGCATGCCCAAGTTCGCTGCGGAAACGGCCGCGCACTAGGACAGCCTGACCGTCGGAGTGCTTGTCCGCAGTCCTGTGCCTAAGGGCCCCGGTAAGCCCAAGAAACGTAAGGGATTTTCGAAGTTCGCATTTCACGGCCTTCGAAAGCCGAACTAATTCCGACCCTGATTTTGGTCCGAATGACGCGTTTGGGCTGCGCGTCGGACCGCTCTTCCAAGGAGTTTGAATGTTGATGTTGGCGCCGACGTCAAATTGAGCCAGGTTGGGGATGTTTGCCGACTTCAGTATGAGTCACTTGGAGCGGCCGGAAGACAGTGCGGAACAATGACCTTCTCCCGCCGTCTGGTGGCTCATCCAGAGGTCGGCGTCATGGCTCAATTTTCGACCGGCACCAACAACTCCCGCCAAGACGTCACCACCCAGCCTTACCCCCTATCTTCGTCGAAGCGACGCGGGACGTCCATGCAACGAGGATGTCAGGACGACCGCTCCCCATTGGGCATAGGCCATCTGCCCGATACCGAAACACTGGCTGGAAATGCACGATAGGGGCAACCACGCCGTCAAGCAAGAGGAGATGCCCCGATGAGCCACTTCGCAGTCACCGAGAAATGCAACGAACGTAAATGATCATCGTTGTACTCCCCTCTTAGCTGACTTTCGCCGAAGCAGGTTCTCTCATACTCGCGGCGACCCCAAACTTTCGATGTCTAAAGCGGTGCCGGATCGGTGCCGTTCGAACCTTGACGATAAGCCGATCCTGATTCGCGGGTACCGCGCTGACGGCACATCGAAATGGACTGAATCGAGTAATCCACATGAGGGGGTGGGGAACGGTGCCGACCGGCGTGCTGACTGGCCAGATCATGATGGTCTTCGCCACCGTATTACTGGGGCTATGGAGTGCCACCCAGTGGACGGCGGCTGCACTGGGATACCAGACGCGGCTCGGCGCGCCATGGTTCGAGCTGCTTGGCACACCGATCTATCACCCGTGGCGGCTGTTCGAGTGGTGGTACTTCTACGATGCCTATGCGCCCGACATCTTCCTGCGCGGTGGTGCTATCGCAGCGTGCAGCGGCTTCGCCGGTGCCATGGTGGCCATCGCCATGTCGGTTTGGCGCGCACGCCGGTCCAAGCTGGTCACGACCTACGGTTCGGCGCGCTGGGCGCTGCCCGCTGAAATCCAACGTTCCGGCCTGACCGGCCCTGCCGGGGTTTTCCTGGGCCGCAAAGATGGCGATTATCTGCGCCACGAAGGTCCCGAGCATGTAATGGCCTTCGCGCCCACCCGCTCCGGCAAGGGCGTCGGCCTGGTGGTGCCCACGCTACTTTCGTGGCCTGGCTCGGCCGTGATCCACGACATCAAGGGCGAGAACTGGACCTTGACCGCTGGGTGGCGCTCGCGCTTCTCGCACTGCCTGCTGTTCAACCCGACCGACGCACGCTCGGCTTCATACAACCCGCTGCTCGAAGTGCGCCGCGGCATGCACGAGGTGCGCGACGTGCAGAACATCGCCGACATTCTGGTCGATCCCGAAGGCGCGCTGGAGCGGCGCAACCACTGGGAGAAGACCTCGCATGCCTTGCTGGTCGGCGCGATCCTGCATGTCCTCTACGCGGGCGAAGACAAGACCCTGCGTGGCGTCTCCAACTTCCTGTCTGACCCGGCCAGTCCCTTCGAGGTGACGCTGCACCGGATGATGACGACGCGCCACCTTGGCGAGTCACCACACCCGGTGGTGGCCTCCGCCGCGCGCGAGGTGATGAACAAGAGCGAAAACGAACGCTCCGGGGTGCTGTCCACCGCGATGAGTTTCTTGGGCCTGTACCGCGATCCCACCGTGGCCGAAGTCACCTCACGCTGCGACTGGCGGATCGCCGACTTGATTGATGCCGATCACCCGGTGTCGCTGTACCTGGTGGTGCCGCCCTCGGACATTAGCCGTACCAAGCCGCTGATCCGGCTGATCCTCAACCAGATCGGGCGACGCTTGACCGAATCGCTCGATGGTTCGGACGGCATTGTTCGCCGCCACAAGCTGCTGCTGATGCTCGACGAGTTTCCGGCACTGGGTCGGCTCGACTTCTTCGAGAGTGCGCTGGCCTTCATGGCCGGCTACGGCCTGCGTGCCTTCCTGATCGCGCAGTCGCTCAACCAGATCGACAAGGCCTATGGCCAGAACCATTCGATCCTCGACAACTGCCATGTGCGGATCGCGTTCGCAACCAACGACGAGCGCACCGCCAAGCGTATTTCCGAAGCATTGGGCACCGCGACCGAGTTGCGTGCGCAGCGTAACTACGCGGGCCACCGGCTGGCGCCGTGGCTCGGGCACCTGATGGTGTCGCGGCAAGAGACCGCACGGCCGCTGCTCACGCCCGGCGAAGTGATGCAGTTGCCGCCGGATGACGAGGTGGTGATGGTGTCTGGCCATCCACCGATCAAGGCGCAAAAAATTCGCTACTACCTGGATGCGAATTTCAAGACGCGCATGCAAGCACCGCCGCCATTGCTGCTTGGGCACTACGCCGATGTACCGGCAGCGCGACCCGACGACTGGACGGCGCTGGCGATCCCCGCTGCACCGATTCCTGGTCTGGTCCTCCCCGCACACGGTGAGGCCACCGTTGACGGTGGTCGTCAGCAGCAGCCGGAACTGGCCGAAGTCGTGTTCACGCCAGAGCCCGAATACGCAGTGGACGACCTGAGCCTACTCGATGACGACGACCTGCCGCTGCCCTTGCTCGCCCAGCTCGATCCGCGCCTGCAACGCACGGCGCGCCTTGCCGCCCTCGACCCTGATGACGGGATATCCCTATGAGCCAAGGTTATTCACGTAAGCGCCTGAACCTTTTCATCGAGCACGAGCACGCCAAGCGGCTCGACGAGCTGGCGGCAATGAAGGGCTTGTCCAAGTCCTCGATCATTGCCGCCGCGCTGGCCTCGTTCCTCTCGCCCGACTCCGGCGATCAGCGCGAAGCCGCGATCGCCAAACGGCTGGATCGCTTGTCTCGCCAGTTCGACAAGCTGGAGCGCGACCAGAACATCCTCATCGAGACGCTGGCGCTCTACGTGCGCTACTTCCTCACCGTCAGCACCCCCGTGCCAGAAGCGCATCAGGAAGCGGCGCGTGCTCAGGGCCGTACGCGCTTCGAGCAGTTTATCGAACAGCTCGGTCGGCACCTGCTGCGCGGGCGCAGCCTGGTCAAGGACGTGGTCGAGGAAATCCAGCCCGAGCAGAGCCAGTTCTTCGGCCAGCCGGTAAACGTTCGCGCCCCAGCGCTTGCCGACGAGGCCGGGGAAGCACCGTCATGAGCAGCCCGCCGCGCGATCAGGGCTTGTCGGCCTCGCTCGCGCTCGAGCGTCGCGTGCGCATGCTGCGCACGGCGATGGGGCCGGACATCGCCAAGGCCCTGAACGACCCGGACGTGGTGGAAGTCATGCTCAACCCCGACGGTTCGCTGTGGATCGATCGGCTCAGCAGTGGGCGCGAACCGCTGGGCGTCAGCCTCACCCCCGCCGATGGCGAACGCATCATCCGTCTGGTCGCCGCCCATGTGCGTGCCGAGGTGCATGCGGGCAAGCCGCTGCTATCGGCCGAACTGCCCGAAACGGGTGAACGTTTCGAGGGTGCGCTGCCACCGGTGACGCCGGGGCCGGTCTTCGCGCTGCGCAAGCGCGCGGTCGGCCTGATCCGGCTCGACGCCTACGTGGCCGACGGCATCCTGACCGCGGTTCAGGCGGAATTCCTCCGCGACGCGGTGCGCGAGCGCCAGAACATCCTGATCGCGGGTGGCACCAGCACCGGCAAAACCACCCTGGCCAATGCCCTGCTCATTGAGATCGCCGCCACCGGCGACCGCGTGATCGTGCTCGAAGACACGGTGGAGCTGCAATGCACGGCACGCGACCACGTCCCACTGCGCACCCGTCCCGGTGTCGTGACCATGGCCGAGCTGGTGCGCTCGACCATGCGGCTGCGCCCGGACCGCATCGTCGTGGGCGAGGTGCGCGGCGCCGAGGCGCTCGACTTGCTCAAGGCTTGGGGCACCGGCCATCCGGGCGGCATCGCCACCGTCCATGCCGGTTCCGCAGCGGGCGCGTTGCTGCGCCTGGAACAACTGATTCTCGAAGTCGCCGTGACCCCACCGCGCGCGCTGATCGCCGAGGCCGTGAACGTCATCGTCTACATCGCCGGTCGCGGCCATGGGCGCCGTGTGCAGGAAATCGCCCGCGTCACCGGCTTCGACGGCCACGGCTACCAGCTAAGCATGGAGCAAACGTCTTCCTTCCCTTCCCCTTCTCTAATGACTGGAGAGCCGTCATGACGCAACCCCATATTTCCGTAAATCCGCTGCTGCACAACACCCGGCTTCAGGTCGGCATGCAGATGATCGTCATGGCAGCGCTGCTGCTGTGCGTGGCACTACCCGCGCACGCGGCGGGCTCGAACATGCCCTGGGAAGCCCCGCTGCAATCGGTGCTGGAGTCCATCCAGGGGCCGGTGGCGCGGATCATCGCGGTGATCGTCATCATCACGACCGGCCTTGCGCTGGCGTTTGGCGACACCTCGGGGGGCTTTCGCAAGCTGGTGCAGATCGTCTTCGGCCTGTCGATCGCGTTCGCCGCGTCCTCGTTTTTTCTGACCTTCTTCAGCTTCGCCGGCGGAGCGGTGATCGCATGAACGCGCGGCCTGCTGACGCACCTGGCTTCGAAGTGCCGCTGCACCGTTCGTTGACCGAACCCATTCTGCTGGGTGGCGCACCGCGCACCGTGGCGATTGCCAACGGCACGCTGGCCGCTGCGGTCGGTCTCGGGCTGCAACTCTGGTTACCCGGCATGGCGCTGTGGATTGTTGGGCACTCGCTGGCCGTCTGGGGCGCGCGCTTGGATGCGCAGTTCATGGCGGTTTTCGCTCGACACATCAAGCACCGCACGCTGCTGGACGTATGAGGCCCACGGAGAACACCCCATGATGCACCTTGCCGAATACCGCAAACGCCCCGCCCTGCTGGCCGACTGGCTGCCCTGGGCCGGACTGGTCGCACCGGGTGTCGTACTCAACAAGGACGGCTCGTTTCAGCGCACGGCACGGTTTCGCGGGCCAGACCTGGACAGCGCCACACAGGGCGAGTTGGTCGCCACGTCGGCGCGGTTGAACAACGCGCTGCGCCGGCTCGGTTCCGGCTGGGCGCTGTTCGTGGAGGCCGAACGGCGCGAAGCGGCGGACTACCCGGAGTCGGTATTTCCCGAGCCACTGTCGTGGCTGGTCGATGAAGAGCGCCGCGCCGTTTTTGAGCAAGCCGATAGCCACTTCGAGAGCACGTACCACCTGACGCTGCTCTACCTGCCGCCCGAGGAATCGACGGCCCGCGCCGCCAAGCTGCTCTACGAGAACACCAAGGTCGAAGGCGTGGATTGGCGCGAGCGCCTGGAGGGCTTCGTATCCGAGACCGAACGCTTCTTCGGTTTACTCGAAGGGGTGATGCCGGAGATCGCCTGGCTCGACGATGCTCAGACCTTGACCTACCTGCACGCCTGCGTATCCACGCGCCGACATGCGGTGGCCGTGCCCGAAGTACCGATGCACCTTGATGCGCTGCTGGCCGACGAAGCGCTGACGGGTGGGCTTGCACCGATGCTTGGCGCCCAGCACCTGCGCGTGGTGTCGGTGCGTGGTTTCCCGACCTCGACCTGGCCGGGTCTGCTCGATGACCTGAACCGCCTGGGCTTTGCCTACCGCTGGAGCACGCGCTTTCTGTGCCTGGACAAGGCCGAGGCGGAGCGCGAACTGGGGCGCTTGCGCCGCCAGTGGTTCGCCAAGCGCAAGAATATCGTCGCGCTCCTGCGCGAGACCATCTTCCAGCAGGAGAGTCCACTCGTGGATTCCGATGCCTCGAACAAGGCAGCGGATGCCGACGCCGCCTTGCAGGAGTTGGGCAGTGACCAGGTCTCATTCGGCTACGTCACAGCCACCGTCACCGTGCTCGACTCCGACGCGACCGCTGCCGACGAGAAGTTGCGCGCCGTGGAGCGAACGATCCAGGGCCGCGGCTTCGTCACCATTCCCGAGACCTTGAACGCGGTCGATGCCTGGTTGTCGTCGATTCCGGGGCACGCCTACGCCAACGTGCGCCAACCCATTGTCTCGACCTTGAATCTGGCCCACATGATGCCCGTGTCGGCGGTGTGGGCCGGGCAAGAGCGCAATGCGCATCTTGACGGCCCAGCGCTGATCGTGACCCGCACCGATGGCGCGACACCGTTCCGGCTGGTCACGCACATCGGCGACGTGGGCAACACGCTGGTGGTCGGCCCCATCGGCATGGGCAAATCGGTGCTGCTCGCCACTTTGGCATTGCAGTTCCGCCGCTATCCCGGTTCGCGCATCTTCGCGTTCGACATGGGACGCTCCATTCGCGCCACCGTGCTTGGGCTTGGTGGCGAGCATTACGACCTGGGCTCAGAGGGTGCCATCGCCTTCCAGCCGCTGGCCCGCATCGACCAGGATAGCTACCGCGCCTGGGCGGCCGAGTGGGTCGAAGGCCGCTTGATTCACGAAGGCGTGGCCGTTGGGCCAGACGTGAAGGACGCTGTGTGGTCGGCGCTGAACAGTCTCGCCAGCGCGCCGCTCGATCAGCGCACCATGACTGGCTTGTCGGTGCTGCTGCAATCGAACGCCCTGCGCCAAGCCCTGCAACCCTATGTGCTGGGCGGCGCGCACGGCAAGCTGCTCGATGCCGACCATGACCGTCTCGCGGGTTCCGCAATGCAGGCCGACGTGCAGTGCTTCGAGATGGAAGAGCTGATGCACAGCAAAGCGGCAGCGCTGGCGGTGCTGCGTTACCTGTTCGCGCGCTTCGAGGAACGCCTTGATGGTGCCCCGACGCTGCTGATCCTCGATGAAGCCTGGCTGTTCCTCGACGACCCGGTGTTTGCTGCGCGGATCCGCCAATGGCTCAAGACGCTGCGCAAGAAGAACGTGTCGGTGATCTTCGCGACCCAATCGCTGGCGGACATCAAAGATTCCAGCATTGCGCCCGCCATCATCGAGAGCTGCGTGAACCGTATCTTCCTGCCCAACCCGCAGGCCACCGAGCCCCAGATTCGCTCAATCTACGAAGGCTTCGGTCTCAATGCGCGCCAGATCGAGATCGTCGCGACCGCACAGCCCAAGCGCGATTACTACTACCAGTCGCGGCTCGGCAATCGCGTCTTCGATCTGGGTCTTGGGCCGGTGACGCTGGCGTTCGCTGGCGCAGCCAAGCCCGAAGACCAGCGCGCCATCGACGCCGTTTCCGCGTCGGTCCCGCCTGCGGACTTCGCAGCCGCCTGGCTGCGCCATCGCGGCCTCGACTGGGCTGCGGACCTCATCGCGTCCTTCCCGTTCGTCCCGCCAATTCCCAAGGAGGAGCAGCCGTGAAGAAAACCTTGCTTGCCATTGCCGCCGCTTTTCTGATGAGCACGATGCCCGCCGCGCAGGCGGCGTGGGTCGTGATTGATCCGACCAACCTGGCCCAGAACATCCTGACGGCGGCCCGCGCTCTGGAGCAGATCAATAACCAGATCAGGCAACTCCAGAACGAAGCGCAGATGCTGACGAACGACGCCAGGAACCTGACCATCCTGAACTTCAGTGCGCTCAATCAACTGCGCTCAGCGCTGTCCGCGACGAACCAGTTGATCCAGCAGGCGCAGGGCTTGGCCTTCAACGTGGCGCAAATGGAAACCGAGTTCGCGCGGCTCTATCCCGATGCCTATGCCGCCTCCACCTCGGGTAGCCAGATGGCAATCGATGCGCGCACGCGTTGGCAAAACTCGTTGGAGGCGCTGCGCACCGCGACCAAGGTGCAATCGCAAGCGGTGCAGAACTTCGCATCGGACGAACAGACGCTGACTGATCTCGTGAATCGCAGCCAGTCGGCGGTCGGCGCGTTGCAAGCCACGCAGGCGACGAACCAGTTGCTCGCCTTGCAGGCTCGGCAGGCGATCCAGGCGCAACAGCTTCAAATCACCCAAGACCGTGCCACTGCCCTAGAGCGGGCGCGGCAGATCGCGGTGCAAGAGCGTGCCCGTGAAGTGCGTCGCCGCTTCCAAGGCCATGGCACACCTTACACGCCGTACACGGTCGACTACTACAGCCACTGAGGAAACGATCATGAAAACTCTCCTCCTCACCGTCGTCGCCTGCACCGTGCTGCTGGCTGCGTGCAGCAAGCCCGAACCTACCGATACCGTCGAGTCGCTGGTGGCGAATCCCGAACGCCTGAAGGATGTCCGTGCCCAGTGCAAAGATGATCACGCCAAGGTGGGTGATGCGCTATGCAACATGGCTGCCGAAGCCACGCGGCAGCGCTTCATGGGCAGCGGCACGCCGTACACGCCTGCGCCACCGGTTGCACCACCTTCCGCACCGAAAGACTGAGCCATGAACGACCTGTCGGTCATCGACCGTTTCCTCGATGTCTTCTCGCGCTACATCGATTCCGGGTTCGGACTACTCGGTGGCGAGGTGGCGTTCCTGACTGCCACGCTGGTGGTGATCGACATGACGCTGGCGGGTCTTTTCTGGGCCATGGGCGGCGAGGACGTGATCGGCAAGCTGATCAAGAAGACGCTGTACGTCGGGGCCTTCGCTTTCATCATCGGCAACTTCAACCATCTGGCAAGCATCCTGTTCCGCTCCTTTGCCGGACTCGGTCTAGTGGCGTCGGGTTCCACGCTGACGCAAGCGCAGTTTCTGCAGCCGGGCCACCTGGCCAAAGTCGGCGTCGATGCGGCGCGGCCGATCATGGCGCAGATCAGCGACATGACCGGCTTCCCCGAGGTCTTCGCGAACCTCGATGTCATCACTGTGCTGTTCCTGGCCTGGCTGGTGGTGATCATCAGCTTCTTCGTGCTCGCCGTGCAGCTCTTCGTCACGCTGATCGAATTCAAACTGACCACACTCGCAGGCTTCGTGCTGGTGCCGTTTGCGCTGTGGAACAAGACGGCATTCCTCGCCGAACGTGTGCTGGGCAACGTAGTGTCATCGGGCATCAAGGTGCTGGTGCTGGCGGTGATCGTGGGCATCGGTACGGGACTGTTTGCGCAGTTCCAGACGCCGCCGGGTACCGAGCCCTCCATTGACTTGGCGTTGACCATCATGCTGGCCTCGCTGGCAATGCTGGGGCTGGGGATCTTCGGGCCCGGCATTGCGACCGGCTTGGTGTCGGGCGCGCCACAGCTCGGCGCTGGCGCGGCGGCCGGAACGGCGCTGGGTGCCGCTGGTTTGGCTGTCGCTGGCGGCGCGGCTATCGCGACAGGTGGCGCGGCGGTAGCGGCAGGTGCGCGCATGGTGCCGGGTGCCGCCCGCGCGGCCATCGGTGGCGCTGCATCGCCTGGGCGTGCAAGCAGCTCAATGGCAAGCGGTGCGAAGACCGCCTACCAGACTGGCGCCGCAGCATCGGGTGGCGGTGGAGTTCGTGGCGCTGGCGCAGGCCTCGCCAATGTGGCCAAGAGCGGTGCCGGTGCTGTCGGCCAGCGCGTCGCGGCCGGTGCGAAAGCGGTCAAGGATCGTGTAGCAAGTTACGTCACGGAGGCGGCTGCGCCTGCGGCGGCAGGCGGTTTTACCGAATCGGCCGAAGCCAAGTCCCCTGCGGCAGAGCCAGCTTGGGCCAAACAAATGCGGCGCAAACAGCAGGCCAGCCATGCGGTCTCGACAGCCGCCCACACCCTGCGCTCGGGCGATCACGGCGGCAGCGGTGCCAGCCCGAGCCTGCGCGACGACTCGAACCATTGAGGAGATCAATCCATGCGATTCAAACGACCCCAGGTGCGCTACGCGGACACGCCAGCGCCCGTCACCCCCTACCAGGCCGCCGCGCAGGTCTGGGATCAGCGCATCGGCAGTGCACGCGTGCAGGCGAAAAACTGGCGGCTGATGGCTTTTGGATGTCTCTCGCTTGCACTGCTGATGGCGGGCGGACTGGTGTGGCGTTCGGCGCAGTCCATCGTCACGCCCTATGTGGTCGAGGTCGCCACCGGCGGTCAGGTGCGCGCGGTGGGCGAAGCGGCCACGCCCTACAAGCCCAACGATGCGCAGATTGCCTACCACCTGGCGCGCTTTCTTACCGACGTGCGCTCACTGTCGATCGATCCCATCGTGGTGCGGCAGAACTGGCTCGAAGCCTACGAGTACACCACGGACAAGGGTGCGGCCACGCTAAACGACTACGCACGCACCAACGATCCGTTCGCGCGCATCGGCCAAACCTCGACGGCCGTGGAGATCACCAGCGTGGTCCGCGCCAGCGAATCCTCGTTCCAGGTGCGCTGGATCGAGCGCAGCTATGCCAACGGTTCGCCCGCGAGCACCGAGCGCTGGACTGCCGTCCTGTCGATGGTGTTGCAGCCACCCCGCACCGAAGAGCGGTTGCGCAAGAACCCGCTCGGCATTTATGTCAACGGCCTGTCCTGGAGCCGTGAACTCGACGCAACCGAAGGAGCCAAGAAACCATGAAAACCCAAATCCGCATTTACGCTTTGCCGTTGATCCTGAGTGTCACCTTGGCAACTGTCAGCGGCTGCGCCACGAATCAACAGCCGCCACCTGCCATCACGCTCGATGAACCTGTCGCGGCGCACGCGCTGCCGGAGCCCCCCAAGCCCATCGAGGTAGTCGAAGTGCCGAAGCTACTGCCGCTGCCCGAGCAGTTGAAGCCGCTGGTGAGCATGCCAGAGGACAAGCCAGTCGCCGAATTGCCCGACGAGAAGGCTCGCGTGGCGCGTGCCAATGCAGAAGCGCGCATGCCGCCGAGCCAAGAGGGCTACATCAACGCGATCCAGGTCTGGCCCTATGCCGATGGCGCGCTGTATCAGGTCTACACAAGTCCGGGGCGCGTCACCGTGATTGCCTTGCAGCAGGGCGAGGAGCTGGTGACGGTCTCGGCCGGCGACACCGTGCGCTGGATCGTCGGCGACACCGCCAGCGGCGCCGGCGCGAACCTGCGCGTAAACATCCTCGTAAAGCCCACGCGCGTCGGGCTGAAGACGAACATGGTCATCACCACGAACCGGCGCACCTACCTACTCGAACTGTCTTCCACACCGCATACGTGGATGGCATCCGCGTCGTGGGACTATCCCAAGGACCGTATGCTGGCCTTGCAGAAGCACGCGCAGCAGGCCCAGGCGGCGGCGCCGGTGGACATCGGCTTGTCGCTGGAACAGATCAAGTTCCGCTACGCCATCTCCGGCGACAGCCCACCGTGGAAGCCGCTGCGCGCCTTCGACGACGGCGATCGCGTCTACATCCAGTTCCCCGCGGGCATCGCGCAAGGCGAGCTGCCGCCGCTATTCGTGATCGGGCAGCAGGGTGATGGCCAGCTCGTCAACTACCGCTTCCGCTCACCCTACTACGTGGTGGATCGGTTGTTCGGTGCGGCCGAGTTGCGGCTGGGTGCGGACAAGGCCGCCGTCGTTCGCATCGAGCGCACCGATGGTGTGGGTAGCACGCCGCGGAGTCACTGAGCATGAACACGCCCTCCACGCCGCAGATTCCACCAATTGGGCCGAATAAGGCCGACCCGGACACCTTGGCCCTGCGCGCTTCGCCGCGCCCGGTCACGCGGCTGAACCGACGCATGCTCGCCGTCCTTGCGGGAACGCTGGGCGCGATCGTGTTGGGTGGCACGTTGTGGTCGTTGCAATCGCACCAGCGCGAGCGCAACGCGGCCGCCGAGCTGTACAACGTGGATCGCGTCTCACGTGCGGAGAGTCTCGACCAGTTGCCCACGGACTATTCCAAGGTGCCGGTGGCTACCAAGCTAGTGCCCGCTTTGGGCGAGCCATTGCCGGGCGACTTGGGCCCGGCCATAGTGGCGCAGCGCAACGCCGGCGCGGGCGTACACCCAGTTCCCGCGCAGACTGGACGCATCGCACAGCCGGGTGATGCCGAGGAGGCAGCACGTTCGGGGGTTTTCTTTCGCAGCAGCAGTACGGTGAAGGCGGCGCCGGCGCCCACCGCGGGCACGGCCATGCCCGAGGCGGTATCGGGCAACCAGCCGTTCAATCCGATGGCATCGGCGTCGGCACAGCCTGCCGACCCAACGGCGGTACAGAACCGACAGGAGCAGAAGCAGGCGTTTGTCGCCAATAGCGGCGACACTGCCACGCGCAATCCGGCCAGCCTGCAACTGCCAGCCTCTCCCTACCAGGTGATGGCGGGCACCGTCATTCCGGCAGCGCTGGTGACGGGCATCAATTCCGACTTGCCGGGGCAGGTCATCGCCAACGTTACCGAGGCGGTCTACGACACGGCCACGGGGCGCTTCCTGCTGATCCCGCAGGGCTCACGCCTGATCGGCCGCTACGACAGCCAGGTGGCCTTCGGCCAGCGGCGAGTGCTGCTGGTGTGGACACGGCTGATCCTGCCCGATACCTCATCCATTTCGCTCGACCGCCTGCCCGGCATCGACCCGGCGGGTTATGCCGGACTGGAAGATGGCGTCGATTGGCATTGGGATCGCATCCTCGCTGGTGCTGCGTTGTCCACGCTGCTCGGTGTGGGCGCCGAACTGGCTGCGCCTGATCGCACCGCCAGCGATGGCAAGATCATCATCGCCACGCGCCAGAGCGCGCAGGACACCGTGAACCAGGTCGGTCAGGAAATCACCAAGCGCAACGTGAGCATCCAGCCCACGCTCACTATCCGGCCCGGCTTTCCGATGCGGGTCATGGTGAACAAAGATCTGATCCTGCGGCCGTATCAGCCGCTCTTCTTCCAGATGGGATCGTCGCAATGAGCATATCCACCAACAAGCAGCGGCTGCGGCTGGGCCCGCTGCCCAAGACCTCGACCATCAAGGTCACTTTCGCCTGCACGAGCGCGCTCAAGGCCGATTTGGAACGCTACGCCGCGCTGCACGAGCAGACCTACGGTGAGGCGATCGATGCCGCCACGCTGATCCCACACATGCTCGAAGCGTTCATGGCGCGGGATCGCGGATTCAGGAAGTCGGCTGCGAAAGGAGCGCCAGCATCACGGCCAATACTCGCAGCGAACCCCTAGCAATTAGACATGGAACTCTGCCTCATACACCAGCCATCTGAATTCGAATGCATAGCGCAATAACAGCCCACGCCTGCTGTACGCCCATGCACGCCCAAGCGGGTTTTCCAAAAACGGGGATCGGCGAGACTATATCGACAGACGTGAAATTGCCGATGTCAGCCTCAATCCGAGCCGAACCGGTGCACCCATGGAGCGCAACATGAGCAACCCAAGTCGATGGGTGCTGATCAACCGATTGGCAGAGATTTCCGGATACAGCGAAGACGCGGTGCGCCACAAGGTCAAGAACGGCACTTGGTCGCAAGGCCGTATCTGGCGCAAAGCTCCGGATGGCCGCATTTTTGTGAACTTGGAAGAGTTTGAGCGCTGGGTGGAGAGCGGCAGGCAACTGGCTGCGCATTGATGCCGGTCAGTCGTTCACGTTGGTCCCCTTTGTGCGCTTCTCTGCTTGGAGCAGTCCTGCGGCGGTGCTGTTGTTCCATACGCTCATTGAGCGTATAGTTGCGCTAACTGCCAACAGTCGGCGCAGGTGCTTTGTCCTGCGAGGCATGACGGCGCACATGGACTCACGCCATGCCACACTCGCTCAACCGGCGCAAAAACATTTCGGCTTCTACAACTGCCACGCCCCCCGAGCCTGATGACATCCGTGCGGCCAGAACCGCAGCGGGTTTGACGCAAACGCAAGCCGGTGACGTGGTGCATGCGTCATTGCGTACTTGGCAGCAGTGGGAGGCCGGGGATCGCAAGATGCACCCCGGACTGTTTGAGCTGTTCAAGCTCAAGACTGGACGAGAAAAACGCAAGCAACAAGCCAGCGACAGGAACAACCAGGAGTGATTTCGGGAGAGTGATGATGGCGGCGCAGATGGATACCGTGATGAGCAGCAATCTTCCGGGCATCGAAGTGCATGGAAAGTCGATTCGCGTGGCGTTCATGCACAAGGGAGTGCGCCATCGCCACACGCTGGGTATCGAGCCGACCAAGGCAAACCTGAAACATGCTTCTCGCCTTCGCAGCGCCGCCATGTATGCGCTCAAGACGGGGGCCTACGACGAGTCCGAGTTTTTCCCTCATTCGCGGCAAGGCGACCAAGCCGGCACGGCAAGCAAGCGTCTCGGCGACCTGTCCGAACGGTACATGCCACTCAAGGCAGTGGACATCACTGCCGAAACACAGAACCGCTACCAGGTGGCGCTCAACGCCTGCCTCAACACCATCGGACGGAACCGCCTGGCCGATGCCCTGATCCCGGCAGACATCCAGCAATTGCGCGTGGACTTGATCGAGACGCGAGCCGTCTCGACGGTAAACCACTACCTCGCTACATTCGCGGGCTTTCTCTACTGGTGCGAACAGAACCACTTCTGCGCCGAAGGCTTGGCCAAGCACTGCACACGCTTCACCAAGAGCAACAAGGACCCAAACCCGTTCACCTATCAGGAGTACAACGCGTTAATCACGAAGGGTTGCTTGCACCCAGTCGACGCAGCTTCGGTGACACTCGCGTTCTACACGGGCCTGCGGCCGGGTGAGTTGTGCGGGCTCGCTGTGGAGGACATTGCCACCGACTTGAGCAAGCTGACGGTGCGGCGCTCGGTCACGCAGTCGCTCACCTTCAAGATTCCGAAGACGAACAAGGAACGAACTATCCTGCTGTTTCCGCCGGCTCAAGCTGCACTCAAGGTACTGATCGAAGATGCGTTGACGCGCGATGCGATGGACTTGGAAGTCTGGCTAAATCGTCATGAGTCGCGCGTTGATCGCGCGCGGCTGCTGTTGTCGCCGAAGACGCAGGCGCGCAAGACCAACGTGAATGCATGGTACGTGCCGAGTGCATGGAACACGAAGTGGAGCAACCTGACCCGGCGCTGAGGTCCGACATCGCCCGCCTTACCAGACCCGCCACACTTATGCCTGCTGGAACCTCACCGCACGCGGCAACCTGGCCTTCATCGCCAACCAGATGGGGCACAGTGACTACTCGATGCTCGTGAAGGTCTATGGCCGCTGGATAGATTCGGAGTCCCCCAGAGAGCTGGGGCGCATCTGGCAGGGCATGAAGAAACTTGTACAAATTGCCCCCAATTTGCCCCAATAAAAATATTAAAACAAGATAAGTGATTGTTTTTAATGAGTAAAGAAGACTTATCTGCGCACACCCCGATGATGCAGCAGTACCTGCGCATCAAGGCTCAGCACCCCGGGCTGCTGCTGTTCTACCGCATGGGCGACTTCTACGAGCTGTTCCACGCCGACGCCGAGAAGGCCTCGCGCCTGCTCGGCATAACCCTGACCCGGCGTGGTGCCTCGGCCGGACAGCCGATACCGATGGCCGGGGTGCCTTTCCACGCGGTCGAACAGTACCTGGCGCGGTTGCTCAGGGCCGGCGAATCGGTTGCCATCTGCGAGCAGGTTGGCGACCCGGCTACCAGCAAGGGGCCGGTCGAGCGGCGGGTCACGCGAATTGTCACGCCCGGCACGCTGACCGACGCCCATTTGCTGCCCGAGCGCGA
Organism: Burkholderiaceae bacterium; assembly: GCA_024637395.1. Taxonomy (GTDB): domain Bacteria; phylum Pseudomonadota; class Gammaproteobacteria; order Burkholderiales; family Burkholderiaceae_E; genus JAGXFR01. Next base: position 8,290 of record JAGXFG010000131.1, on the reverse strand, counting down.
GGAACCGCTGCTGCTGGCGATTCGCGCCGGGGCGCGCTGCGGGCTGGCGTGGATGTCACTGGCTAGCGGCGAATGCTGGCTCGCCGAAATCGATGAGACCGCGCTGGGTGCCCAGGTCGAACGGCTGCGACCCGCGGAGATCGTGGTTGCCGATGGCGCGGAACTGGCGCTTCCCGCGAACGATTCGGCCGGTGCCGGGGAAGCACCCCTGGTCCGCTTTCCCGACTGGAATTTCGACCCGGAGCGCGGTCGCGGTCAACTCTGCGAACTGCTGGGGGTAACCGACCTGCGCGGTCACGACGTCGCCGATCTGCCGCTGGCGCTCGGCGCCGCTGGAGCACTGCTGACTTACGTGACCCACACCCAGGGCTGCGCTCCCGCGCACCTGCAGACGGTGCATGCCTGGCGCGACGAACATCACCTCATCCTCGACCAGGTCGCCAGACGCAATCTCGAACTGGTCGAGTCGCTGGGAGGACGCGACGGCGCCACCCTGATCGACGTGCTCGATCGCTGCCGCTGCAGCGCCGGCAGCCGATTGCTCCGGCGCTGGGTCCAGGAGCCATTGCGTGATGGCCGCGCGGCCGGCGCGCGCAACCGGCTGGTCGCGATCCTGGCCGGCAACGACGATCCCGGGGCGCTGGCGCCGGGAGGCGGCGGCGCGCCCTGCTCCGCGCTGGCGGCGGTCCAGTCGTTGCTCGCCGATACCGCGGATTTCGAGCGCATCGCGGCGCGCATTGCGTTGGGTTCGGTGCGTCCCCGCGAACTGGCGGCGCTGCGCGATGCGGCGCCGGCGTGCGCGGCGCTCGCGAACAGACTGCGCGAAACCGACCAAGCCGCCTTTGAGCGCCAAGCCGCGGCGCTCGCGCCGCCTGCCGCGGCGACGGCGCGAATTGCGCTGGCGATCGCCGACGAGCCGGCGGCCCTGGCCCGCGACGGTGGAGTTATCCGGCCCGGTTTCGACGCCGAGCTCGACGAACTGCGCGCGATCGACAGTGGCTGCGACGACTACCTCGCGGAGCTTGAGCAGCGCGAACGCGAACGCACCGGGATCGGCAACCTGCGGGTCGGCTTCAACCAGGTCCACGGTTTCTTCATCGAGGTGACCCGCGGCCAGAGCGATCGGGTGCCGACCGAATACCGGCGCCGGCAGACCCTCAAGAATGCCGAACGCTACATCACGCCCGAACTCAAACAGTTCGAGGACCGGGCACTCTCGGCCCGCGATCGGGCGCTGGCCCGCGAGGGCGAGCTGTTCCAGTCGCTGGTCGCCGAACTCGGATCATCGGTGCGCGACTGGCAGCTGCTCGGCCGCGCGGTGGCCGAAGTCGATGTGCTGGCCAATTTTGCCGAACGAGCTGGCACCCTGGGCTGGACCAGGCCCACCTTCACCACCGTGCCGACCATCGAACTTCGGGGCGCTCGCCATCCGGTAGTCGAGGAGCGGGTCGAACGCTACACCGCCAACGACTGCGCGCTGCACGACCGCCGCCGGATGCTGATCATCACCGGCCCCAACATGGGCGGTAAATCGACCTACATGCGCTCGGTGGCGCTGATAGTCGTGCTCGCCTGCTGCGGCAGCTTCGTGCCGGCCACAGAGTGCACCCTGGGCCCGATCGACCGGATTTTCACCAGGATCGGCGCCTCCGACGACCTCGCCGGCGGGCGTTCGACCTTCATGGTCGAAATGACCGAAGCCGCCACGATCCTGAATGCCGCCACCGATCAGTCGCTGGTGCTGCTCGACGAGATTGGCCGCGGCACCTCAACCTTTGACGGACTGGCGCTCGCCCACGCCATCGCCGAACGGCTGGTCGCGCACAATCGTGCGTTGACCCTGTTCGCGACCCACTACTTCGAACTCACCGAACTCGCCACCCACCATCCGGCGGCAGTCAACGTCCACCTCGCGGCGGCCGAGGGGCGCGGCGGCGTGGTCTTCCTGCACGAAGTGCGCGAAGGCCCGGCGAGCCGCAGTTACGGGCTCCAGGTGGCCCGTCTGGCGGGCGTGCCCCAGAGCGTGATCCGTGCCGCCGGGACCTTGCTCCAGCGCCTCGAGGCGCGCGCGCGCGAATCCGACAACCAGTTCGACCTCTTCGTGCCCTCGGCCGAACCGGCAGAGCAGCCCCCGGACGAGAGCGCGCCGGGCAATGGCCACGCACCGCGGCAAGCGGAACTGGTACTGGCGCGCTTGTTCGAGGTCGACCCCGATCAGCTTACGCCACGCGCGGCGCTCGAGTTGCTCTACGAACTGCGGACCCTGCGCGCGGCCGAATCCTAGCGGGGCTGGAACAGTCGCCCGTAGGGCACAGCCAACCCGCTGCCGCGGAAGTCACGCCGGGGCGCTGCGCTCCCTCTCAGCGGCGATTTCCTCATCGCTCGCCGGCCACAACTCCAGGATCTCGATTTCAAAGCGCACCGCCATTCCGGCCAGCGGATGATTGGCGTCGAGCACTGCGCTCTCGTCAGTTACGTCGGTCGCAACGTAGAGCCTGCCGTCGGAATCCTCGCCGGGCACCCCTTCGAAGGTCATTCCCGGTTCAATTTCCTTGGGCAGGGCCGCGCGCGCGACGAGCTGAATGAGCCCGGGATCGTAATTGCCGAACGCCGCCTCCGGCTCCAGATAGACGCTGGCGGTCTCGCCCTCGCCACGCCCCTCCAGCGAGCCCTCGAGGGCGGCCAGCAACTCGCCGTATCCGCCGTGCAAATAGGTCAACTCACGCGGCACCGGCTCCAGCGCCAGGCCGGAAGAGTCAAACATGCGGTAGCGCAGCCGCACCCACTTGCCAGGCTCAATAGTGTCCATCGTCACCCCCTAAGCTTTCCCTTGGTCGCAGTTTATCCGACAGCAGCAGAGCGAAATTTCGCTCGGACTATTGCGTCGTTACAACAACAGCCCACGGACTACGTGAAATCACTATAATTCCCTGCTAGGTGCTGGACGGATTAGGGTTAACCCGTACGGTATGCCTAGTTTTTTAGCACCACTGCGCATTATTGCTGGCCCGAATCCATTAATTATTTATTAGCCAAGGACACACCATGAAGAAGTCACTCCTCATCGCCGCGTTGATCGCCCTGGCCGTTAGCGCCTGCGGCAAGAAAGAAGAAACCCCGGTGGCCCCCCCGGCACCCGCCGTTGCCCCCGCTGAAACTGCAGCCCCGGCTGCTGACGCTGCTGCCGCCCCGGCTGCTGACGCTGCTGCTGCCCCGGCTGCTGACGCTGCCGCTGCCCCGGCTGCCGCGACCGACGCCGCGACCGCTGCTGGTGCCGCTGCTGGTGCCGCTGCTGGTGCCGCCGCTGGTGCCGCCGCTGGTGGCGCCACGGCCGGTGCCGTCATCGATGCCGCCAAGGAAGAGGTCAAGAAGCCCTGATCGTCGGCTGTCTGGTCGGCCGGGCATGCCCGGCTGGCCCGCTGCCCGCCTTGGCGCCTTGGCGCCGTGAAGCCGGGCGGGCAACAGAAACCCCCACGGCCGTAGGCCGGCGGGGGTTTTCTCTTTGGGTCCCATCGCCCCCGCCTGAGGGCTAGAGTTCCACCCAACCAGCCGAGCCTGCCTGATCGGCGATCATCACCACGGCAAGACTCTGGGTCAGCGCTTCCAGCAGCGCGGCGCGTGCCAGGTCAGGCTGATTGTTGTGTTTCGAGAGGTGCGCCCCCACCACCACCCGCAGCTGCTCCTGTCCGATCGCCGCGAGGATTTGCGCCGCCTGGGTGTTGGCAAGATGGCCGTATGGTCCTGCGATCCGCCGCTTGAGCTCCGCGGGGTAGCGCCGATTGGCCGCCAGCATTGCTTCGTCGTGATTGCACTCGAGCACCAGAGCGTTCAGAGCGCGCAGGGCGCGGATCACGTGCGCCGTCGGGTGCCCCAGGTCAGTCAGCACCGCCATCCGGTTATAGCGGTCTTCGACCACGTACTGGACCGGCTCGTGGCAATCGTGGGGCACCGCGACCGACTCGAAGCGAAGCGTTCCGATTTGGAAACTCTGATCGGCCGCAAAAAGTTCAACGCTGGCCCGCCCGATCCTGCCCTCCAGCGCCCGCGCCGTGCCATGGGTCATGTGCACCTTGACGCCGTGCGCTGCCGCGAAGCTGAACGCGCCCCGCACGTGATCACCGTGGGCGTGGGTCAGGACAATCGCGTCGAGCCGCTCGGCACCGCATCCCATCTGGCCCATGCGCCGTTCGAGCTCGCGCCGCCCGAACCCGCAGTCGATAAGCACCGTGCTCGGCTGCCGGTCGCGACTCTGCACGAGCGTGGCATTGCCCTCGCTCCCGCTGCCTAGACTCGCGAAACGCACCCCCTTCGGCGTCGCAGGCTACTTGAGTTGCTCGTGCAGCACCGTAAGCAGGCGCGTCGCGGTCTTCTTGTCACCGGCGGCGACATCCTTGCCGTCGAAACTGTGGACGGTTACCGAGACCTGTTCGCCGGCGCCTTTTACCCGCACCTGGAAGCGCTCCGCAACCGCGGCGTCCTTGCCGCCAAAACTGAACAGCCGTGAGAAGAAGCCCTGCTCGGGGGGATTGCGCGACTCACTCTCCGGATCGATATAGCGCACGAAATAGATGCCCTTCGAGCGGTCGCGATCCTCGACAGTGAAACCGGCCCGATCGAGCGCTACACCGACCAGGCGCCAGGCGCGATCGAAGCTCTGCCCGATTTCGACGCTGCTGGCCCCGTCCGGACCGGTCACCAGCCGCACCTCGGTCCCGGCTACCGCCGTGGCGTCAGCGACTGCAATGCCCTTGGCCTCGTCGGCAGAAGCGCCGAGCTTGACCAGCAGGCGGCGCATGAACTCCACCTCCAGTTCCGGGTCACCGGCCTGCGGCTGCCAGACGGTCGACTCCTTCATCTTGTCGCTGTAGACCTCCACCATCCGGCGATTGGTGATGTAGATCTCGGTTCCGCCGGGGACCCGCTCGAGCCTGGTCCTGAACTTGTCGCGCTCGCCGGTCGAATATAGTGAATCGACCAGGCTTCCGATGGTCCTTCTGATCACGTCTTGCGGCAACTTGGCCCGATTTTCGGCCCAGTCAGTCTCGATGATCCCGGTAGCCGGTGATTCGGACTGGATCAGGAAGCCATTTTCCTGCCAGAACTCGCGCACCTGCGGCCAGACCCGCTCGGGCGGCAAGGAAACCATCAGCCAGCGCTGTTGCCCCAAGCGCTCGATGCGGGCGCCCTTTAGCGCCGGCAACACCGCGGAACTGGCCGGCGCGACTCCCGGTGAGGCGGCCTTGCCGCTCTGATATCCCGAGAAGGTCTGTTCAGCGACCTCCGGAATCGCGAAGCGTTCGTCGCGGCCGGGAGTTACCAGGTCGGGGGGAATATCCAGCGGCGCACGTTTGCCAGCCGACTTGTAATCGATCGCCGTCTTCTCGGCGACGTACTCGTTGATCGAGCAGCCCCCTAGAAGGCTGGCGGCCACCAGCAGGCAAAGGCCGGTAATAAAGAGCGGACGAGCCGCCCGGGCAGTGGACAAGTTCAACGAATCACTCCTGATGCGCGCATAGCTTCTTCCACCACTGCCTGCATCGGCTGCGATAGTGGAGTGAGCGGGAGACGAATGCCGGCACCGATCTGGCCGGTGCGCGAGAGCGCCCACTTGACCGGAATCGGATTGGCTTCGACGAATAATTTGAAATGCAGTGGCAGCAGCTTGCGGTGCAATGCGAGCGCGCCGGCCCAGTCGCCGGCCAGGGCCGCTGCGCACATCTGCGCCATCGGTGCCGGCGCGACGTTGGCGGTGACCGAAATCACCCCGTGCCCGCCCATCGCCATCAGCGCCAGTGCCGAGTCGTCGTTGCCGCTGTAGACGCCGAAGCCTTCCGGCAGGCGGGCGAGCAACTCCGAGCCGCGAGCGATGTCCCCGGTGGCGTCCTTGAGTCCGATAATTCCCGGTACCTTGGCGAGCCGCAGGACGGTGTCATTGGCCAGGTCGGCAACGGTGCGCCCGGGGACGTTGTACAGGATGACCGGCAGGCCCACTGACTCGACAACGGCCTTGAAGTGCTGGTACATCCCTTCCTGGGTCGGCTTGTTGTAGTAGGGCACGACCTGCAGGGAAGCAGAGGCGCCGAGTTTGCGGGCAGCTTCGGTGAGTTCGATCGCCTCACGGGTCGAATTGCCGCCGGTTCCGGCCACGACCGGAATCCGGCCGGCAGCGTACTCCACCGCCGCACCGATCAGACGGGCATGCTCGGCAACGTCGACAGTGGGCGATTCGCCGGTCGTGCCTACCGCGACGATCGCCGCCGTGCCCGAAGCAACATGCCAGTCGATCAACCGGCGATAGGCATCGAGATCGAGGCTGCCGTCCTCGTGCATCGGGGTCACGATCGCGACCAGGCTTCCTTTCATCATGGCTTTTGCGCAGAAAAAACGTCATTTTAGCCGAGCCCGTGGCGTGCGTACGGAACTGGCCGAAGAAGAGCAAGAATACCCTGCCCACGGTCATGGCGCGCGCCGCCCTCGCCAGCCTGCCAATGGTCCGTCGTCTGAGACCAACGAACCGGGCAAGCCAGTCTGGCGCCCACTCTCCGGTTTCGACCGTTGGTCAGGTTATGGCGGGGCGAGTGCATGGCCGGCACGGCAGAGTCGGTTAGAGTCTGGATGAGAGAAAAGATCCTATGCCCAAGACCAAGCCTCTAGTCCACGTCGAGCCGCCCGAAATCGGCGCTCGCAAGCAGTTCTGGCGCCAATCATGGCCCGTGCTGGCGCTCGCCTATGGCGCGGCTGCACTTGCCATCTGCGGCCCGCTCTTCTTCCCGGCACAGATCCAATGGCACCAGGCGCTGCTGACAGTGGCTGCCATCGCCCTCGGTGCCAGCATCTGGATCGTGCGCTGCGCCCGCAGTGCGCTTGCCCGGCACGACCATGAAATAGACCGGCTGACAGCGCTGTCGCGGGAAAGCGAGTCCGCCGAGCGCCTGGCCAATATTGGCACCTGGGTCCACGACCTGGCGGCGGAGGAATTCTTCTGGAGCAAGGGCACCTTTGCCATCTTCGGCATCGATCCGGCGGAAGGCCCGCCCTCCCCGCGCGCATTCCAGATCTGCATCCACGCCGATGACCAGGAGCACTGGCGGGAAGTGCACAAGCGCGCAGTGCGCAAAGGGATCGAGGCGCGGGTGGAATACCGCTATGTTCGCCATGGCCTCGAGGTGATCTCCGTTCGCAGCGTGGCACAACCCGTTCGCGACGAATACGGCACGATCGTGCGCCTGCAGGGAATCGTCCAGGACATCAGTGGCGTGCGGGCCATGCAGCGGCAACTCGCCGCGAGCGAAACCAAGTTCCGCGAGCTGGCCACGCTGAGTTCGGACTGGATTTGGGAAACCGACCCCCAGCACCGACTCTCCTCGCTCTCGGAGAGCATCAACGCGGTGCTCGGGCCATGGGCGCGCGCCATGATCGGGCAGCGCCGCTGGGAGATGGGCGGCAACGAGTTGCTGCCGGTCGACTGGGAGGCGCATCGCCAGCTGGTGGAGAGCCACCAGCCGTTCACCAATTTCGAATACACGATTCTCGACCCCGATCGCAACATGCATCATGTTTCGCTCAGCGGCCGCCCGGTTTTCGACGAGGCGGGGAGTTTCCTCGGCTACCGCGGAACGGGCCACAACATCACCCGTGAGAAGCAGCAGCGCACGCTGCTCGAACTCGACGGCGAGATTGCCCGCATCATGCGTGAACAGGTCGATCCGCAGCGCGTGCTCAGTGCCACGGTAGTGGCCACCTGCGCCAAGTTCAGCTGGCTCGGCGGCGCCCACTTGTTGCGCACTGCAGGCGGCATCAAGGTCGCGGAGCGCTGGGGTTACCCCAGCTTCACCCGGATGATTGCCGACCTGCCGGAGGTCATGGGCCTGGGCGAAGATGACGTCGAGGTGCGCTGCTGGACGAGCGGCAAGGCGATCTGGCTGAGCGACATGTCATCGCAGCGCACCTTCGCCGAACGCTACCAGACGGCAGCGCTGGGCGCGCAGGCATCGCTGATCGCGCCCATCCTCGACGAACATGGCAACGTGTTCAGCGCCCTGCTGTTCCTGTGCTCGGTGAGCTTCCGCGGCGACACCTTCCTGCGCCAGGTGGCCGAAGTCCTGTCGCGCACCCTATCGCTCTACCTGCAGCGCACCACCGCCGAACAGCGACTGCTGCATGCCTCGCAACACGACCCGCTCACCAACCTGCCCAATCGCGCCTACGTCAGCCGGCTGATCGAGGAGCAGCTGGGGGCTTTCGACCAGCTGGCCGTGCTCTACATCGACCCTGTCTCTTATACACATCT
>JAGXFG010000130.1 GCA_024637395.1 Burkholderiaceae bacterium | reverse complement strand
GAACTGCACCGAATGGCCACCACGGACGCGCTCACCGGGCTGCCGAACCGCGCTGTGCTGCTTGACCGAATCGAACAGGCGATCAAGCGCGCCAGTCGCAGCCAGCATTCGTTCGCGGTCGTGATGCTCGACCTGGATGACTTCAAGCAGATCAATGACGCCATCGGACACGAGTCGGGTGATGCGATCCTGTGCCTTGCCGCCGTCCGCCTCAAGGGTTGCGTGCGTGCCCAGGACACGTTGGCGCGAACGGGCGGCGACGAGTTCATTGCCGTCCTTGAGGATCTCGGGGATGAGGAGTCGGTGCGGGGAGCGATCGATCGGCTTCACGAGGTGATCGCCGAGCCGACCGAGGTTCAGGGACGCGTCCTGCACACGAGCGCGAGCAGCGGCGTTGCGCTGTATCCGCGCGATGGCACCGACGCCACAGAACTGCTGCGCAGCGCCGATGCGGCGATGTACCACGCCAAGAGTCTCGGTCGTGGGACAAGTCATTTTTTCACGCAATCCCTCAACGACCAGGTGGCGCGCCATGTGGCGCTGCGCGCCCAGCTTGAGGTGGCGTTGGAGCGCGCCGAATTCGAGCTGTACTACCAGCCGATCATCGACTGCAGCGATGACCGGATCGTCGGCGCGGAGGCGCTGCTGCGCTGGCATCGCGCGGGAACACTCGTCGCGCCCGGAGAGTTTCTGGACGTCGCCGAGGATACCGGACTGATCGTGCCGATCGGCAAGTGGGCGCTGCGCGAGGCCTGCATGCACGCGCAGACTTGGCAGGCGCGCAACGGGGTCGCGCCGTACGTATCGGTGAACCTGTCGGCGCGCCAGTTCCATCACAGGGATCTGACGGGCGAGGTGCGCGAAGCGCTCGTGGCGTCCGGACTGCCGCCGGGCCGGCTGGTGCTCGAACTCACCGAAAGCACGATGATGCGCGACCTGGAGGCTGCGGCGGCGACGCTCGAGGAGATCGCCGTGCTGGGGGTGCACTTGGCGATCGATGATTTCGGCACGGGGCACTCTTCGCTTGCCTACCTGAAGCGCTTCCCGGTGAGGACGCTCAAGATCGACAAGAGCTTTGTGCAGGACGCGCCAACAAACGCGGACGACGCCAGCATCGTGCGCGCGGTAATCGAGCTCGCGCACGCGCTTGACCTGCTCGTCGTGGCGGAGGGCGTGGAGACCGACGAACAGGCCGCGCTGCTCCGGGCGCTCGGCTGCGACCGGATACAGGGCTACCGGTTCGGACGCCCGATGCCGTTGCGCGAATTCGAGGCACTGCTCAACCATAGCCCACTTGCTGCCGAAGACGTCTCGGGTCCATCCGTGCCCGGCGGGTGAGATCTCAGGCAGGCACGTCGACGCGCGCCTTGACTTCGCGATCTAAGCTGCCCGCCGACTCCTTGCCTGTTGGTCAAAGTAGAGGACACCCTGCGAGTTGATCGCGCCCGGAGATTTTTCCGGCGGCTCGTTCAAATGAAAATCCCGACGGCTCAGAGAGCAGTACGAGCGAGATTCGCCAAGCTTGGCCGGTATTTCAACAATTAAGGTAAAGGGCTGGGGACCCAGACCCAGGAAGACGTAATGCGAACCGTTGCGGCATCGCAGGGCGTGGCCCGCCACTGGCGGGTCAACAGGGATCGATCAATCGTTGATTGACCCGTCAGACTGAGCCAGTCGAACGTATTCGGAGAGTCGCCGCTGTGGCGTGAAATGCAGATCGCATGCAACAGCCAGATCCCGTGGCCCGCGAATGCCTTCCAGAACGGAGAGTCGCACATGGCCGAGCTCCGGCGCACCTATACCGAGGTCGAGCAGGCCGAAAGCGGTATCGCCGTCCTCGGGATCGAGTTCGGTCAACAGCCAGGTCGCATGCGCGTCCAGGGTGAACAGCTTGACGACCGGCAGTGGGTCGCGCTGCTCGCCGCGCGCGGCGGCAGCGCCGTTGTCCAGCAGTTGGACGCGGTGATCATCGGTGATGAGTGGTTTCATGGTCGCTGCGCGCAAGTGGTCAGGATCAATGAGGCAGTAGTTTTGCGCAAACGTGCCGATGCGTCAAAGCTTGACGGTACAAGTGCGCTTCTGCGCCAAGTCGCCAAAGCGCATGCCACCGCATCCGTGGGTACAAGAATCGGCGATTGCGTAAGTACGGAAGCCATGATTTCAGTAAAAGCGGCTTTCAGCATAGACACACGCGCCACAAGTTTGAGTAAGGAAGACTAGAAATGAACACTATAGATTGTAGCCCTATAGGGCACTATCGGGTGTCATCGTCGTTTTACATGAAACGATTTGATGACATTGAAGAACTCATTCCCTGCGGCGCTCAAGACAGTCAGAAAAGCCCGTGGCCTCAGCCAGGAAGTTTTCTCGGACGTGTCGAGCCGCACGTACATGAGTTCGCTCGAACGTGGCCTGAAAAGCCCGACCTTGAGCAAGGTCGCCGAGCTGTGCGAGGTCATGGAAGTGCATCCACTCACGCTGCTGGCGCTGGCCTATGGCGGCGACAGCAAGGGGGTTCAGGATGTCATCGAGCGCGTGCAGCGCGAGCTGGCTGCCATCCAGGCCCAGAAGGGCAAATAGGCGAGAAAAGGGCGCCGCCCAGCGGCAGCGCCCGCGTGACGGCTACGTCACGATGCGCTCCGCGAGCCGCGCTTCATGCGCATAGGCACTGATCGCCTTCGTCGCAAAGAAGTGCAAGTCCCGCTCGACCGGAAGGCCAAGTCGGCCACGCACGGATCGCAGTTCGGCCAGGCTCACATAGCCCAGCTCCGGGAAGCCGTGCCCGAGATCGCAGAGTCCGAAGGCATGGTCGTGGTCGTCCGGGTCGATCTCGGTGAGCAGCCAGGTCGCACCCGCGTCAGGGGTGAACAACTTGACCACGGGCGGTGGGTCGAAGTCGTCGTTGTCGAGAGACTGCCGGCCGTTAGCCAGCAACTGCGCACGCAGTGTTTCGGTGATGAGGTTCATGATCAACTCCTTGCATGGACGCTCCCGATCGGAGCGCTGCGATCCGGGCGCACGCGCAAAGCGCGGCCGTCACACCCCCAACACGGGCGAAGCCGGCGCGGGCCGGGGGTGTGACGGGCGTGCGGCGTGCGCCAAGCTGCGCTGCCTATCCGGTCGGTGATGCGGCCACATGCCCTGCAGGTGAGCGCCGAGACGAAACTGAACGTTCTTGGCCGAGCTGGAAATGCTGGTCTCGGCGGCTTTCTTCCCCTCGGTCTTCTTCGGAACGATCGCATCTGAGGCGTCTTCTTCCGGGCGACTGCACGAGCGCGGCGTATTCCAGTTCACATGATCAGTCGGTCCCGCGGCCTGAGCGGCCGCTTCCTGACTCTCTGCCGCCATTCGACCGAATGGGCTCTAAGGCTGCAAGGCAGCGATTCGAGTCATACGTGTTTCGGGAGTGGGTGTCAGGAGTTCGGCCTGAACGGTCATTGAAGGCTTGATGCATGAACGGCAGCTGCACTGCGTATTGCCGCCGCTCGACCATTGCCGGCGAAGAAGTCTGGACCAATTAATCCGAGCGGCCGCTTATCGTAAATTGCTACTCACCATATCGACCCAAAGCAGCCGTCGTTCGTGATCACTCGCGTCGTTTACGCAGACTCCCGCGACAAGAGCTCGAGTGCAAGGCCGCGCCGGACAGCGACAACTACAACTACAACTACAACTACAACTACAACTACAACTACAACTACAACTACAACTACAACAGGATCGCACCCGATGCCTGCTCTGGCATCGTATGGGAGGACGATTCGCGGATCGTGGAGCTGGTATTACGTAGGAATACGACAAAGAACGCCCCAAGAGGAACTCATTATTTGTGAAAGTGCTTACCGAAATACTCAATGATTTCGTTTGCCTGTGTGCCTTCACGAAATTTTTTCTGCTCCTCGAAATCGATCGACGGTATCAGGTGAATGAATTGATCGTCCCGATACAAGCTCAAAACCCGCTCAGGATCGATTTCTGCCGGACGCTGTCCCGTCAACATATTTCCGGCTTCGATCGCTGCACCTATTAACACATCCGCAAGTTGGACGGACGGGCTGTCCTTTGAATCCACCTGAGTCACTTCCGACAATTTGAGCGGAAACTTGATGCTCGCGATTTGTGTTTGGGTGAACTCGATTGTTTCATCATGGGCGATGAGACGCTGCAACAGTGTGTCGTACTGGAGCAGATTCTTAGACCGATCATGTTCGACCCGATACGGGCCATCAGCCATGACCTCCATTCGACTTATGAGGGACTGTAATACCACTATCGCCGCGTCGGTCGAGACTTCGGGAACCGTAATGGCCGACAGGCATTCAGGCGAGGCCATCGCAATGGGGCCGAACCCTTCCGCAAGCGTTTCCTCCCACTTTGACCGCCGAACGCGGAGCACGAGATCATTCAGTGCTTCCGGAGTTTTCTTCTTTACTGCGTTCTGAAACGCGGCCAGTATTCCTTCGAAGGTTAGCGCACCCATCATGCGCGGCCCAATGTAGTAGAGCAGCGAGGCCATAGCGTAATTCTGGCCATCTTCGTAGAAGTCAGTTCCGCGCTTGTGATACCAAGGCTCCGTTGCGTAATCGAGGAACATCAGGATCAGGAGGAAGCGCTTATCGCAGATGTAGGTGACGCATTTATGATCCGCTAGAACGTTCTTCTGCAAACTGATGAGGCGCTCACGATTGCTTGTCCGGCGCGCCAAGGCACCGTATTTAAGTTCGGGCGCCTGGAGCTGCGGAAAATGTTCTTTGATGAGGCGCTTCGCTTCGTCGTCACTGATCGCTATGGCGCTGGCGCCCTGGAACCGCTGCTCGGCGTTCATCAGGTCAATACCTGTATAGCCACTTTCATCGACCGCGAAGTGTTCCATGGTCATTGCTTTCCCTGTTCTGTCTGGCTACTTGCCCCAGTCATCCCAATATTTCCGCGCCGCCGCGAGGTAGGCATCGAAGTTGACGGTCGGCCAGCACGCCTGAGAGTTGTCGCGCACGAGCCAGAACAGATCGTTCGCACATGCGAGCTTCGTCTTGTCCGCTTTCAATACCCAATTGAACGCATTTACGAATAAATCCCCGTAGCTTGCTCCAAAGAGGTTCGCCGGCACGTTCCACAGCATTCCCTCGATGAAGTACGAAGGTGCTAGACCGGTCTTGACTACGCCCTCATCAGTCATGCGGTTCCGCATGTTCTTGTAAATGCGCACCACCGGCTTAAACCATTCGTGCGTCGCTTGATGTGCTTAAGTCACCGGACCAAGAACAGCGGTGGTTGAACAAACAATTAGTCGGCGAGCACCTCGGGTAAGTCCGACGTAGAGGTTGGTTGCGTCCATCAATTCTGGATGGAGGATGACGGCAACATCTGCCTCGAGCCCTTTCAAGAGTAACGTGCTACCCACCGCGCGACGCGACACCGGCCGTCCAAGGTGGCGATTTCGCTCGCGAGCTTGAAGCACCGCATCAAGCAGCGTTACCCCACCTGCAGCAGCGGCGCGCATTGCGGATCTGCAGCAGTGCAACAGCTCCGGGCGAAACACACGAGCGTGCGCTTGATGCTCTAACTGCTGGAGTAGGTGCAGTGACGCGCCTAGGCTTGGAGCTGCGGAAAACGCTACTGCCGCTGCCTCGGCAGGTGTCGGCGGCGTGCGTGCTCGCCCCTGTCGAATCGTTTCGACACGAGCCAAGAGGTTCGCTGCGCCAACCTGCGTCATGAGGTTCGACGCAAAATTCACAAGCTGGTCGAGTGTATTGGCTGCGCCGATGTTGAAGCGGCGAGCAAAGGCCACCAGATCGCCAAGGTCCACGGCCTCGACCGATGTGGCTCCAGGAGTTTGACTGGTGAACTGGTGTCTTCCTCGCGGATTTCGCGCATCTCCAATGATGAGCACGGTTTCTTCTTGGTCAGCCGTACGGGTTTGTGCGGCAGCGCGCCGCCGTTGGTCCGCATTCGCGGCGTTTAGCTGTACCCACTGAACCTCGCCTGGTGCCCCCCGCAGGTCCACTCCCTGTCCATTTTGCAGCTGGGCCCGTACCTCCAAGAGCCAGCGGCCGAGTAGTTCAGTTCCAGCGTTCCTCCAGCGCCAAGGCGTCCCAAGTGCGCCAACGGCGGGAAACCGAGCTTCAACGTGAGCCTGCCAATGGACTAGTTGGTTTCCTGCAAATCCGAAAATGGCCTGCATGGGGTCACCGAGTACCGCCGCAGGCAATACCGTTGCCAGTGCGTCGACGATGGCATGTTGAACCATGCTGCAGTCTTGGTACTCGTCAACAATCAATCGGGAGTAGGTTGCCCGCAGCGCGTCACTGATGTGCCCAGCCTGCAAGAGCTGCGAGGCAGCGGTTCGTATTGCCGGGTAGTCGTTCCGCGCGTCGTTGATCTCCAGAATGCGCGGGTTGTGCCCGCTCCGAAGGGGAAACGTCCCGATGAGCCGCATTGCGAGTCCGTCAATGGTTGTCACGCGGTAGGCTGTAGTAGGAACACGAGCTCGTTGTAACCGAATACGTAGCGCGGCGACGCCGGCATTTGTGTGCGTGAGGATGAGGATTGGCCTAGGGCCATCATGAAGGCTCAGGGTGTCCGCGATGAGCTGGGTCTTGCCGCAACCCGCTGGTGCGGTGACGGACCCCCTGGCGACGGCAAACAGGTCGAGTTCAGGCGGCATGGGTCCAAGTGCGAAGCTGTTCGACGATGGCTTGAAATCCCGCCTCGGCCGTCGCCAGATTCGGCCCAACGATGTCCCTGGCGATTTCTTGATAGGTTGAAACAGATTTAAACCACCCACCACGCCGAATTTGTGAGGCGGCGCCTAGCAACTCCTTGGTTGCTTCCGTGATGCGGTCAATTAAGCTCTCGGCTTCAATGGCGCCCAGTGTTCGCTGTCCATTCGACTTAGAAGCAATGTGTGACTCGACCAAGTCTCGTCCTACCGCCTCGCACGCCGTCGACAGTAGTGCATCAATGGCATCATCACCGAGACTACAAAATAGTTCGTCCTCAAGTGCGCGTCCTGAACGCCAAGTGAGCGACTGACCACCGGCGGAGTGAAAGGCCGCAGCGACCTCTGGGGTAGGCGCCTTATCCGCGTCGACAAGCACGAGCACCCGGTAGCCGAGCCGTAGGAGCTCCGCTCCACGAACATAGCACCTGTCGGGGTTGCTGCCGCCGACGTCTACGTAGGCTCCGCCCAGTGCGAAGAATGAGATGGCACCTTGGCCGAGCCAGTACTGGTCCAGGCCCCGCGCCAGGCCGACCTCGCTGGCGCCCTCACAAACGATTACTGACTTGGCGTAGAAAGCCTCTGGGTCCGCTCGAAGGGTGCTTTGGACTTCATCACCTAATCCGACTTCGCAAATATCGTGGTGGCCTACCTGAGCCCGGACGACAAATACTTGGTTGCCGGAAAGCTCCCGGATAGCGACCGGCGAATGGCTCGTCATGAAGACCTGTAGCGGTAGTGTAGGGTCCTTTGCACCGAGCGAGTCAAGAAGTCGGGCCAGGCGGTGGGGCTCCAATCCGTACTCCACTTCGTCGACCAACGCGATGGTTGCCGTCTCGGCTGCCATGCGTTGTAGCCCCGCGATGAGCAGGCGCGCGGAACCAGTTCCCAGTGACCTCAAAGGGACTCCTGCCTCGTTGTGCAGTGCAATCGCTCCATCACCGATGGATACCGAGTGTGCATCTAACAGGGCCTGGGCAGAGGCGCCTACTGGAACCCCGAGGCTGGTGGCAGTCTCGGTGACTACTCGAAGTGTCTCGGCGAGCTGCGCGCCGGCCTGTTCCCCAAAGTTCGTCCGTGCCTCCCGCGCTGCGCGGGCCAACTCCGCCCCAAGGTTGGCTCGCTCGTCAGTGAGGCGGTTTAGCACTGAACCACGAGACCAAGAGAGGTTCGTGTTTGCAAAGCTACCGATACGTGCGGGCGCAAGAGCAGTCCTTTCCTTCCAGGCCAGGCCACGTTCCAGCCCTTGCTGCTCCGCGCGCTGTGAGTACAACGACCAGGCGGGTTCGAGGTCGCTCGTTACCGTCAAACGCAATGTCAAAACGGTTTCGGTGCCTGCGCGAGGCTCGTCTTGAATCTGCCCGGTCGCGGCGTCATAGCTACGCAAGAACTCCCCATAAACGTCGAGGTTCAACAGGGTATCCGGCAAGGCACCCAATGTTAGAGCAATAACGATAGGTTGGCTGACATCCAACCTATGGAAGTCTGTATCTCCGAACGGAGCGCTCCGACGCGCACCTAGGCAGAGGTCTATGGCGTCGAGGATGCTCGACTTTCCGCTGTCGCCAGGGCCAACTAGGCAATTGATCCCGGCCGATGGTGCCCAGTCAAGAGCCTGAATAGAACGGAAATTTCCGACTTCTAGTCGACGAATGCGTGCCACGGCCTACCCTCTCGTCTTCCTCGAATGCAACTTGAGTCGCGCAACACCACTTGGAGAGGCCCGGTGGTCGCGAGGCCATCCTTATTTGCTATATGGTGTTGCTAGCTGTGTACTATAAACGTCCGCATCCTTAGTGTGACAGTACACAGTAGGCTAACTGCAGATTTGGGTCGGATGTTTGAGTTCTTCGATGCTGGTCTGACGTTCAGTTGTCCAGTACTGCCACCGTCAACAACCGGCCTCATAGCAGACATTGCGCGGGACACGTTCCAATGGCAGCAAAGGCCGAGCTGCTGCCGGTGATCGGCGCAACCCGAATGGCGGTTGACAGTCTGTTGCCGCCATTCAGCCGGGCACCTTGAATGACGGCTTCAGCCGAAAGCAGTCGCTCCCCAGGACCGGCGCTCGACTTGTTCACGTTGCCAAGACCGGTGATCAAGTCCAACTGGCGGCGCCGACCGCCGGCGGCTGCGACGAGCACTCGTTACCGAAGCGCGGGCCGCTGACGGTGAACGCAAAAACGCCCCGCCGCAAAGGCGGGGCGCCGAGGGCGACGATCAGTCGCCCTTGCTGCGCGACCAGATCAGGTTGTGCGCGCCGTCCTCGCCTTCGACCAGGCGGGCATAGATGGTCGCCGGGAACGACGGGTCATCCAGGGTTGCCGATAGGTAGGGCCGCTCTGCCTTGCTGATTTTCTTCCACGCCGCGCCGATCTCGAAGTTGCCGGCGACGATGCGGTAGTCGGGAGCGTTGTTGCTCTCCTTGGTGTTGGGAACGAATTTGACTTTGACGTCAAGCGTCAGGGTGCGAACCGTGCCGGTGAAGCTGTCGTTCTGTGCGGTAAAAATGCCGATGTTTGCCATGATGAAGTTTCCTTTCGGTGAATCAAGGTCGCGCCCATCGCGGCCTTGTCGGTGATCCAAAGGGCGAGGTACGGGCGGGCTGCACCGCAAGGCGGCCGCAACGGCGTGGAGGACCGGGAGGCGCGGCGATTTTGTTGCGCGAGGAAGGCACGCAGTGCCGGGGAAAATCGTTGCGCCGGACGGTTGTGGCCATGAAGCCCGAGGCGCAGCCGCTGCCTCGCCAGGATTCACGACAAGCCAAGGCCGCCGTTGGGTGCGATCCCCACCGGAAGGCAGCATGGCTCCGGCATCTCCGCACAGGCGCTGCGCCGGCACGCACCCCATCGCAGGCAAGGTCGGTTCCGAATCACCAAGGATGAACGCTCCTCGCACATTGGCGCGGGCTTGATCGATTGCGGCGGGGATGGCTCTGGGCATGGTGGACGGCTTGTCGGTGAGCTGCCGTCGTTCGTGGCGACCTACCCGCCAGCGTCGGGGAAGGCGCGTGATTGCACAACCGGGCGCAGCAAAGTCTGTCGCATTCCGGCGTCCCGCCTGTGCAGCGGCGCGCTTTTTTTGGGATCGGAGGGCGCAGCCCTCTGCATGTGAAAACGCGCGCGTTGCACTGACCGAAGGGAAAAGCCCCGCCCCGAAGGTCGGGCTTCATGCTCACGCCATTGCGTGCATGGGCTTCACGCCCCCTGGAAAGCAAGCGCAGCGCGCAGGCGTCCACCGACCACAGGGAGGAACGATGGAAGCCCGCAAGGGGCGAGACGGCAAAAAACCGGCTCGATGCCAGGCACGACAGCGCGGCTCGGCGAGGCCGGGAGACGCCAAGAAAATTTGTACGGGATCTTCGGATCGCCCAAGTAAAAGCATGGCGCACTGGTTGGACAGACGAAAAAAAAGGGATGGCGAAAATCGTGCCGCCATTGGGCAGTCGCTACCCGACGGCCGCCGCGCCGCCCAGCTTTATCAGTCTGGGCGGCGTTGCATGGCCACTCGCTGCTGCATTGCCTTGAAATGAGGGGGGGGGCGAAGCCCCCCCCTCGCATGTCAGCCTTTTAGCCGTTTCATCTCTTCGGCCAGTATCCACAGCGCACGGTTGATCTTGACGTTCTGGTCAATGCCTTGGATAGCGCGGGTGCGGTTCCTGCGTCCGTTGGCCGTGCGTGCAGACAGCCCACCTTGAACCAGATTCTCCTGCACGCGGTTGAACGTGCTCCACAGGTCGGACCGGTCGTCGTCCCGGCGTCGAGGCCGCAGCAATTGCGTTTCCGTGATGGGCGCAGGCTTGACCGGGTCATCGTATTTCAGCGACAACGCGGCACGGGCAAATACCTCTGATTCGCCGTGGTTCAGCGTGATGGCGCGCATACCTTCCTGACGTTCGCGCACCAGCTCGAACCCATCCAGCACATCGTAGGCACCTTCGATCACCTGGCCGATCACGTCGCCCTTGTGCGGGATGCGCAGGTCGGCCACGGTGTCGCCGCACACCAGCCCATTGCTGCAAACGAAACGGAACATTCCCGCCAACATCTGATAGCTGCTGGTGCCGTCGTGCGAGTTCAGAAGAATGATTTCGTTGGCCTCCGCGCCGTTGATCTGCGCTGCGTGGCGTAGCCGCAGCATGTGCTTGGTGTGTTCGCGCTTGCCGGTATCGCGCACGCGCGCCTGGCAAACCATGAAGGGCTGGAAGCCTTCCTTTCGCAGGGCACCCAATACCTCTCCGGTCGAAATATAGGTGTAGCGGTCGGATCGGCTCTGGTGCTTTTCCGCCGCGAAGATGGAAGGGGCTACGCTGCGAATCTGGTCATCCGACAACGGATGGTCTGCGCGCAAGATGGGGGAAGCATGTCCGAAACGGGAACTGAGTTGCACGGTATTTCTCCTGTGGTCGCAAGCTGTGGTTTCAAAGTTGACCGGATTCCAAGATTCGAAGCCCGGTGTTGGCTTTGGTGGGTTCGGCGCAGTGACCTGGGCTGGTCGCCGTTGCCGCCGTCTTTCCTGAGTTCATCGCCCGCGAACAACCGGGCCAGCGAGGGGTTGGCGGTCAAGGAGGAAAGCGCAGGGTTGGTGCGGCCCGCAGCCGCAGGCGAGGACACGGCCCTGCGCGCCTTGACGGACAGGCACCGCTGGCTACGGTCGCGGGATTAGTGATGAAGGAGAGGGAAAGACGGATGACCGGCCTACGGCCAGATGATCGATGGACCCACGCCGCGCGGCGAGCGCTGCTGCGTGCCGTAGGCACGCCTTGATGGAAGTGAACGAAGCGCGTAGCGCGAAAACGGCAATGTGCGCAGGCCGATCAGGCGCAGCCTGTTCGGCGGCCTTGCGGGGCGTGAAGCGCAGCGCGCAGCTTTTTCTCGAAACCAAAGACACAGCAAAAAGGGGGCGATGCCCCCTCGGACTACAACAGTCCCGATTCGGCAAACGACAGGATGGTGCCACCGGCGACGATCAGGTGATCCAGCACCCGCACATCCACCAGCGCCAGTGCCGACTTCAGCGTCTGCGTCAGCATCTCGTCGGCGCGCGACGGTTCCGCTGCACCAGACGGGTGGTTATGCACCAGCAGCAGCGCAGCGCTGTTCCTGGCCAAGGCCTCCTTGACCACCTCGCGCGGGTACACCGATGTCTGGCTCACCGTGCCACGGAACATCTCGACGTAGTCGATGACACGGTTCTGCGCATCCAGATGGATGACGGCGAACACCTCGTGCTCCAGCGCCCCCAGCTTGACCCGCAGGAAGTCGCGCACCACCTGCGGCGAGGTCAGGGCTTCGCAGCCGCGCATCTGTCCAGCGAGGACACGCCGCGCAGCCTGCAACACCTCGTCGGCATTGGCCGGACGGTAGTCGCCCGCAGCTTCGCGAACGAGAAGGAAGGAATCGAGGGAAAGAGAAAGTTGCGACATGATCGTGCTCCAGTCCGAATCGGGCGGAATTGCCCGGAACCGGAGGAACACGACGCAGCGCAGCAGTCAGGGGTCGCAGACGGCCGCCAGGACGCGAGCGACCAACCGCAGGGCAGGGCGCGCAGCCCTTGACGGCGAGAACGACGTGGTACGTTGAAGGGAACAGCAAGGCCGCCCCACACACTCCACTGCCTCTTGGGCAAGCGGAGCGCGCAGGCCTGGTGGGTCGGAGGCGCCAGAGGACGGAGCACGGCAACAAGATACCGTGCAATCAATATTGAAGGACTTGGCGACGCAGCCGGGTGTGGTGCTCGCGGACGAGGTTGGCATGGGTAAGACTTACGTCGCCCTGGCCGTGGTCGCCTCGGCCGTATTGGCTAACCGTGGCTCGGGGCGACTGGTCGTCGTAATGATGCCTCCAGGACTCGCAACCAAGTGGCCTCGCGAGAGGTGTCCAGTTCAAGACAATTTGTTGCTCACGCACAGCTGCGCTCGCATGGGTCCGTGACAAATACGTGCACACACCAACGGATTTTAGAAGTGGGGCCGGGAAGTCGCATACGCCGACGCTGCTGCCGCCGACCATGAAGGTGGTGACGACGGCGGCGCCGATACGAGTGGCCTCGACGCAACTCTTGGGAGCGGACGCTGCTACGACGCGTTTCCGGCGCGCGCGGTCTTGTCGACTGTCGTCAGAAGCAATCAGGTCGACGTTGGCAGGGCCGCCCGTACGTCGGGTTGCTGTCAGCTCTGGGTGAGTTGAAGGCGTTCTGCCTTGTCGAAGTGAAGCGGCTTCGATCGCCTCCTCGAAGCATCGGCGTCCAAATTGCGCACGACTCCTGCCTTCACGAGGCGAACGAGCGAGCTTTGCAGTTCACCCGGAAGCCAATTCGTGGCCTCAAGAATGTCTGCAAAGTCAGCAGTGCCGACACGCCGTGCGCCCGCTGCAAGATACCTGCGCCAGAAGGCATCAACATCATCGGGGCTGCAGCGGCCGTCCGCCGGTTCTGGCAGCGCGTCTGTGCCGAACATGTCGGCGATGCCGGTCCTTTGCTGTCGAACGTCGATCTGCTTGGCAGCGCGAACTTGCCGCTGGACGAGGTCCACTCGTTCCGAGATGTCCATGAACTCGACAATGCCCGTTGGATGGCTGGTCACATACACGAGGTGGTACTTCGTTCGCCGATGCAAGGGGTCGAGCACTGTGACGTAGGCTGACCGAGCACGGTAATCAGGACGGCCAACGGGAACGCATGCCGTGAGGCTGTTGCGATACGCGTTGACGAGCGTCTCTTCACGCTCGGCGGGCTGCAGGCCGTCAAGGTTCACAGTCGACCCCAGCAGCTGCGCTATCGCGTCCTGCCAGACTGACATTGACGCCGTGCGATTGATGAAGTTGTAGGCGAAGTTGATCAGGAATTCAGATCGAGGGCGTTCAAGCAACGGTCTCATCATCTCGATCACGATGTCTTTCCAGCCCTTGGGGTCGACGAAGAAGAACGTGAAGGAGCCCGACCCGCACCACGTCAAGATGTCACTTCGCAGGTCTACAAAGTCGCCATGCAGACAAGCCCGATCGACCGAGGGCGGCGCCTTCGCACCCAGAAATCTCGCGAGCCGATCGAATGCCCCCTTGTCCTTCTCCACATACAGGGCGCGCATCGTGGCGTCGACGCCGAGCGTTGCCAACTTCTCCTTGCATGCGGCGAGCGTCTTCAGCGACAAGGAGATCGACGTGCCCTCAAGGTCGTCATCCGGTGCGCCCCATGGGCCTGCAAAGCAGTCCACGAAGCAGATCTCTGCGCGCCGTGCCTTCTTGGCGCTCATGCCGATGATGAGCACAAGCTTTTCAAGGTAGCTCTTGAGCAGCATATGCTTCACCAGAGCCTGCTCGCGCCCTTCGTACGTCCCCGGAATGATCGAAGTCAAGTTCAGCTACTCCCGTGGCGACGTTTATCCGCGCAAGGCTCAGACCGCCATGAAGAGCGTGCGCTGCGGTGGCGACATGATCTGGTCGCTGTCCTTGATTTGGGCGGACGATCGGCGCTTGGTGCCGTCGGCTCCAACGATCTCGAGGGCCTGATCATCGAGGAGTGTGCCGATCGACTGGCGGTAGATTCGCGCCGACGCCGGAGAGCTGTTGCAGGTAGTCGCAAACAGCTCGCCGAAGCTAATTCCAGCATCGTTTGCATAGACGCGCCGCGGGATGTGCTCGTTGAGCGCAGCGATGCTTGCGCGCCGGGCGACATCATCGAACTCGAACCCTAAGGGTGACTGCTGAAGGTAGTCCCCATCATGCACAGGGTCGTAGCCGACCATCTGGAACATGTCGAGGCCCGCGCCGTCGTAGTGGATGAAGTAGTTGTTGTTGGCCCAGTGCACCTCTGTCATCACGTCACGAGCGCGATGATGTTGGGACATGTGGATCAGCCAGTAGTCACCATGTCCACCGCGATTGCGGATGAAGAACGGCGTGAAGTGGCGGGCGCCGCAGTTCTCGACGAGTCGACGGTAGAGCGTGCTCTGCAGGAAGAGCCGCCAGTCACGGTCGGAGGCCTTGATCTCCTCAACTGATCGGCCGCCGAAGATGTCCGGTATGCCGAGGCCGTTGAGCAGGTCCTTGACCTGGTCGCCGTCGCTGGCAAAGTTCAGGAACGAGTCGACGCCGAACGTCAGGATCACCTCAGCGCTTGGTAGCGCATCAAAAATCTTGCGCAGGAGGTGCGTCGGCACTTCCTTGTAGCCGTATTGATCGAGCGCGAAGATCGATCGGCCGTTGCGCGGGCTCTTGCGCTTGATGAACTCGATGATCGCGTCGGCCTTGTCCTGGAATCGTGCGTGGTCGATGTAGATGCCGTTTCCGATCCTGTCGCCGTAGCCCGCTTCGCGCAGCACCTTGTCGAGGTGCATGTGCGCGTGGCGGTCGGCCTCGGTGAAGAAGTAGTCGACCTGGAGGTGGACGGGCTTGCGCCGGTCCTTATTGATCAGGAACTCGGCCTCGCGCGTGGCTTCGAGGAAGATGAAGGGCGAACCCTTGACAGGCTCGCGCGTGTCGTTGTGAACGTACAGTCCGCCGCCGGCAAATCCATCGACAAGTGTCAGTTTCAGAACGTCTTGGTTCGGCGAGCTGACGAGGGTGCGGAAGTACGCCGCGAGGTAAGCCTCAAGGATGCGGTGCTTGGCGACGCTGTGTTGCTGGATGAGGTCGGGGCCGTCTTTCCAGTTGTACTGTTTCAGCGTCATGCGTTCATTCAGACGTGGGCGGTCAGTGCTGGCATGTCGTCCCAGGTCCTGCCCCCAAGCAAGCGGCCGTTGGCCTTCTTGGAGCGACGTTTGCCGTCTGCCCCCCAGCCACCCCACTGCTTGAAGAAGAACTGCACTCCCTGGTCGTCACATTGTTGGCGAATATTTTCGACCCATTCCAGTTTCATCGGACGTGCCTTCGGGCCAGACTCACCCCCGACGATCACCCACTGAATGTCGGTTAGATCGAGTTCGCCAACATCTTCTAGCAGTGGCTCGACGGACAAGAAGCGGATGCGCGCGTCTACCTTGCGCAAGCATTCGATACGAGGCACGCCGTACTTGCGGTCCTCGACGGAGACGCCCATCCAGGCGTTAGTGGGCACGTCGTGCGTCCGGAAGAAGGTGGCCATGCGATCCGCTCGCTTGGTCAGCACTTGGAAGGTGTGCTGAGGGCACTGACTGATCACATCGAAGACCTGGGCGATGTACTTGTCATCCACACCTTTGTGGAAGAGGTCGGACATCGAGTTCACGAAGTACACCGTTGGCTTCTTGCGCGCGAGTGGTTCCACCAAGCGATCCGGCAAGATCGTGAGCTTGAAGCCGTTCTCGTAGCCAGGCGTGCCCATGGCCTTCAGCCGCCTGGCCATCGACTCGGCGTAGCAGTACTTGCACCCGGGCGAAATCTTCGTGCAACCCACGGCCGGATTCCAAGTCGCCTCGGTCCACTCGATTCGGCTTGCTTGCGACATGAGGTCCTCCTAGTTCTCAATGGTTTGTGCAGGCGTCTATACCGCGCGCAGCACGCGCGTGACGACACCCCAGATGTGCAGGTCATTCTTATCGCCGATGGGGACATCGGCGAAGTCGGGGTTGTTGGCCTGCAGCAGCCAACCGGTAGCCGTTCGCTTCAAGCGTTTGACAGTCAGTTCGCCGTCGATGTCGGCGATGACGATTCGCCCATTCTCAGCTGCCACACCACGGTCGACCACCAATTCGTCTCCGTCGGCGATGCCGGCGTCCCGCATCGACCAGCCGTCGACCTTCATGACGAATGTGCTGCTAGGGTCGCGCACCAGGTGCTTGCCGAGGTCGACGGCATCTTCTTGGTAGTCGTCGCCTGAAGTGGGTGTACCAGCATGAACTCGGCGCCCGAGGGCAGGCACGACAGCGACGGCTCGAATTGTCGCGATGGGTCGCAGGCCGACGCCGTCAGCGATGCCAGCAGACGTGCGCTTCACAGCATCCAGGTACCCTACGACCACGGGCAGGAGGCTGTGCGGCACTCTAACGGTCTTGGTGGGCTCGCCGTAGGCGGCCTTGCGCCCGGCACCAGGTCGGGTTCCGCCATGGCGAGGTTTAGATGGCTGCGGCCGCATGATTTTGTGACGAAATCAAGAGAGTAGCACGCGACACGTGTCAGAGGAAGACTGGCGGTCAGGCCTTGATGGGGCTTTTGTGTTGGCCGTCCTAGCCTTTCGCGCTGATCGGCCGGCATGTCCTCTGCCGAACATCCGGCGTCGGCGCCTTCCTCACCCCGCTGCTCCCGGCCGACCGCCGGCTTTCAAGCCAGGCCAGGACTTCGTGCCAAGGCCGCCGTTGGGTGCGATCCCCACCGGAAGGCAGCATGGCTCCGGCATCTCCGCACAGGCGCTGCGCCGGCACGCACCCCATCGCAGGCAAGGTCGGTTCCGAATCATCAAGCACGAACGCTCCTCGGCATTGGCGCGGGCTTGATCGATTGCGGCGTGGATGGCTCTGGGCATGATGGACGGCCTGTCGGTGAGCCGCCGTCGTTCATGGCGACCTACCCGTCAGCGTCGGGGACGGTGCGCCATTGCACAACCGGGCGCAGCAAAGTCTGTCGCATTCCGGCGTCCCGTCCGTGCGGTGGGGCGCGTTTTTTGGGATTGGAGGGCGCAGCCCTCTGCATGTGAAAACGCGCGCGTTGCACTGACCGAAGGGAAAAGCCCCGCCCCGAAGGTCGGG
>JAGXFG010000129.1 GCA_024637395.1 Burkholderiaceae bacterium | reverse complement strand
TCCGGCCGGCTGCCTCAGCGCGCCTTGGCGCGCGTGGTCTTCGGCTTCGCGCCCGCGGGCTTGGCGCCCGTCGCCTTCGGCTTGGTGCCTGCAGCTTTCGGCTTGGCGCCCGCCGCTTTCGGCTTGGTGCCTGCCGCTTTCGGCTTGGTTGCTGCTGCCTTAGGTTTGACGGCTGCTGCTTTCGGTTTGGTTCCGCTGGCTTTGGGGGCTGCCTTGCTTGCTGCGGCCGCTTTCGGTGCCGCCTTGCGCGTGCCGGCCGGTTTCGCCGCCGCCGTGGCGCCGATCTTCAGCCGCACCGGCTTGATGCCCCAGATTTCCTCGAGGTTGTAGTAGGTGCGAATCGACGGCTGCATGACGTGTACAACGATGTCCCCGGCGTCGACCAGCACCCATTCGCCGGTTTCAGCGCCTTCGATCGAAATCACCTCTCCGCCGCCTGCCTTGACCTTGTCGGCGACGTGGCTGGCGAGTGACCGCGTCTGACGGTTGGAGGTGCCGCTGGCGATCACGACCCGATCGAACATGCCGGTAATTGCGGTGGTATTGAAGACGCGAACGTCCTGGGCCTTGAGGTCATCAAGGGCGTCGACGACGATCCGTTGCAGCTTGGTGAGATCCATCCGGTGGTTCAACTCCGTAGGTAAAGGCGGTTGTGTTCAATATAGTCGAGAACTCCCGGCGGCAACAGTTCGACGGGGCGCTGCCCGGCGGCGAGTTGCGCGCGGATGCCGCTCGAGGAGACCGGCACCGGGGGCATGGTGAAGAACACTATGGTGCCCGCCGGCGCATCGGGCAGGGCATCGCTGCCGCGCTGGGCAAGGAGCGCCTCGAGCGGTTCCGGCAGTGCGCTGAGCTGACGCGGCGCGCGCTGGGTCACCGCCAGGTGGCAGTGCAGCGGCAACTCGTCGAATCGGTGCCAGCTCGGGAGGTTGCGGAACTGGTCCGCGCCAAGCAACAGCACCAGGGCTGGTTCCGGGCCCAGACCTGCGCGGAGCTCGAGCAGCGTGTCGATGGTGTAGCTCGGGCCGGTGCGTCGTACCTCGCACTGGTCGATGATCCAGTCTGGTTGTGACCCCAGCGCGAGTTGCAGCATTGCGACGCGATCGCTCGCGCTTGCCGCCGCGTTGCCTTTTTGCCACGCGAGTCCGGCTGGAATGAAGCGCAGCTCGTCGAGCAGCAGCGCGCTCTGTGCCGCCCGGGCCAGAGCGATGTGGCCGACGTGAACCGGATCGAAGCTGCCGCCGAGCAGGCCGATGCGGCGCCGCTGACCGGCAGCGCGGGTCAGACCCATTCGCGTGGCCGCAAAAACTCGGCGAGTCGGGCTTCCGGCGAATCCGGTTCGGGATGCCAGTCGTAGCGCCACTTGGCGAGCGGCGGCATCGACACCAGGATCGATTCGGTGCGCCCGCCCGATTGCAGCCCGAAGAGCGTGCCGCGGTCGTAGACCAGGTTGAATTCGACGTAGCGTCCGCGGCGATAAAGCTGGAAATCACG
The DNA here is from genome assembly GCA_024637395.1 of Burkholderiaceae bacterium. GTDB lineage: Bacteria > Pseudomonadota > Gammaproteobacteria > Burkholderiales > Burkholderiaceae_E > JAGXFR01. Next base: position 51,934 of record JAGXFG010000129.1, on the reverse strand, counting down.
CTCGCGCTCGCTGTAGGGGCGGTCGCGATGGCGCTCGACGATGGGCGCGTAGGCGGGGATGAAGGCTTCGGCGACGCTGCGGGTGAGCGCGAACGAGGTCTCGAAACCGGGTTCGCTGAGGTCGTCGAAGAAGACCCCGCCGACCCCGCGCGGCTCGCCGCGGTGGGGCAGGAAGAAGTACTCGTCGCACCACTTCTTGAAGCGCGGGTGGTACTGCTCGCCAAATGGCGTCAGCGCCTCCTTGCAGGCCGCGTGGAAGCGCACCACGTCCTTTTCGAACGGGTAGTAGGGGGTCAGGTCCATGCCGCCGCCAAACCACCACACCGACGCCTCTTCGCTGCCTTCGGGCGCGTGCGCGACAAAGAAGCGCACGTTGAGGTGGGTGGTCGGAACGAACGGGTTGCGCGGGTGCAGCACCAGCGAGACCCCCATCGCCTCGAAGCTGCGGCCCGCGATCTGCGGCCGCGCGGCCGACGCTGTCGCCGGCAGTGATTTGCCCATGACATGGGAGAACAGCACGCCGCCGCGCTCGAATACCGACCCGTCCTCGATGACCCGGCTGATCCCGCCGCCACCGGCCGGTCTTTCCCAGCGCTCGGCGATGAATTCCCCGGTGTCGAGTGCCTGGAGCCGGTCGCCGATTTTCTGCTGCAGTCCCTGCAGGAAATCGCGCACCGCGGTGATCCGCGGCGCCTGATTGGCTGACGTATCGGCCTCGCCCATCGGTCTAGTCCTGCGCGTGGCGGGTCTCGGCGCGCCGGGCAATCGCCCGGTGACCGATATCGCGCCGGAAATGCATGCCGTCAAAGGAGATGTGCTGCAGCACGTCATAGGCCCGGTTCTGGGCCATCTTCACCGAATCGGCCAGCACGGTGACACACAGCACGCGCCCGCCGCTGGTCAGCAGGTGGCCGTCGCGCTCGACGGTGCCGGCGTGGAAGACCATGGAGTCGGAACCGATGGCATTGTCCTGGGCCGGCAGGCCGTCGATCCGGTCGCCCTTGCGCGGATCGGCCGGGTAGCCGTGCGCCGACATCACCACTCCCAGGGCGGTGCGCCGATCCCATTCGAGTTCGACCTCGTCGAGCGTGCCGGAGATGGCGTGTTCGATGACGGCGGCGAAATCGCTCTTGATCCGCATCATGATCGGCTGGGCTTCGGGGTCACCCAGCCGGCAGTTGAATTCGAGCGCCCGTGGATTGCCGGTGGCGTCGATCATCAGCCCGGCGTAGAGGAAACCGGTGAAGGCGATGCCCTCGGCCGCCATGCCCTCGACTGTCGGGCGAATGATCTCGCGCAGCACCCGGGCATAGATTTCCGGGGTTACCAGCGGGGCCGGGGAATAGGCGCCCATCCCGCCGGTGTTGGGACCCTGGTCGCCATCGAGCAGGCGCTTGTGGTCCTGGCTGCTCGCGAGGGTCAGGACGTTGGATCCGTCAACCATCACGATGAAGCTGGCTTCCTCGCCGACCAGGAAGTCCTCGATCACGACCCGGGAACCGGCTGCGCCGAAGGAGGCGTCGCCGAGCATGGCGTCGATCGCGGCGTGCGCCTCCGCCACCGTCTGGGCGACGACTACGCCCTTGCCGGCGGCCAGGCCGTCGGCCTTGATCACGATCGGCGCACCGCGCGCAGCGACATAGTCACGGGCGGCCTGGGCATCGCTAAAGGTCTGGTAGTCGGCGGTCGGAATACCGTGGCGAAGCATGAACGCCTTGGCGAAATCCTTCGACGATTCAAGCTGCGCCGCCGCCCGGGTCGGACCGAAGATCGGCAACTCGCGGGAGCGAAACAGGTCGACAATCCCGGCTGCCAGCGGCCCCTCGGGACCGACCACGGTAAACGCGATGCCCTCGTCGGCAGCGAAGCGGGCGAGTTCCTCCAGCCCGGTCAGCGGCAGGTTCTCGATCGCCGGTTCGCGCGCCGTGCCGCCATTGCCCGGCGCGACGTAGACCTTCTGGACGCGCGGTGACTGGGCCAGCCGCCAGGCGAGCGCGTGTTCGCGTCCGCCGCCGCCAACTACGAGCAGTTTCATGGCTGGGTTCCTTGGCTGAGTACGAGTTGCAAATTCACGAGTCGATGATTGCGTTGGTGTAGACCTGTTGCACGTCGTCGAGGTTCTCGAGAGCATCCAGCAGCGTCTGCAGGCTTTCGCCGTCTTCGCCGGAGTACTCGGTCTCGGTCAGGGCCTTCATGGTCACTTCGGCGATTTCGGCCTTGAGCCCGGCCTTGGCCAGAGCATCCTTGACCGCGGCGAAATCGACCGGTGCGCAGATCACTTCGACCCCGCCCTCGTCGTCGCTGATCACATCCTCGGCGCCAGCCGCCACTGCGGCTTCCATGACCGCTTCCTCGGAAGTGCCCGGTGGGAACAGGAATTGCCCGCAGTGCTTGAACATGAATGCGACCGAGCCGTCGGTGCCGAGATTGCCGCCGTTCTTCGAAAAGGCGTGGCGTACGTCGGCCACCGTGCGGGTGCGGTTGTCGGTCAGGCAGTCGACTATGATTGCCGCTCCCGCGACGCCGTAGCCCTCGTAGCGGATCTCCTCGTAGTTCGCGCCCTCGACATCGCCCGAACCGCGCTGGATCGCCCGAGTCACTGTATCCTTGGGCATGTTGGCCTCGGAGGCCTTGTCGATCGCCAGGCGCAGTCGCGGGTTGGCGTCCGGGTCAGGACCGCCGAGCTTGGCCGCGACGTTGATTTCCTTGATTACACGCGTGAAGATCTTGCCGCGCTTCGCGTCCGAACGTTCCTTCTTGTGCTTGATATTCGCCCACTTGGAATGCCCAGCCATTGCGTCCTGCCTTGTGCCTTAGGGGTTTTCCCGCCGCTAGGTCGGGATGAGGCAGAATCCAAGTCTGGACCGTGCCCACTAAACCTCTGATTTTACCATCCGAACCATGACCGCAATCGCTGCCCAGTCACTACCTATCGCCCGCAACGCCGATATGGAATTGGCGCTGCTGCCCGCCCTGGCCAACCGCCATGGACTGATCACCGGGGCTACCGGAACCGGCAAGACCGTGACTCTGCAGGTGCTGGCCGAACGTTTCTCGGCGATCGGGGTGCCGGTCTTCATGTCCGACGTCAAGGGCGACCTGACCGGGCTGTCGGCGGCCGGCGCCCATTCTGCCAAGCTGGCCGAACGCCTGGAGCGCCTGGGCCTGCCGACTCCGGAGTTCCGGGGCTTCCCGGTCACGCTCTGGGACGTCTTCGGCAAGAAGGGGCACCCTTTGCGTGCCACCGTCTCCGACATGGGGCCGATCTTGCTGGCGCGAATGCTGGGCCTCAACGAGACCCAGGAGGGGGTGCTGCAACTGGTCTTCAAGATCGCTGACGAGCGCGGGATGCTGCTGCTCGACGCCAAGGACCTGCGCGCGATGCTGCAGTTCGTCGGCGAAAACGCGCGCTCTTTCACCACCGAATACGGCAATGTCTCGAGCGCGTCGATCGGCGCGATCCAGCGCGGCTTGCTGGCGCTCGACGCGCAGGGTGCCGACCACTTCTTCGGCGAGCCGATGCTCAACATCGACGACCTGATGCAGACCGACACGGCTGGCCTGGGGTTGATCAACATCATGGCCGCCGACCAGCTGATGAACGCGCCGCGCCTCTACGCCGCGTTCCTGCTCTGGCTGCTCTCCGAGTTATTCGAGCACCTGCCCGAGATTGGTGATCCTGACAAACCGCGCCTCGTGTTCTTCTTCGACGAGGCGCACCTGCTCTTCAACGATGCCCCCAAGGCTTTGCTCGAGAAGGTCGAACAGGTAGTGCGGCTGATTCGCTCCAAGGGCGTCGGGGTCTACTTCGTCACCCAGAATCCGATCGACATCCCGGATACCGTGCTTGGACAGCTCGGCAACCGGGTGCAGCACGCGCTGCGCGCCTTTACCGCGCGCGACCAGAAGGCCGTGCGCGCCGCCGCCCAGACCATGCGCACCAACCCCAAGCTTGACGCCGAACAGGCGATCACCGAACTCGGGGTCGGCGAAGCCCTGGTCTCGATGCTCGACGCCAAGGGCCGTCCCCAGGTGGTCGAGCGGGCATTCATGATGGCGCCCGCCTCAAGGATCGGCCCGATCGACGACGCTGCCCGCGCCGTATTGGTGCGCAACTCGATCGTCGCCGGCGTCTATGACCAGGCGCTGGATCGGGAGTCGGCGTACGAAAAACTAATGGTCGCGGCCACGGCCAAGGCCGAGGCCGCCGCCAAGGAGGTAGCAGCTGCCGCGGCCCTGAAAGCTGAGCGCAGCAGCGCGAGCTCTGGCGGTGGCGGCATCCTGGGCGGGATGCTCGGCGGCAGCGGCCGCAAGGACTCGCTGATCGAGGCGGCGGCGAAGAGCGCGGCCCGGACCATCGGCACAACTGTCGGGCGTCAGATCGTGCGCGGGTTGCTGGGATCGATCTTCGGGTCCGGCGGCAAACGCTAGATCAAATGGGGTCGATCTCGCTGGCGGTGGCTGATACGCCAGCCGACGCCAGGCGCCGCTTTCTGGTTGGCCTGGGACTGGCGGCAGCCGGCGCCATGCTCGTCTCGGGCAAGGCGATCATCGTCAAGCTGGCCTATCGCTACAACATCGATCCGGTGACTTTCCTGGCGCTGCGCATGGCCATGGCGCTGCCGTTCTTCGTCCTGGTCGCATGGTATGTCGGGGTGCGCCGGCCGGTGCGGTGGCTCCCGGGAGATCGCTGGCGGGTGGCGGCGATCGGGCTGTGCGGCTATTACCTCGCGAGCTTTCTCGACTTCCTCGGACTGCAATACGTGACGGTAGGGCTGGAGCGGGTAATCCTGTACCTGAGCCCGACCATAGTGGTATTCCTCTCGGCGGTGCTGCTGCGCCGCCGAATCGAAGCGCGCGACTGGATCGCGATGGCGCTGGCCTATACCGGTGTGGTGTTCGTCTTCTGGCACGACGTCAGCCTCACCGGCGCCAACGTGACCCTCGGGGCGTTGCTGGTGTTTGGCAGCGCGAGCTCATATGCGGTATACCTGGTCGCGAGCGGGGAACTGGTGAAGCGTCTCGGCGCCTTGCGCCTGACCTCGTACGCCAGCATGGTTGCTTCGGTGGCGTGCATCGGACAGGCGCTGGTTCTCGACGCCGGCGCCTTGTTGTCGCAGCCCTCGGCGGTCTACTGGATGTCGCTGCTCAACGCCGTGCTGTGCACGGTCGCGCCGGTGTTCCTGATAATGATCGCGGTCGAACGCATCGGCTCGGCGGCGGCATCGCAGACCGGGATGATCGGCCCGGCAGCCACAATTGCAATGGGTGCATTATTTCTCGACGAACCGGTGTCGGCGGCGCAGTTGTTGGGCACCGCCATCGTAATCGCCGGGATGCTGGTTCTGGGCAGCAGGAAATTCAACTGAGAGGAGAAGGGAATGGACTATGGAATTCGGGGGCGCTGGGCGCTGGTGTGCGGTTCGAGCAAGGGGCTCGGCTACGGCTGCGCGCGGGCGCTGGCCGGCGAGGGCGTCAACCTGGTGATCAACGCGCGTTCAGCGGATGCGCTCGAACAGGCGGCGAAGCGGCTGCGCGACGAGACCGGGGTCGAGGTGCGCGCCGTGGCGTGTGACATCACCACCGAGGCCGGGCGGGCGCAGGCACTGGCCGCGGCGCCCCAGATCGACATCCTGGTCAACAATGCCGGCGGTCCGCCCCCGGGGGACTTTCGCAAGTTCACCCGCGACGACTGGATCAAGGCGCTCGACGCCAACATGCTCACGCCGATCGAACTGATCAAGGCCACCCTCGACGCGATGCTCGAACGCAAGTTCGGGCGCATCGTCAACATCACTTCGAGCGCGGTCAAGGCGCCGATCGAAATCCTGGGCCTGTCCAACGGCGCGCGCGCCGGACTGACCGGATTCATCGCCGGCATCGGGCGCAAGACTGCGGCGCAGAACGTGACCATGAACAACCTGCTGCCGGGGGTGTTCGACACCGACCGGCTGCGTGCCAACATCTCGACCATGGCCAAGAATAGCGGGATCGAATACGAGGAGGCGCTCAAGCGCCGAGTCAGTTCCGTGCCGGCTGGGCGCCTCGGGACGGCCGAGGAATTCGGGCAGGCCTGCGCCTACCTCTGCAGCAGCCAGGCCAGCTACGTTACCGGACAGAATTTCCTGATCGACGGTGGCGCCTATCCCGGGACCTTCTGACCCGGCCGCTGGCACGGGCGCGGCTGCGCCCCTGCCTGGTCGGGCCGCGCCGCTGCGAGCGAATATTTTCCGGCTACCATGACCGGGACTGACAGGACTACTGCGAAGTACAGGAGATAGACATGACAAAAGCAATCCGCATTGAAGAGACCGGCGGCCCCGAGGTAATGAAGCTGGTCGACGTCGACCTTGCCGCGCCTGGGCCGCAGGAGGTACAGATTCGTCATCACGCGATCGGGCTGAACTACATCGACGTCTACTTTCGCACCGGTCTGTATCCGATGCCGCTGCCGGCCGGGCTGGGCCTCGAGGGCGCCGGCGTGGTCACCGCGGTCGGTTCGGAAATCAACCACCTGCGTCCAGGCGACCGCGTCGCCTACGCGGGGCAACCGCCGGGCTCCTACTGCCAGGCGCGCAACATGGCAACCAATTCGCTGGTCAAGCTGCCCAACACCATTGATTTCGACGCCGCAGCGGCGATGATGCTGAAGGGCCTGACTGCGGAATACCTGCTGCATCGCAGCTTCGCGGTGCGCGAGGGCCAAACCGTCCTGTGGCACGCCGTTGCCGGCGGGGTTGGCCTGTTCGCGACCCAGTGGGCCAAGGCCCTCGGGGTGACCGTGATCGGCACGGTCGGTTCCGAGGAGAAGGCCAAGCTGGCCCGCGCCCATGGCTGCGATCATGTGATTCTCTATCGCAAGGAGAACGTGGTCGAACGGGTGCGCGAGATTACGGGTGGCGCGATGGTGCCGGTGGTGTATGACTCGGTCGGCAAGGACACCTTCCAGACCTCGCTCGACTGCCTCCAGCCGTTTGGCACGATGGTGAGTTTCGGCAGCGCTTCCGGGGCCGTGCCGCCGGTGCCGCTGACTGCATTGCGCGGCTCGCTCTTCCTCACCCGGCCCTCGCTGATGGCGCATACCGCGAATCGCGCGACGCTCGAGGAAATGGCCGCCCGCCTGTTCCGGATGGTCGGTTCCGGCAAGGTCAAGATCCGCATCGACCAGCGCTACCCGCTCTCTGACGCGGTGCAGGCGCACCTCGACCTGGAGAGCCGCAAGACGACGGGATCGACACTGCTGATTCCCTGAGCGTGGACGAGGAACGCCGCTTCGGCGGGGTTGCCCGGCTGTTCGGAGAGGACGGCCTGGCGCGCTTGCGCGCCGCCCACGTGGTCGTGATCGGCGTCGGCGGAGTCGGTTCGTGGGCTGCCGAGGCGCTCGCCCGCTCGGGCCTCGGGCGGCTGACGCTGATCGACCTGGACCACGTAGCGGTGTCCAACGTCAACCGGCAGGTCCTGGCGCTCGAATCGACGCTGGGCGCGGCCAAGATCGAGGTGATGGCGGCGCGCATCGCCGACATCGCGCCGCAGTGCCGGGTCGAGTGCGTCGACGATTTCGTTTCGCCCGACAACGTCGCGGACCTGGTGCCCGGTTCTCCTGCCATTGTGCTCGACGCCATCGACGGCGCGTCGGCCAAGGCGGCGCTGATCGCGCATTGCGGCTCGCGGGCCCAGCCGATCGTGGTCTGCGGTGCGGCCGGTGGGCGCATCGACCCGCTGGCGTTGCGCCGCGAGGATCTCGCCAGCACCAAGGGAGATGCCCTGCTGGCGTCGGTGCGCGCGCGCTTGCGCCGGAGCTACGACTTTCCGCGTGCCGGACGGGGCGCGTTCGGGGTGACCGCGATCTACAGCACCGAGTTGCCACTGGGGCTGGGGGGCGAATCAGCCCCACTGGTTGAACCGGGCACCGCGCTCAGCTGCGCCGGCTACGGCTCGATCGTGACGGTGACCGCCGCGATGGGCTTGGCGGCCGCGGCGCTGGCGATCGATCTCCTGCGCGATTCGGCAAAGGCTGCCCGCGGCTCGATCAGGGCGTAGAATTGCCCGACTAGCGCCGGAGCAAGCAGCCGCGCGTCTCTGGCGCATCAAGTTCCTTTGCGGAGGGATAACACGATGCGAGCGATCGACCTGGCACGTCGACCCGAACCCAGCGAAAAGCTGGCTTTTTTGCGTGGATTCCTGCGTTCCCCGAGCTCGGTTGGATCGGTGATCCCGAGTTCGCGCTTCCTCGTGCGCCGGATCATCGATGCGGCCGGAATCAGGAGTGCCAGGGTGGTCGTCGAACTTGGCCCGGGCACCGGCGGGACCACTCGAGCGATCCTGGCGGCGTTGGGGCCCCAGGCCAAACTGCTGTGCATCGAGCGCGATCCCTGGTTCGCCGAAGGACTCGGCGTAATCGAGGATCGGCGCCTGATTGTCCACCGTGGCGACGCCGTCGACCTCGCCGCGACGCTCGCCGACCACGGACTGTCCGCGCCGGATACGGTGATCTCCGGCATCCCGTTCTCGACCCTGCCGCGCCCGCTTTGCCGCGAGATCGCCAAGCGGGTGGCCGATGGCCTGGTCCCGGGGGGATGTTTTGTCGCCTACCAGTTCCGCCACCACGTAACCGGATTCTTCTCGCCGCTGCTGGGCGAGCATGAAATTAACGAACTGGAGTTGCGCAACGTCCCGCCGATGCGCGTCTATCGCTGGCGCAAGCCCGGCGGCATTAACGGTTCCCTGACGTGACCGCGCCCCCGACGGTGCAATTGCGTGACGGCACGATCCTGCCGGCGCTGGGAATGGGCACCTGGAAGATGGGCGAGAGCCGTGCCCGTTTGCGCGCGGAAGTTGGCGCGCTGGTGCGCGGACTCGAACTCGGGCTGCGGGTAATAGACACCGCGGAGATGTACGGCGATGGCGCTGCCGAAAAAGTGGTTGGGGAAGCGCTCATCGGCCGGCGCGACCAGGCGTTCGTCGTCAGCAAGGTTCTGCCCCACAACGCTTCGCAGCGCGGCACCGTGACGGCGTGCGAACGCAGCCTCAAGCGGCTGGGCATCGAAACCATCGACCTGTATCTGTTGCACTGGCGCGGCAGCCATCCGCTCGAACAGACGCTGGCGGGTTTCGAGGCGCTGCAGCGCGCCGGCAAGATTCGCCGCTGGGGGGTGTCGAATTTCGATGTTGCCGACCTGCGCGAACTCGAGGCGCTGGCCGGAGGTCCGGAATGCTCGGCCAACCAGGTCTACTACGCGCTCAGCCAGCGGGGCGTCGAGTTCGAACTGCTGCCCTGGCACACCAGCCACCAGATCGCGACGATGGCCTATTGTCCGCTCGACGAGGGCCGGCTGACTGGCGCCCATCCGGTGCTGGGCGAGGTCGCGCGCCGCCACCGCGCCACCAACGCCCAGGTGGCACTGGCCTGGCTGCTGCACCAACCCGGAACCATCGTGATTCCCAAATCGGGGCGGGTGGCCGGGGTCGAGGAAAATGCCGCGGCGCGCAACCTGACGCTCACCGCAGCCGATCTGGCGGAACTCGACGACGCTTTCCCGCCGCCGCGGCGCAAGCACGCGCTCGCGATGATCTGAACTGCTCAGCCGATCCGGTCGAGCCAGTTGATCAGCCCGGCGCTGTTGAGCGAGATGTCGGCTTCGAGCAGCGCGGCGATTTCCTCATCCCCGTAGCTGACCCCGTGAGCGCGGGCCTCGGCGATCAGGAACTGCGCCATCCGTGCTTCGATGCGGGTTTGGCGCTCATCGCCGGCACCGGCCTCGGCCTGGCCGATCGCGACGTAGCTGGCGATCCGCCGCTTGAGATCGACCCCCAGGGCGGCGACGTTGTCGCGGCGCGAGTAGTGGGTCAGGTAGACCGATGGCGGGGCCAGCGCCAGGATCCGCTCGACCGAGTGCAGCAACTGCTCGGGGTCGAACTGGGTCGGCGTCGAGGACGGGATCAGGAACGACCGGCCGGCGATGTCGAACTCGCGGTACGCTATCCCGAAGGTGTCGCCGGTGAACAGGTTGCCGGTCCTGGTGTCGCGGATGGTCACGTGGTGGCGCGCGTGGCCGGGAGTGTCGTAGAACTCCAGCACTCGCCCGGCGAGTTCCACCGTCGCTCCCTCCGGGGTCTCGATCACCCGCTCGGCCGGTACCGGGGTCGGTCCGCCGTACATCGCGATGGCCCGTTGTTCACCATAGACCTGACAGGTTCCGGCCCAGAGCCTGGCCGGATCTATCATGTGGCGGGCGCCCAGCGGGTGGACAGTCAGGCGGGCGTTGGGCAGCGCAGCCATCAAGGTTCCGGCGCCACCGGCATGATCGAGGTGAACGTGGGTCAGGATCACGTAGTCGACGTTCTCGCGCGGGATGCCCAGTTGGGCCAGCGCCGCCAGCACCCGCGGCGCCGAGCGCGCGGTCGCGGTGTCGACGATCGCGGCGCGCTCGCCCGCGACGACCAGGTGCACGGCATCGAACTGCTTGCGGATGTAACCGGAATCGACTGCGTAGACGCCGTCGCCGAGGTGCTCGAGGTAGCTGTCGGTCATGAGTTTTGGTCGCTGGATTACGCCGGTTTATGCCCGGACCAGGTGGACGGTCCGGAACGCCAGGGAACAAGTATGCCGGATCACGGCGCCGGGATCGCCAGGGGGCGTTGCCCGTTTGACCGTGGTCGATACCGCCAAAATCGATGCGGACTCGCCCGACGAGTTACCATTGCGGCGTTTTTCCCCGACCACGATGCTGGTGCGGGGCCCGCGATCGCCGTCCTGTCACGATGAACCTGAAAAAATCCCATTCCACCCGGCCCGCAGTGGTCCTCTTGAGCGGCGGGCTCGACTCGGCCACGGTGGTCGCGATCGCTCGCGCCGAGGGTTTCGCCGTGCATGCGCTCAGTTTTCGCTACGGCCAGCGCCACGGTGTCGAACTCGAGCGCGCGGCGGCGGTGGCCAGCGCCCTGCAGGCGTGCGAGCATCGCATCGTCGACGTCGACCTGCGCGCTTTTGGCGGTTCGGCGCTGACCGCCGACATCGCGGTTCCCAAGGGGCGCAGCGCTGCCGAGATGGAACACGACATCCCGATCACCTATGTGCCGGCGCGCAATACGATCTTCCTCAGCTTTGCGCTGGCCTGGGCCGAAGTGCTCGGTTCGACCGACATCTTCATCGGCGTCAACGCGCTCGACTACTCGGGCTACCCGGACTGCCGGCCGGAATTCATCGCGGCCTTCGAGACGATGGCACGACTGGCCACCAAGGCCGGTGTCGAGGGCGCGGAGCCGCTAAGCATCCACGCTCCGCTGCTGGCGATGAGCAAGGCCGAGATCATCCGCACTGGCCTGGCGCTGGGGGTCGACTACGGCCTCACCAGCAGCTGCTATGACCCGGGCCCCGGCGGCGAGCCCTGCGGCGCTTGCGACTCGTGCCAGTTGCGCGCGCGCGGCTTCGCCGAGGTGGGCGTGCCCGATCCGCTGAGCGCACGTTTCGCCCCTGGCGCCAGTTTGTCAAGGACCGGTAAGCGTGGCTGACCGACTGCTCCACACCGCGGCCTGCGGTTTCGAGGCGGCGCGCCAGCTGAACGGGTTGCCGGCGGCGCAACGCATGCACGGTCACAGTTTCCAGGCCAGCGTGCGGGCGCAATTGCCGCCGGACTGGGAAAGTTTCCCCGGCTCGGGTGTGGAACAGCTCGGCGAGCGGCTGCGGACCTGCGTCGCGCCGCTCGACTACCGGCAGCTCGACCTGGTGCTCGACGATCCGACCGACGCCAACCTGGCGCGCTGGATCAGGGCGCGCCTGGACTTGCCCGGCCCCGCCCGGGTGGGAATCCGCAGTCGCGCCGATACCGGCGTCGAGCTCGACGAGGGCGGTCATGCCCAGGTGTGGCGCCGCTATCGTTTTGAAGCTGCCCACCGGCTGCCCAACGTTCCCGCCGGGCACCAGTGCGGGCGGATGCACGGCCACGGTTTCGAGGTGGTATTGCACGCCGCCGCCGAGCGCGCCAACGGCCAGCCGATCGATCACCTGTGGCTCGACACTTGCTGGCAGCCGCTGGCCCGACAACTGCGCCACGCCTGCCTCAACGACCTGCCGGGGCTGGAGAATCCGACCAGCGAGATGCTGGCCGCCTGGATCTGGGAGCGCCTGCAGCCGCAAGTACCGGGGCTGGGCTGGGTGCGGGTCTACGAAACGGCTTCGTGCGGCGCCAATTTCGACGGCACCAGCTATCGGATCTGGAAGGAGTTCCGGCTCGACAGCGCGGTGCGCCTGGCGCACGCACCGGCAGGCGACGCCCGCGGCCGTATCCACGGCCATACCTTTGTCCTGCGCCTGCACCTGCACGCGCCGCTCGACCAGGTGTTGGGCTGGACCATCGACTACGGCGACGTCAAGAGCCGGTTCGACCCCGTCTTCCGCGACCTCGATCATCGCCCCTTGCATGAGCAGGCGCAACTCGCTGACGCCGATACCGCTTCACTGGCGCGCTGGATTCGCGCCCGAGCAGGGGCGCTGCTGCCGCAGCTGGAACGGCTCGACCTCTACCAGACGCCTGGTTGCGGCGTGATCCTGAACTGGGGCGACGCCGGCCCGGTAGTTCCGATCTAGCGGCCGCCCATGGGCTACGCGGTCAAGGAAATCTTCTACACCCTGCAGGGCGAGGGCGCCCAGGCGGGGCGCCCGGCGGTTTTCTGCCGCTTTGCCGGCTGCAACCTGTGGAGCGGGCGGGAGCAGGACCGGGACAAGGCGGTATGCCGCTTCTGCGACACCGACTTCGTGGGTACCGACGGCACCGCTGGCGGCCACTACCGCAGTGCCGCGGAACTGGCGGCGGCGATTGCCAGCCACTGGCCCGGCGGGCATAAGCCGTTCGTGGTTTGCACCGGCGGCGAACCCTTGTTGCAGCTCGACGCCGAGTTGATCGCGGCCCTGCACGGGGAGGGATTCGAGATCGCCGTCGAAACCAATGGCACGATCGCCGCGCCGGCGGGCGTCGACTGGCTCTGCGTCAGTCCCAAGGCGGGCGCGGCGCTGGTGCAGCGTAGTGGCGATGAACTCAAGCTGGTCTATCCCCAGCCCGATGCGCCGCCCGAGGTCTTCGAGGGACTGGACTTCGTCCATTTCATGCTCCAGCCTTTGGACTCCCCGCGGCGCGCCGAACACACCCGCCGGGCCATCGCTTACTGTCTCGCTCATCCCCGCTGGCGGCTGAGCCTGCAGACCCACAAGGCGCTCGGGATCCGTTAGTCCTCATGGCTTTCGGGAAACACTTACAATGGCAGTTGGCTAAAGACTAGCCTCCACGGGTGCAAACCCGACGCTTGATCCCGCGCTAGGGGCGCCAATCGGGTTGCGTGCAGCATCACTAGACGGGCGTGGCTCGGCATCGGGACAAATGGCGTGAAGGCGTTGCCAACGGCTTTCCATGAATTCCTGCAACGGTGGAGTACCGACCGCGCTGGCCGGTCGCTGCCCGGCGCCGGCGCCGCCCACGAATCGCTGCTCCGTTCCGAACTCTTCAATTCCGACCAGATGGCCCGCCACGGCCGCTCGCTGGCTGGTTCGCTGCGCCTGGCAGAGGGGAGTTCGCGACCCCGACTGTTGCGGCGCCTGGCGCAGAACCGGACGGTAATAGCCGAAGTCGCAAGCCTGCTGACCGCTGCCGTCCGGGCCGATCGCCCGATCGCCCCGGCGGGCGAATGGCTGCTCGACAACTACTACCTGATCGAGGAACAGATCAGGATCGCCCAGCGCCACCTGCCGCGCGGCTATAGCCGCAAGCTTCCGTGCCTGGCCAATGGCCGTGACGGCGCCGTGCCGCGGGTCTACGAGCTGGCCCGGGAAGTGGTTGCCCATGGCGATGGCCAGGTCGCCATCGATGCGCTGGGCGCGTTCATCGCCGCCTTCCAGGAGGTTGCGCAGCTGCGCCTGGGAGAGCTCTGGGCCGTGCCGATCATGCTGCGCCTGGCTCTGATTGAAAACCTGCGCCGCGCGGCGTTGCGGATTGCTGCCGCGCGCGTCGATCAGGATCTGGCGGCCGAATGGGCTGAGGCCCTGATCATCACTGCCGAACAGGACCCCTCCAACCTGATTGTGGTCATCGCCGACATGGCGCGTTCCGGCCCGTCGCTAAGCGCGCCCTTTGTCGCCGAGTTCACCCGCCGGGTCCAGGCCCATATCTCGGGCCTGTCGCTGGCGATCGGCTGGGTCGAACAGCGGCTCTCGGAGTCCGGCCAGTCGATCGAGCAGATGGTCTTCGCGGCGAGCCAGGACCAGGCCGCCGACCAGGTCTCGGTGAGCAACACCATCGGCAGCCTGCGGCTGATCGGGTCCAGCGACTGGCGCGAATTCGTCGAGACGCTGAGCGTTGTCGAGAATGTCTTGCGCACCGATCCGGCGCGGACCTACAGCGAGATGACGTTCGCCACCCGCGATGCGTACCGCCATGTCATCGAGCGTCTCGCCCACGAGAGCGGGCTCAGCGAACAGGAAACCGCTGTAGCGGCGATCAGGCTGGCCGAGCAGGGCAGTGCCGCGCATGGCGATGGGGACCGCCGTGCCCATGTTGGTTTCTATTTGATTGGAGACGGTCAGCGGACGCTGCAACGAGAACTCGGTTGCCGGCTGGGCATTGCCGGCTGGTTGGAACTGCTGGTGGGGCGCAGCCCGCTGATTATCTACGTGAGTGCGGTCCTGTTGCTCGACGTTGTGCTCGCCGCTGCATTGTTGATCGGCAGCGAGGCCGAGCTGGATCCGGTGCGGCACTGGCCCTTTGTTCTGCTGGTGATGCTGGCGGTGAGCAGCGTCGCCGTGGCGATCCTCAACACCGTCGTTACCGTGCTCGCACCGCCCCGGGCGCTGGCGCGGCTCGATTTTTCCGCTGGTATTCCGGGCGCCTTTCGCACCGTCGTGGCGGTACCGACGCTGCTGGTCTCGGCCCGGCAGGTGGAGCACCTGATCGACGGGCTCGAGCTGCGCTTTCTCGGCAACCGCGACGATCATCTGTACTTCGTCTTGCTGACCGATTGCTGCGACGCGCCCGATGAGCGCCTGCCCCAGGACGAGGCGCTGATCTCGCAGGTCAGCGCCGGCGTCGAGACCCTCAACGAGCGCTATCCGGCGGAACTCGGCACGCGCTTTGTGTTGCTGCATCGGCCGCGGCGCTGGAATCCGGGCGAGGGTTGCTGGATGGGCTACGAACGCAAGCGGGGCAAGCTCGCGGCGCTCAACCGGCTGATCCTCGGGGGCTCACAGGACGACTTCGCAGTCGTGGTCGGTGCGCCCGGCGAACTGGTCGGAGCGCGCTACGTGATCACGCTCGACGCCGACACGCAGCTGCCACGGGACACAGCGCGCGAGATGGTCGGGACCATGGCCCACCCACTCAATCGTCCCGGTTTTGACCGGCAGCGGCACTGCGTGGAATACGGCTACGGGGTTCTCCAGCCGCGCATGAGCATCGACCTGCCCTGCGCCAACCGCTCGCTCTACGCCTGGCTGTCGGCCGGCGAAGCCGGCATCGACCCCTATACCCGGACGGTGTCCGACGTCTATCAGGATCTTTTTGCCGAGGGTTCTTTCGTCGGCAAGGGCATCTACGACGTCGAGGCCTTCGAGTACTCCGTGGGCGGTCGGTTTCCGGAGAACCGCATCCTCAGCCACGACCTGATCGAGGGCTGCTATGCCCGGGCGGGGCTGCTCAGCGACGTGGAACTGTTCGAGGACTGTCCCGCCGACTATCTCTCGGATGTGCGCCGCCGCCACCGTTGGATCAGGGGTGATTGGCAGATCGCATCCTGGGCATTGCCCCTGGTACCGCATGCTGCCGGTGGGCGGGAGCGCAACCCGCTCTCGGCGCTCGCGGTGTGGAAGATCAGCGACAACCTGCGCCGGGCGCTGGCGATTCCAGCCTTGCTGTTGCTGGCTGTGCTCGGCTGGAACCTGCTGCCCCACCCCTGGCTCTGGACCACGGCCCTGATCCTGCTGGTGTGCCTGCCGACGCTTGCCAATGCCGCGATCGAAGCCCTGCGTGGCGGTGGTCAGAATCCTCTGCCGCACGTCCTGGTGGTTCTGCTGCGCAGTCTCGGCCGCGGCCTGGCACAGGCCGCTTTTGCGCTTGCGACCCTCCCTCACGAGGCTCTCTACAGCATCGACGCAGCCTGGCGGGCGACGCTGCGAATCGTGGTGACCAAGCGCCGGCTGCTGCAGTGGCAACCCTTTGCCGTGCACCGTAGCGGCAGTGCTGCTGTCGAACTTGCCCAGTTGCTGCGCCAGATGTGGTTCGCCCCGGCAACCGCCTTGGCGCTGGCCGCCGCGCTGTCAGCATGGCGGCCCGAGGCTCTCGCGGCGGCACTGCCACTGATTGCGCTGTGGCTGCTCTCGCCGGTAATCGCCTGGCGTCTGAATTTGCCGCTGGTGCGAGACATCAGCCCGCTGTCGAGCTCGCAGCGTCTGTTCCTGCGCACCACGGCGCGGCGCACCTGGGAGTTCTTCGACGCCTTCGTCTCGGCTGACGACAACTGGCTCCCGCCCGACAATTACCAGGAACATCCCGCCGAGCGGCTGGCCCACCGGACGTCGCCGACCAACATGGGACTGGCTCTGCTGGCCAATCTGGCGGCACTGGATTTCGGTTATATCGGGGTGGTCGGTTTCCTCGCGCGCACCGGCCGTTCACTCGACGCGATGCTCAAGCTCGACCGCCTTCACGGCCATTTCTATAACTGGTACGACACCCGCACCCTGCGCCCCCTGGCGCCACACTACGTCTCGACCGTGGACAGTGGCAACCTGGCGGCCCACATGTTGACCTTGCGCCAGGGGCTGCTGGAGGTCGCCGACATGCCGGTGTTTACGCCGCAGATTCTCGCCGGGTTCGCTGACACCGCCCGGATCCTGGCGAAGAATCTCGGCGAGCATGAATGCCCGCCGCTGGCGAAATTCGATGCCGCGCTGCAGGAGCCGTCCCCGGCCAGTGTCGCCGGTGCCCTGGCGCTGCTGACCGAACTGGTATCGATTGCGAGCCAAATCCGCGCCCACGCGATTGCCATCTGCCGCCTTGCGCACGAACACCACGACCCGGAAGCCGATGCCAGCGACGCCTGCGAGCGCTGGGCGCGGGCACTGGAGCGCCAGTGCCAGGCGGCGCTCGAAGAATTGAGTCACGTGGCCGAGGCGAGCGATCTCTGGCCAGCGGCGATACCAACCCTGCGCCAACTGGCCTTCATCGAGACCGGCGTGGTGGCGGCTCGCGACTGGGCGCGCGAGGAGATCGCTCAGGCCGACCGGCTGGCCGCGGTGGCGGCCGAATTCGCACTGGCCGACTACGACTTCCTCTACGACGACGTCCGTCACCTGCTGGCGATCGGCTACAACGCCGAACATCATCGCCGCGATGACAGCTACTACGATCTGCTGGCCTCGGAAGCCAGGCTTGCGACCTTCGTCGCGATCGCGCAGGACGAGTTGCCGCAGGAGAGCTGGTTCGCCCTCGGGCGGCAGATGGTGGCGACTGGCTCCGGACCAATCCTGATGTCCTGGTCGGGATCGATGTTTGAGTACCTGATGCCCTTGTTGACCATGCCGTCGTTCGAGAACACCTTGCTCGAGCAGACCTGCCGCGTCGCCGTGGCGCGCCAGATCGACTATGCGCAACGCCGCTCGGTCCCCTGGGGCATGTCGGAGTCCGGCTACAACCGGTTCGACGGCGAGCTCAACTACCAGTACCGCGCCTTCGGCGTCCCGGGCACGGGCTTGAAGCGCGGCCTTGGCGACGACCTGGTGATCGCCCCCTACGCCAGCGCGCTGGCATTGATGGTCGATCCGGCAGCCGCCTGCAGCAACCTCGAACGGCTCGCCGCCAGCGGTTTCGTCGGCCGCTTCGGCTTCTACGAGGCAATCGACTATACCCTTGAGCGCGCGCCGCTCGACCAGAAACACGTGGTGGTGCGCTCGTTCATGGCCCATCACCTCGGGATGACCCTGCTGTCGCTGGACAACGTGCTGCGCGACAACGCCATGCAAGGGCGCTTCCAGGCCGATGCCGCGCTGCGGGCGACGTTGCCGCTGCTGCACGAGCGGGTGCGCAAGGTGCCAGCCGCCCATTTCCTGCGGCCGCCGGCAATGGCCGAGGTCCATGCCGCCACGACCGGCGTCGAGTCGGTGGCGCGGGTGCTGCGCACCCCCGATACGCCGGTTCCCGAAGTGCAGCTTCTTTCGAACGGCAGCTACCACGTCATGGTGACCAATGCCGGCAGTGGCGTCAGCCATTGGCGCGATTTCGCCCTGACGCGCTGGCGCGAGGACAGCACCTGCGACGGCTATGGCGCCTACTGTTACGTCCGCGATCTCGCCGACGGTGGCTGCTGGTCGATCACGCACCAACCCAGCGCAGTTGCCGCCGACCATTACGAGACCGTCTTCTCGGAAGGACGAGCCGAGTTCCGCCGGCGCGACGGCGCCTTGCAGATCCACACCGAGATCGCGGTTTCGCCCGAGGACGACATTGAATTGCGCCGGATTCGCATCAACAACCTCGGCCCGGCGGCGCGTGTGCTGGAGATCACCAGCTATGCCGAGGTGGTGCTCTCGGCCGACGCACCCGACGCGATGCACCCGGCCTTCAGCAAGCTGTTCGTGCAGACCGAGATCCTCGCCCCGCGCGAGGCGATCCTGTGTCACCGCAGGGCCCGCTCGCAGGACGAGCGCACGCCCTGGCTGCTGCACCTGCTGACGCTGCACGGGGAAGGCAACGGCAACTGCTCGTTCGAGACCGACCGGGCCGTCTTCATCGGACGTGACAACACCGCCCGCAACCCGGCGGCGCTGAGTGGCGACGGACCCTCCGCGGGCCGGTTGCCAGGCGCTCCTCTGGGTGGTGCCGAAGGTTCGGTGCTCGATCCGATCGTTGCCATCAGGCACCAGATCACCGTGGAGCCCGATCAGGAGGTGGTGATCGATTTCGTGCTCGGGGTTGCGCACGATCGCGATGCGGCGCTGCAACTGGCCGATCGCTATCGCGACCGCCGCCTCGCCGACCGGGTGTTCGAACTGTCATGGACCCATGCCCAGGTCGTGTTGCACCATATCAACGCCACCCAAGCCGACGCGCAGCTCTATAACCGGCTGGCCGGCGCGATCATCTATGCCGGCGCGGAACTGCGTGTCGACCCCGCGGTTATCGTGCGTAATCGTCGTGGGCAGTCGGGTTTGTGGGGGTACGCGATTTCGGGCGACCTGCCGATCGTGTTGCTGCGCATCTCCGACTCCGCCAACATCAATCTTGTGCGCCAACTGGTGCAGGCTCACTCCTATTGGCGCGCCAAGGGGATGGCGGTCGATCTGGTGATCTGGAACGAGGACCTCGCCGGCTATCGCCAGGAACTCCAGGAACAGATCATCGCGCTCACCGCGGTCGGAATCGAGGCCCACATGCTGGATCGTCCGGGCGGCATCTTCCTGCGCCGCGCTGAACAGATTTCCGACGACGACCGGGTGTTGTTGCAGGCCGTCGCGCGGGTCGTTCTCAGCGACACCTGGGGAACTCTCGCCGAGCAGATCGGGCGGCGGCCGTCGCGCGCCGTTCGAATCGGCCAGCTGGTACCGACGCGCCCGCCCATCAGCGAGCCCGTAGCGCCACCGCCACCCGAGCCGGGTGCCGAGCTCGAGTCATACAACGGCACGGGCGGATTCTCTGCCGATGGCCGGGAATATGTGATCGAACTGGCGCCGGGCGTGACTACGCCGGCGCCGTGGTCCAACGTGCTCGCCAATCCCAACTTCGGCACCGTCATCTCCGAAACCGGCGCCGGCTACTCGTGGATGGAGAATGCCCACGAATTCCGCCTCACCCCATGGCACAACGACCCGGTCTCGGATGTTTCCGGCGAGGCCTTTTATATCCGTGACGAGCAGAGCGGTTCGTTCTGGTCGCCGGCACCATGGCCGGTGCGAGGTGTCGGCGGCTACCGCTGCCGGCACGGATTCGGCTACAGCGTCTTCGAGCACTGCCAGGAAGGCGTCGACTCACAGCTCTGGGTCTACGTGGCGCTCGATGCGCCGGTGCGCTTCTCGGTGCTGAAGCTGCGCAACGATAGCGACCAGACGCGCCAACTCTCGGTAACCGGCTACGTCGAGTGGGTGCTGGGCGACCTGCGTTCGCGCACCGCGATGCACATCAGCACCGAGATTGATCCGGGCAGCGGCGCGATCCTGGCGCGCAATCCGTACAACAGCGAGTTTGCCGACCGCCTGGCGTTCTTCGACGCAACCGGTCCCAGCCGCACGATCAGCGGTGACCGGCGGGAATTCATCGGCCGCAACGGCACCCTCGCGGCGCCGGCGGCGTTGGCGCGGCAACGGCTCTCCGGAGCGCTCGGTGCCGCCATGGACCCCTGCGGCGCGATCCAGGTCGGGTTCGAACTCGCTCCCGGAGAAGAACGTGAGATCGTGTTCCTTCTTGGTGTGGCCGGGCGGCGTGGCGCCGACAATGCCAGCGCGCTGGTGCGCCGCCATCAGGGCAGCGGTGCCGCGCTCGCTGCGCTCGACGCGGTGCGCAGCCACTGGGACAAGGTGCTCGGGACGGTTAGAGTGCAGAGCGGGGATCCCGGCGTCGATGTCCTGGCCAATGGCTGGTTGCTCTACCAGGCGATTGCCTGCCGGATGTGGGCGCGCAGCGGTTACTACCAGTCAGGCGGAGCTTTCGGTTTTCGCGACCAGCTGCAGGATGCGATGGCGCTGGTCCACGCCGCTCCGGAGCTGCTGCGCGAGCAGATTCTGCGCTGCGCCGGGCGCCAGTTCGTCGAGGGTGATGTTCAGCATTGGTGGCATCCGCCCCACGGCCGCGGCGTGCGTACCCAATGCAGCGACGACTTCCTTTGGTTACCGGTTGCCGTGTGGCGCTACGTCACGGCCACCGACGACTTCGCCCTGCTCGACGAAGCGGTGGAGTTCCTCGCCGGGCGCGCGCTCCGACCCGGGGAGGATTCCTACTACGACTTGCCGGAGCGCTCCGGGGAGAGCGCTTCGCTCTACCAGCACTGCGTGCGCGCGATCCTGCACGGACTGCGCCGCGGCGCCCACGGCCTGCCGCTGATGGGTTCGGGCGACTGGAACGACGGGATGAATCTGGTCGGATTGGAGGGCCGCGGCGAGAGCGTCTGGCTGGGCTTCTTCCTCTACGACATTCTCGGCAATTTCGCCGTGCTGGCGGGTCGTCGCGGTGAAGACGCCTTCGCCAAGCTCTGCACTGACGAGCGCGAGCAGCTCGCCGCTGCTCTCGAAGAGCACGGCTGGGACGGCGAATGGTATCGGCGCGCCTATTTCGATGATGGCCGTCCGCTCGGTTCGGCGAGCAATGAGGAGTGCCAGATCGACGCCATCGCCCAGAGCTGGGCGGTGCTCTCCGGCGCGGCCGATCCCCAGCGGGCGCGCACCGCCATGGCGTCACTGGACCGGCGGCTGGTCGATCGCGACGCGCGCCTGGTGAAGCTGCTCGATCCGCCGTTCGAGCACTCGGACCTGGATCCCGGCTACATCCGCGGCTATCCCCCCGGAGTGCGCGAGAATGGCGGCCAATACACCCACGGCGCAGTGTGGGCGGCGATGGCGTTTGCGGCGCTCGGCGACAAGGCCCGCGCCTGGGAGCTCTTCGAGCTGATCAACCCGATCGGCCACGCCCGCAATCCGCGCGAGGTTGCGACCTACCGGGTCGAACCATACGTGGTCGCAGCCGATGTCTATGCGGTGGCACCGCATACCGGCCGCGGCGGCTGGTCGTGGTACACCGGTTCAGCCGCCTGGATGTACCGGCTGCTCATCGAGTCGCTGTTCGGCCTTCACCTGGAAGGGGCGCGACTTCACTTCAAGCCCAATCTCCGGCCCGGTCGGGAGTCATTCCAGATTTTCTACCGTTATCGCGATACCGCATATTCGATTTCAGTGGCTGCGGCCGAAACGCCGGGCCAGGACGCGGTCCTGGTCACTGTCGACGGGGAGCAGCATGAATGCGGTTGGGTCGACCTGGTCGACGATCGTCTCGAACACACCGTGCTGGTGGCGGTCCCCACCGGGCATGACTTGGTCGCTCAGGCGGCGTACCAGAGCACCGCGAAGTAATGGCACGCGGTGCCGGTGAGCACGAACAGGTGCCAGACGAAATGGTGGTAGCGGATCCGGTGGTCGGTGGCGTAGAAGATCACACCAAGCGTGTAGGCCAGGCCGCCGGCCGCGAGCCAGAACAGGCCCCAGCCCGGAACATTGCGCCACATCGGCTCGATCGCGATCACCACGATCCAGCCCATGCCCAGATAGAGCCAGGTCGAGAGGCGCGGAAAGCGCATCCCGAAGACGATCTTCGCAGAAATGCCGAGCACCGCCAGGGACCAGATCAAGACCAGCATCGTCCAGCCCCACGGGCCGCGCAGCGCGCCGAGCGCAAAGGGGGTATAGGTGCCGGCGATCAGCAGGTAGATCGCGCTGTGGTCGACGAAACGCAGCACCAACTTGGCACGCTGGTTGGGGATCGCGTGGTAGAGCGTCGAGGCCAGATAGAGTGCGAGCATCGACGCCGCGAAGATGCTTGCCGCGATCACGTTGAGCGCGTCGTAGCGCTGCAGCGCGGCGACGATCAGGAACGGGGTGCCGACGATCGCGCCCACCAGGCCCATGCCGTGGCTGATGCTGTTGGCTATTTCCTCACCCGGGGACTGCTGGCGGTGAAGTGGTTCGGGGGGGCGATTCGGGGACATCGAAACAGGCTCCGCACTGATGCGCTTGCCGGAGAATAATTGCATAACCCGATTTTACTCCTGCTGATACCACGAGAGCGGTCCGACCGCGCTGCTCCAGTGGTCTGGCAGCCCGGTGTTGACGACTGCCGCGCGGCCGAACAGCGCTTGGGCTACAGTTCGTGGCGATGAACGTCCTGGTGATCGTGCGCCTACTGGCGCTGGCCCTCGCGCTGCTGCTGCCTCCGGCCGCGGTCGGGCAGGACGTTCCCGCCGTCGCGGCTGCCTCGGACCTCAAGTTCGCCCTAGACGAAGCAATCCGGCAGTTCAGGGATGAAACCGGCAGGACGGTGCGGCCGGTCTATGGCTCCTCGGGCAGCTTCATGCAGCAGATCCAGCAGGGGGCGCCGTTCGAGCTGTTCCTGTCGGCCGACGAGAACCTGGTGTTCGAGCTTGCGCGCCGCGGGTATACCGTTGACGACGGCATCCTTTACGCCATCGGCAGGATCGTGCTGTTTGCGCCCAACGGCTCACCGCTGCGCGTCGAGCACGGTCTCGAAGGGGTTCGCCAAGCGTTGACCGACGGCCAGTTGCGCAAATTCGCGATCGCCAATCCCGCCCATGCCCCCTACGGGCGGGCTGCCCGGGCGGTACTGCGGCGCGCAGGGCTTTGGGATGCGCTTCAGCCGCACCTGGTGCTGGGCGAGAACGTCTCGCAGGCGGCGCAGTTCACGGCCGCGGGCTCGGTCGAAGGCGGCATCTTTGCGCTGTCACTGGCCCTGGCCCCGGCCATTTCCCGGACCGGGCGCTACGTCATCCTCCCCGCGGACAGTGCCGAACCCTTGCGCCAGCGCATGGTGCTCACCCGGCGCGCCGGCGAAACCGCGCGCGCCTTCTACGCCTGGCTCGCGGGCGCCAATGCTCGGGCGGTGTTGCGGCGCTTCGGCTTCGCCCAGCCCGCAGGCTGAGACGCGATGGACTGGACCGCACTGCGGGTTTCATTGTGGCTCGCGCTCGCTACCGCGGCAGTGTTGCTGCCGCTGGGAATCTATTGCGCGCGGCTGATTGCGTTCGGGGATTTCCGCGGCAAGTCGCTGCTCGAAGCGGGGCTGACGCTGCCGCTGGTGCTGCCGCCGACCGTGCTGGGTTATTACCTGCTGGTGATGATGGGCGCCGGCTCGCCGCTGGGCCAACTATGGGAACGATTGACCGGACATCCGCTGGCTTTCTCGTTCAGCGGTTTGCTGGTCGGCTCGATCATTTTCAACATCCCGTTTGCGTTGATGCCGATGCAGCGCGCCTTCGAATCGATCGCCCCCGAGGTACGCGAAGCCGCCGCCTGTTGTGGAATATCTCGCTGGCGTACCTTATGGCGCATCGAGCTGCCACTGGCGTGGCCGGGGATCATCTCCGGGATGATCATGACGATCGCCCACACGATGGGCGAGTTTGGCGTGGTGCTGATGCTCGGCGGCAGCATTCCGGGAGAGACCCGCACCGTGGCGATTTCGATCTATGACAGCGTGCAGGCCTTCGACATGCGTGCTGCCGGGGTGATGTCGGCGGCGCTGCTGGCATTTTCCCTGGCGACCCTGGCCTCCACCAACTGGCTGGCGCGCCGGCGCCGGGAAGCCCGTGCTTGAAGTCCGCATCAGGCAGTCGACGCCGATTCAACTCGACGTGCAACTCGAGTGCCAACCGGGCGAGACGCTGGCCCTGGTCGGTCCGTCCGGGAGCGGCAAGTCGACCGTCCTGAAGACCATCGCCGGCATCAATCGCGGCGCGAGCGGCCGGGTCATGGTCGCGGGCGAGACCTGGCTCGACAGCGACGCCGGGATCAACCTGCCGACGCGCCGGCGCCGGAGCGGTTTCGTATTCCAGAGCTATGCGCTGTTCCCGCATCTTTCGGCTTTCGAGAATGTGCTCGAGGCGATCCCGCCGGGCCCGCGGCCGCGGCGTGAACGGCGCGCCGCCGAGTTGCTCACGGCGGTCAATCTCGCAGGCTTTGCGGCGCGTCGCCCGGGCCGGCTCTCGGGCGGCCAGCAGCAGCGCGTCGCCCTGGCGCGGGCGCTGGCCCGGGACCCGCGCGTGCTGCTGATCGATGAACCATTCTCGGCAGTCGACCAGGTCACGAGAGAGCGGCTTTACGAGGAGCTGGCGAACCTGCGCGGCAAGTTGACGATCCCGGTGGTACTGGTCACCCACTCGCTGCACGAAGCGGCGATGCTGGCCGATCGCATGACCGTCCTGCACCAGGGCGTCACTCTCCAGTCGGGCACGCCGCACGAGGTGATGACCCGGCCGGTGTCGCGCGAGGTGGCGCGGCTGGTCGCCCTCAAGAACATCTTCGAAGGGACGATCGCGGCCCACGATCCGGCCGCCAAGCGCAGCGTGCTCGACTGGCAGGGATTAGCTCTCGAGTTGCCGTTGCAGCCGCAACTGGCGCTCGGTACGACCTGCACCTGGGTGATTCCGCCCAGTCAGATCATCATCCACCGGCGCGACAAGCTCTCGACCAGTGGGCGCGGCAACCCGGTCGCATGTCGCCTGTTGCGCATGATGGTGCTGGGCGAAAACGTTTCGCTGACACTTGCGCCCCTGCATGCGCCCGCCATGCCCTTGTCGCTGAGCGTCTCGGCGCTGGTGGCCGCACGCCTCGGCCTGGAGATCGGCGGCGAACTGACGGTCTCGCTGCTGCCCGACGGGATCCACGTCATCGGCGGCAGCTGAGGGGCGGGTGCGCAGCGGGTCGGGTGGGCCGGGGCCGAATAGTGTCGACCTCACGATGGTTCCAGGTTCAGAATCGCATATTGATGGCGCGAAGGAGGACGATCATGGAAGCCAATGTAGGTTCGACCGACAGGATTGTGCGTGCAGTGCTTGGTCTGGTGATTATCGGCGTCGGCATTGCCTATGGGAGCTGGTGGGGGCTGATCGGGGTGGTTGCACTGGCTACGGCAGCCATCAGCTTCTGCCCCGCCTACCGGCTGCTGGGTATGTCGACCCGCGGCAAGTCTTGAGGCGCTAGCCGAACCCGGTTGCGCCGGGCAGTTGCCGGTCGAGCACCGGGCGACGGCTATAACGACGGCTATAATTAAGGACGGGATTGCTGTCATCCCGGCTGCAGGCGCCTGTGCGCGGAGGCAGCAGCGCGATCAATCTTACCGATGGATCTGCGCAACCCTGCCGTCCGGCCTACCGGTTTGGGCGTGCCGATGAACGATGTTCATACGTGCGACACGATCGCGCGGGAGGTGATGAATGAGCAGCAAAGCCAATCGCGGTGCGCCCCACGGCGCTCCCCAGCCCGGGCCGCTGAGCCTGCATGTCCCGGAGCCCTCGGGGCGCCCCGGACACGACACCGACTTCTCCTACCTGCATCTCGCGCCCGCCGGTGAAGTGCGCCGTCCCAAGGTGGACGCATCGGCCAAGAAGATGACCGATCTGGCCTTCACTCTGGTGCGGGTGCTCGATGACGAAGGCAATGCGATCGGGCCGTGGGCACCGCAGGTCGAAGTCGAACTCCTGCTGCGCGGCTTGCGTGCAATGGTCAAGACCAGGATCTTCGACGCGCGGATGCTGGTGGCCCAGCGCCAGAAGAAGCTCTCGTTCTATATGCAGGCGCTCGGCGAGGAGGCCATTGCGGTGGCCCACGCGCTGGCGCTGCGCAACGACGACATGTGCTTCCCGACCTACCGCCAGCAAGGGCTGCTGATGGCCCGCGACGTGTCGCTGGTCGAGATGATGTGCCAGATCTTTTCCAACGAGCGCGATCCGCTCAAGGGCCGGCAGATGCCGGTGCTCTACTCGGTGCGCAGGTCCGGATTCTTCTCGATCTCCGGGAATCTCGCCACCCAGTACATCCAGGCCGTTGGCTGGGCGATGGCGTCGGCCATCAAGGGCGATACCAGGATCGCCTCGGCCTGGATCGGCGACGGCTCGACCGCCGAGGCCGACTTCCACAACGCACTGACCTTCGCGGCGGTCTACCGCGCGCCGGTGATCCTGAATGTCGTCAACAACCAGTGGGCCATCTCCACGTTCCAGGGGATCGCCGGCGGCGATGAGACTACCTTCGCGGCCCGCGGGCTGGGCAACGGCATCGCCTCGCTGCGGGTCGACGGCAACGATTTCCTGGCGGTTTACGCCGCGTCGCAGTGGGCGATCGAGCGCGCGCGCGGCAACCTGGGACCGACTCTGATCGAGTGGGTCACCTATCGCGGTGGCGCCCATTCGACCTCCGACGATCCCTCGAAATATCGCCCGGGCGACGATTGGGCGCGCTTCCCGCTCGGTGACCCGATCATCCGCCTGAAGCAGCACCTGATCCGGATCGGCGCCTGGTCCGAGAAGCAGCATGCCCGCATGGGCGAGGAAGTCGAGGCCCAGGTGCGCGCCGCCCAGAAGGAGGCCGAGAGCCACGGCACGCTCGGCAGCGGGCCGATCCCGAGCCCGGCAGCGATCTTCGAAGATGTCTACAAGGACATGCCGGAGCACTTGCGCCGGCAGCGTCAGCAGCTGGGGGTCTGACGATGGCCACGATGACGATGATCCAGGCGCTGCGTTCCGCGATGGACGTGATGCTCGAGCGCGATCCCGACGTGGTGGTCTTCGGCCAGGACGTCGGCTATTTCGGCGGCGTATTCCGCTGCACCGAGGGCCTGCAGGCCAAGTACGGCCCGGCAAGGGTTTTCGACACCCCGATCGCCGAGGGCGGCATTGTCGGGGTTGCCGTCGGCATGGGCGCCTACGGCCTGCGGCCAGTCCCCGAAATCCAGTTCGCCGACTACTACTACCCTGCTGCCGACCAGATCGTTTCCGAGGCGGCCCGGTTGCGTTACCGCTCGGCGGGCGATTTCACCTGTCCGATCACGATCCGCATGCCCTGTGGCGGCGGCATCTACGGCGGGCAAACGCACAGCCAGAGCCCGGAGGCAATGTTCACCCAGGTCTGCGGCATCCGTACCGTGATGCCATCGAACCCGTACGACGCCAAGGGCTTGCTGATCGCGTCGATCGAGAACGACGACCCGGTGATCTTCCTCGAGCCCAAGCGCCTCTACAACGGCCCGTTCGACGGTCATCATGAGCGAGCGTCGGTGCCCTGGTCCAAGCATCCGCTGGGCGAGGTGCCCGAGGGCTATTACACGGTACCGCTCGAGAGCGCGGCGATCTTTCGTCCCGGCAGCGAAGTGACGGTGATCACCTACGGCACGATGGTTTTCGTGGCCGAGGCCGCAGTTGCCGAAACCGGCATCGACGCCGAGATCATCGACCTGCGCAGCATCTGGCCGCTCGACCTGGCGACGCTGGTGAATTCGGTGCAAAAAACCAGGCGTTGCGTGGTCCTGCACGAAGCCACCCGCACCAGCGGTTTCGGCGCGGAACTGATAGCGCTGGTCCAGGAGCACTGTTTCTACCACCTGGAAGCCCCGATCGAGCGGGTTACCGGTTGGGACACGCCCTATCCGCACGCGCAGGAGTGGGACTATTTCCCGGGGCCTGACCGGGTCGGCGCAGCGCTGCGGCGCGTGATGGAGGCTTGAGATGGGTATTCACGTTATCAAGATGCCCGACATCGGCGAGGGCATCGCCGAGGTTGAAGTGGTCGCCTGGCACGTCGCGCCCGGTGATGCGGTGCGCGAGGATCAGGTGCTCGCCGACGTGATGACCGACAAGGCGACGGTCGAGATTCCGTCGCCGGTTGATGGCACGGTGCTGGAACTTGGCGGCAAGGCTGGTGACGTCATGGCGGTGGGCAGCGCGCTGGTGCGCATCGAGGTGGCGGGCGCCGGAACCGCCGATGCCGCTGCCGAGCCCGTGGCACCGGCAAAGAGTGCAGCGCCGGCAAAGAGTGCAGCACCGGCAAAGCACGCCGCGCCGGCAGCGCCGGAACCGGAGGCTCCAAGGCCGCCGTCGGCCGCGCCGGCCGCCGCCAGGGCCGCACTGGCGCCACGCGGCACGCCGGAGCTGGTGGTGGCGCAGTTGCGCGCCGACGATCGGCCGCTGGCCTCGCCAGCGGTGCGGCGCCGGGCGCTGGAGATGGGGCTGGAGTTGCGCTTCGTCGCTGGCACCGGACCGGCCGGCCGGGTACTGCACGAGGATCTCGACAGCTACTCCGAGCGGCGCAGCCGCGGTCCCGGAGCTGCCGACCTGCGCTACGCCCAGCGCCACGGGGTCGAGGAAATCGCGGTGATCGGCCTGCGGCGCAAGATCGCCCAGAAAATGCAGGAGTCCAAGCGTCGCATCCCGCATTTCAGCTATGTCGAAGAGCTCGACGTTACCGAGCTCGAGGAACTGCGCTCCCGGCTCAACGCCACTCACGGCGGGGAGCGCGCCAAGCTTACGGTGTTGCCCTTCCTGATGCGTGCGATCGTTCTGGCGGCGCGCGACTTTCCCCAGGTCAACGCCCATTTCGACGATGAGGCCGGCGTGATCACGCGCCACCATGGCGTGCACATCGGCATCGCCACCCAGACGCCGTCGGGCCTGATAGTACCGGTGGTGCGCCACGCCGAAACGCTCGATCCCTGGGCCTGCGCCGAAGAAGTGGCACGGCTGGCCCAAGCAGCGCGCGCGGGCAAGGCGGGGCGCGAAGAGCTCTCGGGTTCGACGATCACGATCTCGAGCCTCGGACCTTTGGGCGGGATCGTCTCGACGCCGGTCATCAACCATCCGGAAGTGGCAATCGTCGGGGTCAATCGGATCATCGAGCGGCCGATGTTCCGTGCCGGCGCGATCGTGCCGAGGCTGCTGATGAACCTCTCTTCATCGTTCGATCATCGGGTGGTCGACGGTGCCGACGGCGCCGAATTCGTCCAGGCGCTGCGCGGCTATCTCGAGAGTCCGGCCACGCTGTTCATTTCCTAGTAAGCCAGAGCGCGAGTTCCTCAGGTTCGACGCGCTCGGCGCAGTATCGGAGTCATCATGCAGAACCAAACCACTACCCTGCTAGTGATCGGCGCCGGCCCCGGCGGCTACGTCGCGGCCATTCGCGCTGGGCAACTGGGCGTGCCGACCGTGCTGGTCGAGGCCGACCGGCTGGGCGGCACCTGCCTCAACATCGGCTGCATCCCGTCCAAGGCGCTGATCCACGCCGCCGACGAGTTCGACCGCGTGCGCCATCTCGCTGAAGGCGATGGCTCTGGCGTGGCGATGGGCATCCGCACCAAGTCGCCGCGCATCGACATTGCCCAGACGGTGGGCTGGAAGGACGCTATCGTGACCCGGCTCACCGGCGGGGTCGGTGCGCTGCTCAAGAAGCACGGCGTCACCGTGTTGAAGGGCTGGGCGAGGATTCTCGATGGCAAGACCGTCGAGGTTCAGGGCGAGGGCGAACCAGTGCGGGTCTCCTGCCAGCACCTGCTGCTCGCCTGCGGCTCAGAGCCGGTGGAACTGCCCTTCATGCCCTTCGGCGGCAAGGTCTGGTCGGCAACCGAGGCACTCTCGCCAGCGAGCGTGCCGCAACGTCTGGTGGTGGTCGGCGCCGGCTACATCGGGCTCGAACTGGGCACTGCCTACCGCAAGCTCGGCGCCGAGGTGTCGGTGGTCGAGGCGCTCGACCGGATCCTGCCCAACTACGACGAAGAGCTTACCCGTCCGGTGGCCGCCGCACTCAAGCGCCTGGGCGTGCACCTCCACCTCGCCACCAAGGTGCTGGGCATGAACGCCGCCGGGGACGCGGTGCTGGTGCGCAACGCCGATGATGCCGAGAGCGAGATCGCGGCCGATGCAGTCCTGGTCGCGGTCGGTCGCCGGCCCCGGGTCAGCGGTTGGGAACTGGAACGCCTGCAACTCGACATGCAGGGGGCGTTCATCAAGGTGGACGATCGTTGCGCGACCTCGATGCGAGCGGTCTACGCGATCGGCGACCTGACGGGAGAGCCGATGCTAGCGCATCGCGCGATGGCGCAGGGCGAGATGGTCGCCGAACTGGTTGCCGGCAAGGTTCGCCGCTTCGATCCGGTCGCGATCCCGGCCGTATGTTTCACCGATCCGGAAGTGGTGGTGGTCGGAAAATGCCCGCCCGAAGCTGGGCCGGAATGCCTGAGCGCCACCTTCCCGTTCGCCGCCAACGGCCGCGCGCTGACCCTTTCAGCCGCCGAGGGATTCGTGCGCGTGGTCGCGCGCCGTGACGACCATCGCATCGTCGGCTGGCAGGCGGTTGGGCGCGGAGTCGCCGAACTGTGCACGGCGTTTTCCCACTCGATCGAGATGGGCGCGCTGCTCGAAGACGTGGCGGGCACCATCCACGCCCACCCGACGCTGGGCGAAGCGGTGCAGGAAGCCGCGCTGCGCGCCCTGGGCCACGCCTTGCACGTCTGAATCAGCAGAACTTTCCCACCTCGGTGCCGGCCGCGGCGCCGGGCCAACCACAGCTTCCGGAAACGAACCGATGACCACCAGCAGCGCCAAGCAAGCTCAAACCAAGCCGGCTTACGCCGAGCTGGTCCACCGCCACCAGCGCCTGCATCGCTATGGTCACGCCGCGGCGATGCTCGGCTGGGACCGATTGGCGGTGATGCCCCCTGGCGGCGCGACCGCGCGAGCCGAGGCGCAGGCCGAGCTCGATACCCTGATCCATCGCACCCAGACCGATCCGAGCTGGGTCGAGTTGCTGCGCAACGCCCAGGGCGAATCACTGGAGCCCTTGGAGCGGGCCAATTTGCGCGAGATGGAGCGGGGCTGGCGCGAGGCCAATGCCTTGCCGGAGTCGCTGGTCGAGGAAAAGACCCTGGCCGGAGCGCGCTGCGAGCACGCCTGGCGAGAGCAGCGCAAAGCCAACGATTGGCAGGGATTCCTGGAAAACTTTCGCCCGGTAGTTCGCATCGCCCGGGAAGAGGCACGCCTGCTGGCTGCCGACGGCGGCTTGTCGCGTTACGACGCGCTGCTCGATCGCTTTGAACCCGGCATGCGCACTGCCGAAGTCGACCGCCTGTTCGCCGATCTGCGTTCCTGGCTGCCGGCGCTGGTTGCCAAGGCCGTGGCGAGCCAGGCCAGGGACAAGGTGGTCTTGCCCGAGGGACCGTTCCCGGCCGCGGCGCAACGCGAGCTCGGACTGGCGGTGATGAAACTGCTCCAGTTCGATTTCAATTCCGGCCGGCTCGACGAGAGCATGCATCCCTTCAGCGGTGGAGTTCCGGAGGACGTGCGGCTCACGACTCGCTACGGCAAGAGCGATTTCTCGCAAAGCCTGATGGGGACGATCCACGAAACCGGCCACGCGCGCTACGAGCAGAACCTGCCGCGCGAGTGGCTGGGGCAGCCGGTCGGTTTCGCGCGCTCCTATGGCATCCACGAGAGCCAGAGCCTGAGCTTCGAGATGCAGCTGGGACGCAGCCCCGGCTTCGTCGGCTTGCTCGCGCCGCTGCTGGCGGCGCAGTTCGGCGCCCAGGAGGCGTTCGAGCCCGAGAACCTGCACCGTTTCCTGACCCGGGTACGCCCGGCCAAGATCAGGGTCGATGCCGACGAGGTCACCTACCCGGCGCACGTGATGCTGCGCTACGAGATCGAACGCGCCTTGATCGAAAACGAGATCGAGCCCGACGACATCCCGGCGCTGTGGGACGCGCGCATGGGCGAACTGCTCGGCGTCGACACCCGCGGCGACTACGCCGATGGTTGCCTGCAGGACGTGCACTGGACCGAGGGGGCGTTCGGCTATTTCCCGAGCTACACCTTGGGCGCGATGTATGCCGCGCAGTGGTTCGCCGCGATCCGTCGGGCTACGCCCGATTGCGACGCGCGCGTCGCCGCTGGCGACCTGGCGCCGGTGTTCGGCTGGCTCAAGGAGCAGATCTGGTCGCAGGCCAGTCGCTGGGAAACTGGCGAACTGGTGGTTCGGGCCAGCGGTGCCGCGCTCGATACCGCCCACCTGCGCACGCATCTCCAGAATCGCTATCTTGGCGCTTAGGGGCACGCGGTCGAGCACCCCAGCGACCGACACCGCCGTCGGTTCAAGTTCAGGTCTTCGGCGGCATCACAACATCGGCAGTATGGGCTTGCCTCATCGATTGGAGATTGCGCGCTAGTGTTGTCCTGGCGGTATTCCACTGTTCCGGCAAGTCGGGACCAGTGTCGAGGAAGTCTCACTTGAGCGTTTGTCCCTTTCAACCTTCATGTGGAGATCCCATGATTGACCTGCGAAAGTACGCCAACTTGCTCGGCCGTATCCTTCTGGGGTCGCTGTTCCTTTATTCCGGACTGCAGAAGTTGGCTGGCATCGACTCGACTCAGGCCTACATGCTGGCTCACGGAGTGCCGGTTATGTTGCTGCCGCTGGTGGTGGCGCTGGAGATCGGCGGCGCGGCGGCAATCATTCTCGGCTGGCAGACGCGCCTGTTCTCGCTGGCCTTCTTCATCTTCCTGATGCTAACGGCGTTCATCTTCCACCTCGACTTCGCGCAGCAGTTCGAGACGATGCTCTTCATGAAGGATCTGGCGCTGGCGGGTGGTTTCCTGATGTTCTTCGCCCACGGCCCTGGCGAAGTGAGCCTCGATATGCGCGCACCGATCGAGGGCTGAGGCAATCGCGCTAGCTGCGATCTTCGCCGGGGAGTTAGAATCCCCGACGAAGCCATGGCCAAAGTCCTGATCATCTATTCGAGTACCGACGGGCAGACGCGCCGCATCTGCGAACGCCTGCTGGAAGTGATAAAGCAGTCCGACCACGACGTGGAATTGGTCGCGATCGACGAGCGCCCGGCGCTCGCCCTGGCCGACTACGATCGGATCGTGGTCGGCGCGCGGATCCGCTACGGCAAGCATGCCCCGGAAGTGTTGCGTTTCATTCGCGACAACGCCAAGTTGCTCAATGCCGGGCCACATGCCTTCTTCTCGGTCAACGTCGTCGCCCGCAAACCCGAGAAGAACAGTCCTGAAACCAACCCCTACGTGGTCAAGCTCCTGAAGCAGATCACCTGGCGGCCACGCGAGGTCGAGGTATTTGCCGGCCGGATCGACTACTCCCTCTACGGTTTCGTCGATCGCCAGATGATCCGCTTCATCATGTGGATCACCAAGGGACCGACGGCGCTCGATACGGTGGCGGAATTCACCAATTGGGGACGGGTGGAGGCCTTCGGCAGGAGGCTGGCACGGTTCTGAGTGGCGCGCGGGACTGGGATAATGCGATGAATTCCCAGTTGCGCCAGCTCCCCGGCTAGAATCTGACGACGCGCCGTTCGGCAAACCGGGCGGCGGAGACTATAACCGTGTGTATGGAGATGACATGAAGCTGAGCTCTTCCCTGATTGGGCTGGCACTTGCCGGCGTTGTTGTTGCCGCTTCTGCGGGGCCGCTGGACAAGTCCGAGTGCATCGCCGGCGCCAAGCCCGGCGGCGGTTTCGACCTGAGCTGCAAGCTGGCCCAGGCGGCACTGTTGGAAGGCAAGTACAGCGCTGACCCGATGCGCATCACCTACATGCCCGGCGGCATCGGCGCGGTGGCGTACAACACCGTCATTGCCCAGCGCCCGGCCGAGGGCAACACCATCATTGCCTACTCCAGTGGTTCGCTCCTGAACCTCGCCCAGGGCAAGTTCGGTCGTTACAACGAGAACGATGTCCGCTGGCTCTCGGCCATGGGCGCCGACTTCGGCGCGGTCGTGGTCGCCGAAGATTCGCCCTACAAGACGCTCAAGGACCTGATGGATGCGGTGAAGAAGGATCCGAGCAAGCTCGTGTTCGGCGCCGGGGGCACCGTTGGCAGCCAGGACTGGATGAAGGCCGCGCTGATCGCCAGGGCTGGCGGACTGGACCCCAGGAAGATGCGGTTCGTGGCCTTCGAGGGCGGCGGCGAGGCCAGTACGGCTCTCCAGGGCGGGCACGTCCAGGTCTACTCGGGCGACGCCTCTGAAGCGGTGACCCAGATGGACGGTGGCGCCAAGATCCGGGTGCTGGCGGTGCTGGCGGACAAGCGCCTGCCGGGCAAGCTCGCTCTTGTCCCGACCGCCAAGGAGCAGGGCTTCGATATCGAGTGGGCAATCATCCGCGGCTTCTACATGGGCCCGAAGGTCAGCGATGCCGACTTCAATGTCTGGGCTGATACTTTCAAGAAGATGATGGCGACCCCGGAGTTCGACAAGCTGCGCACCGAACGCGGGCTGTTCCCGTTCTCGATGGCTGGCGCCGAGCTCGACGCCTACGTCAAGCGCAGCGTGCAGAACTATCGCACGCTGGTCCAGGAGTTTGGTCTCAACGTCGCCAAGTAAGGCATTTCGGACATGATGGTCGCGGGCGCTGCGTGCAGCCGCCCGCAGTCCGCCGGCCGGATCATTCCGGCCGGACCAATTCTCCCTATCATCGTGAGCCGCCATGAGTGATCGCGTATTCGGGGCGGTATGTGTCGTCGTTGCTGCCGGCATGGCCTGGGCAGCGCGGGACTACGTCGCTCCCATCTCCTACGAGCCGGTTGGCCCGCGCGCGTTCCCGATGCTGCTGGCGGCGCTGATGGCGATCGGCGGAATCTGGCTGACGATCCGACCGAGCCCGAACGAAGCTGGCTTTGGCGCGGCACAGCTGAAGGTCATCGGCCTGAGTTCGGTGGCGATCTTTGCCTATGCGGCGCTGTTCCGCACTCTCGGGTTTTCGCTGGCCACCGCGCTGATGGCGGTACCGGTCGGGATGGCCTTCGGCGGGACCCTGAAGAACTGCATGATGCTTGGAGTCGGGCTCGGCGCGGGCTTGTTCCTGCTCTTTGACCGACTGCTCGACGTGGTGCTGCCCACCGGCGTGTTGTCCTTCCTGTTGGGCGGTCACTGATGGATGCCATCGAGCACGTGCTGAGCGGCTTTGCGGTCGCGCTGGAGCCAACCAATCTCCTGGTCGGCGCCTTCGGCGCGCTCATCGGCACCATTGTCGGGATGCTCCCGGGGTTGGGGCCGATCAATGGCGTGGCGATCCTGATGCCGCTCGCCTTCGCGCTCAAGCTGCCTCCCGAGACTGCACTGATCCTGCTGGCGACGGTCTACATCGGCTGTGAATATGGCGGCCGGATTTCGTCGATCCTGCTCAATGTTCCGGGCGATGCCGGCGCCATCATGACGGCCATCGATGGCCATCCGATGGCCCGCAACGGGATGGGCGGCGTTGCGCTCTCGATCTCGGCGTGGAGTTCATTCGTGGGCTCGATCGTGGCAACGCTGGGCTTCGTGCTGTTTGCGCCGCTGCTGGCGCGCTGGGCGCTGGCTTTCGGCCCCGCCGAGTACTTTGCGCTGATGTGTTTTGCCTTTGCCTGCATCACCGGCCTGATGGGCGATCATCCTATGAAAGCCGCCCTGGCCGCGGTGATCGGGTTGTCGCTCTCCACGATCGGCATGGATTCGAACTCCGGCGTCTACCGCTTCACCGGAGATTCGGTGCACCTCTCCGATGGCATCCAGTTCGTCGTGGTGGTGATCGGCCTGTTCTCGGTAAGCGAGATCCTGCTGATGCTCGAGGGCCATCACAGCAATGCCGGCATCATCAGCGCCACCGGGCGCTCGCTTTTCAATCTCAAGGAAATGGCGCTGACTTTCTGGGGGACACTGCGTTCGAGCGTTCTCGGGTTCGTCATCGGGGTGTTGCCGGGCGCCGGCGCGACGATTGCCAGCGCCATCGCCTATGCCACCGAAAAACGGATCTCCGACCGCGACGGCACCTTCGGCAAGGGTGATATCCGCGGCGTGGCCGCCCCGGAGGCGGCCAACAATGCCTCGGCGGTCGGTTCGTTCGTCCCGATGCTGACCCTGGGCGTACCCGGGTCCGGTACTACCGCGGTGATGGTGGGAGCCCTGACGCTTTACAACATCACCCCTGGCCCGGCGCTCTTCACCCAGCAGCCGGCACTGGTGTGGGGCTTGATGGCCTCGCTGTTCGTGGGCAACGTGATTCTGCTG
Organism: Burkholderiaceae bacterium; assembly: GCA_024637395.1. GTDB lineage: Bacteria > Pseudomonadota > Gammaproteobacteria > Burkholderiales > Burkholderiaceae_E > JAGXFR01. The sequence continues at coordinate 15,354 of JAGXFG010000129.1, read as the reverse complement.
TTCATCAACATCCCGATGGTCGGCGTTTTCACCAGAATCCTGTCGGTGCCCAACTGGGCGCTGGTCCCCGGGATCCTCGCCGTCAGTGCGGTCGGCGTCTACGCGGTGCACGCGACCACGTTCGACCTGATGATGATGGCCGGTCTGGGTATCGCCGGCTACCTGCTACGCAAGCAGGGGGTTCCGATGGCTCCGCTGATCCTCGGTTTCGTGCTCGGCGACCTGATGGAGCAGAACCTGCGCCGGGCGCTGTCGATCACCAACGGCGAACTCGGCATCCTGTGGGAGAGCGCGATCACCAAGGGCTTGTGGACCGCGGCAGTGGCGATGATCGTGGTGCCTCCCCTGGTGCGGGTCTGGTTGCGCCGGCGCCCCGGCGGCTGAGGTTTCACACTACCCGCAAGGGCCGATCTGACTGCCGGTTCAGTCTGCTCTCGGGGAGCCCAGTTTCGCCTCGACGCTGCGGATCTTGTCTTCCATCGATTGGACACGGTCGACGCGGGTGCCCAGCCGGATGTTGCTCGAAATCCGTGGCGCGCCCATCTCGTGGAGCACTTCGTGGCAGCGCTTTACGGCTGCAAAGACGGCATCCCACTCGCCCTCGATGTTGGTGCCGTTGGCATGGAGCTGGGTCTTGAGACCGGCCTCGGCGAGCACTCGCTCGCAGGCCGCAACGTAGCTCGAGAGTGAGACTCCGACACCCAGGGGAATGACCGTCAGGTCGACTATCGCTTTCATGTGATTTCCCGTTGGCTCTTGTTGGCGGCGCCAGGTTCAACTGGTCCGGTCTGCGAGCGGTGCGTCGCAGGCTGATTTTACCCGCAGCCCTGGCACCGAGGTTTTCACTGGTTGCTGCCAAAGACTAGTTCTTTAGTATGAGTTCCAGACCTTCGCTGCGTCCCGGCAACAGGAATTTCTCGCCCTCTGGCAAAAAGGGGAGCATCATGGACTTTTGCACGCGCTGGTTGCCGCTAGCTTGGCGGTTGCGTGCGAGGCGCTGCGCATGGCCGGGAAGTCGAAGTCTGGCAGCCCGGTACGTATCCCTATCAACCTTCTGGAGAACTTCATTGGGCAAGAAGCTTTATGTTGGCAATTTGAGCTACAACGTGGCGAACGGCGATCTTGAACAGATGTTTGCCGAGTTCGGCGCAGTTGAATCCGCGCAGGTCATCATCGACCGCGATTCCGGCAGGTCCAAGGGTTTCGGCTTCGTCGAGATGGGCACGGAAGAGGCGGCGCAGGCTGCGATCGAAGCGCTCAACGGCAAGGACATCGAGGGCCGCGGCATCATCGTCAATGAAGCGCGTCCGCAGGAACCACGCACTGGCGGCGGTGGCCGCAGCGGCGGCGGCGGTGGTGGCGGCTACGGTGGCGGTGGCGGTGGCGGCGGCGGAGGCGGTCGACGCTACTGAGTCCGGGGCCGTACAGGTTCGACAGGGACGCCAGTAAAATGGCGTCCCGTCGCGCTCGTCTCAGAGCAGCGGTTTGCTCGCCAGGGCTTTCGCCAGCGCTTCCTCGGTGAATATGCGCAGCCCCAGTTCCGGGCGATAACCGTGAATCTCGGTAACGTCCAGGGCGCGCATGAAGGTCACGATCTCCTTGCTGATGATCTGACCCGGCACCAGGATCGGGAAGCCCGGCGGGTAGGGGATCACGAAGGTCGTTGACACCGGCTTGCGCCCCGCGTCCAGTTCGTTCTCGATGGCGTTGCCCGCCAGCGCCAGATAATCGCAGTTGTTTTCATCGTAGGCCAGGAAGAACGCCGAGCGGATGTCGCCCTCGCCCGTGCCCTGTTCGTGGCTTAGGCGGAAAGCCGGGTGGAAGCTGCTGAAGTCGGGCAGCGGCGGCAGATCGTAGCGCAGCGACTTGACCTTGCGCTCGAAGATCCTGCGCTCGACCGTGCTGGCATCCTCGATGCGTTCGTCGAGTTCGGTGGCAATCTTCATCAGCACCTCGATCAGGTAGGCGACCGAGGAGCGCGAAGTGCCGATGTTGGTCATGAACAGCACCGTGTTGCGCGACGTCTTGTTGATCTGGATGCCGTGCTGGTCCATCAGGATGTCGTTCTTGAAGGTGTCGCCGTTCCATCCCGAGTCGGCGACCGAAAGCGTGATCCGGGTCGCGTCGAGCACGAATTCGTCCTCGGCCCATGCCGCCCAGATGTCACGCCAGCCGGTCTCCTGGCGCCAATAGGTGCTGATCCCGGAACTACGGTATTCGGCGGGAATCATGTCTTCGACGGTGAGCACCCGGAAATACTTGCTGATCACCGGGTGGTTGTTGATCGCCCGGCGGATCGACATCGCCTGCTCGACCTGGCGCTGGATGAATTCGAATCCTTCCAGCTCGACCTGGCGCCGGCCGACGTCGAGCGACGCGATGATCTGGTAGTTCGGCGAGGTCGAGGTGTGCGTCATGTAGGCTTCGCGGAAGGACTGCTCGACCTCGTCCTTGAAGTCCTGGTCGTGGACGTGAATCATCGATCCCTGGCGCAACGCCGTCAGCGTCTTGTGGGTCGACTGGGTGGCGTAGACCCGCACCCGCACCTTGTCGGGGTCTGGCATCAGCCTCGCACCGAGCAGCGCCGTGTCGTCGAGGCCGGCGACCTGCTTGGCATAGTCCTCGTAGGCGGCGCGGTATTCGGGTGAGCGATAGCGTGCGCGCATTTTCTCGGCATTGTGCATGGCGGTGCGCTGGCGGTAGGCCGGTCCCAGCCGGGCGAAAGCGAACCACGCTTCGTCCCAGAGAAACACCAGGTCGGGCTTGATCGCCAGGCACTCTTCCATCACCCGTTCGACGTTGTAGACCACGCCGTCGAAGGTGCAATTGGTCAGCAGCAGCATACGCACCCGATCGAGCTTGCCGGCTGCCTTGAGCTCCAGCAGGCGGTGCTTGATCTCCTTGAGCGGCACGGCGCCGTACATCGAGTACTCGTTGAGCGGGTAGCTGTCGAGGTATGACACCTGCGCGCCCGCCAGCACCATGCCGTAGTGGTGTGACTTGTGGCAGTCGCGATCGACCAGCACGATGTCACCCGGGCGCACCAGCGCCTGCACGACGATCTTGTTGCAGGTCGAGGTGCCATTGGTGGAGAAGAAGGTCTGCTTCGCCCCAAAGGCGCGCGCGGCCAGTTCCTGCGCTTTCTTGATGGGGCCATGGGGCTCGAGCAGGCTGTCGAGACCGCCAGAGGTGGCCGAGGTTTCGGCAAGAAAGATGTTCATGCCGTAGAAATCGCCCATGTCCTTGATCCAGTGCGACCCGGTAATCGACTTGCCGCGACTGATCGGCATGGCGTGGAAGACGCCGGTAGGCTTGCGGGCGTACTTGGTCAGGGCGTTGAAGAAGGGCGTCTCGTAGCGCTCGCTGACTCCGCCGAGGATGTTGAGGTGCAGCTCCATGTAGTCTTCCTGGTTGTAGAAGACGCGACGGCAGCCGCCCAGATCGATGCCGGCGATGCTCTCGACCGACAGGTTGGTGAACAGGTAGAGATCGAGTTCCGGGCGCAGCTGGTTGACCAGCCGGCAGAGTTCCGGACCATAGGAGCTCGGTTCGAGGCTGTTGATGTCGGTTTCCTGGAGTCTGGCGATGTGGTCATCGAGCAGCTCCAGCGAGAACTCCGATTCGAGCTTCAGGCCGTTGCGGACCACCACTGCCTGGATGTTGTGGTTGAACATCACCGCGATCATGGCGTCGGAGACGCTGGGCACGATCACCGGTTCGTAGACGAAGGGATCCTCGGCGCGGCGCATTTCATCGAGCATCTGGCGCAGCCTGGCCTCCTGGCCGGTCGAGAAATCGTCGACAAACAGCACTTCGAAATACGGCCGCTGCTTGCTCTGCGTGGCCTCCTGGGCGGTATCTTCGGGGCTGGATTCGATCAGCTCGTCGATGCTGCTGTGGTGCGGGTTGCGCCGATAGCTGTTGCTGAGCAGCGAACGCCCGATGTTCTGGACCGTGCTGGCCAGGGCCTCGTAGCGGCCGGACTGCAGCAGGTCGAGCAGCGCCGAGAAGGTGCGCTGGCCGGGGAAGGCCCAGTACATCTCGATCGGGCGCAGCGCGCCGATCAATTCGATGGCGCGGCGCTCGGCGTCAGCGCGTTTGCGCTCGGTCGTTTGGCGGGCCAGTTGCCCGGTGGCGACCCTCAGCGCACCCCAGCGGTCCAGCCGCAACTGCCGGGCACTGTAGTACTCGGTCAGAGAGATTTTTGACGATTCCTTGTGTTTCACGCTTGTCTCCTTCGTTGCGTCTGTTCTTGCTGCCGAGAGTTGCGAGCGTTGCCGCAAGTCGTCATGCCGGGCCGCTGTTGTTGAAGAACCCGATCTGGCGGTCTCCGGTATCGAACGCTGCAAAGGATTGCGGCCACCGCTGGCCAGGCCAGAAGTACTCGGCTCGTCCCTGTCCCGGCCAGTAGGCGGCCGAGTAGAGGGTGCCGAAGCCCCGATCGAAGGCCCGTGAATAGATCGGTGGCTGCAGGAATGCCCGCCTCAGCGCTGACTCGGTCACCGACTTGTCGGCGAGCAGCATCATCAGGTGGCGCTCGCGCTCCACGGTGGCGGTGGCCGTGGCGTGCTGATGCCATTCGATCCGCCGCTGATGGTTGGTCGCAATGGCCTGGATGCGCACTTCCGGGCTGCGGTCGGGAGCCAGGAACACGGTTGCGAACGCACCGCGGGCGTCGACCACGGTGACGTTGTAGCTCATGTGCACCGGGATGCGGACGAGCGCGGCGATGGCCTCCGGGGTGTGGGTGCAGGTTTCCAGCACATAGCGCACCACCAGCGGCACGCCGAATCCGTCACCGACCACACGGCGCCCGCCGAAGGCGATCGACGCTGCCAGGCCATCCTCGTTGATGCCGTCGAGCAAACCCCAGAGACAGTCGCTGACCCCAATGACCGCGCGACCGTTCCAGCAGGTCTTGAGGATCAGGCCTTCGCACAGCTGGGGGGCGTAGTCGTAGTTGCGCACCAGCATCGGGCTGGCGCCGCCCACCACCGCCTGCGAACAGCCCGAGAGATACGGCGGCGGACAGTAGAGCGAGAGGAAACGCGCCTCGAGGTCACCGCCTCCGGTCAGCGCGGTGAGGGTCTCGTAGGTGCCCATCAGTTCCGGCATGTACTCGCGCAATTTGCTGACGCAGCGCAGGTAATAGGGGCGCTCGTTGGCCCCGTCCTGCAGGTACCAGCGCCGGTAGGACGGCCAGAACCCCTCGAACAGCCCCTTCCAGATGGCGCCAGGAAGCGGCTCCTCGCGTGCCCGAAAGAGCAGTTCCTGGGCCTGGATCAGCGACATCGTGCGCTGATCAGAGGATCTTGAACGACCCGGCCGTCGGCGCGGGCTCGTCGAGCTGGATCGTGCCCAGCGGTTTGCCCTGGTAGAGCGCCTTGATTCCCTTGATCCAGCTCTCGGCGCGCGCGTTCAACCTGAAATCGTCGCCCATCGAGCGGCCACGGGTGATCAGGATTCCCAGGTCTGCTCCCTCGTAGCGATAGTCGCCGGGCCCGGTGATCCGCAGCCAGTAGGCCTCGCGCTCGTTCTCGACCGCCATGCGGCGGTAATCGAAGCGGTGGTAGCTGACGTTGCCGTTATCGTCCATGCGGTAGATGCCGGTCTGGGGGCCATGCTCGACGATGTCGACGCTCTCGTCGGTGTGCTTCATCACCAGCTGGCTCCAGTTGTTGATGTACTTCGGATCCTTCCAGCGCCGGTTGAGGTCCTCGATGTCGAGGTCGAACTCGACACCGCTGAATTCGAGCAGATGGAAGAAGAACAGCGGCACGTCGGCATAGGCGAAGGCGGCGTGGTTGGTCATCGGGCTGGCACCGCAGACCCGCGGATTGAGTTCCCCGAGATAGACCTCCTGGTCGTCCTGGTCGACCAGGAAGTCAAGATCGAAGTAGCCCCGGTAGCCTTCCTTGAGCAGCTGGTTGCCGAACATGTAGGCGTAGTCGCGGGCGGTCAGCCGGGCCTTTTCAGTAAACGCCCCCGGGAAGACCTCGTTGCCGCACCAGCCGCCCTTGTAGGGGGTCAACTCTTTGGCGCCGACGATCTCGGTGAGCAGCGGACCAACCACGGTGCCGTGCTTGGTGACGCAGGCCTCGAGAGTGCCACCGCGGCAGTTGATGCGCTTCATGACTTTCACTTCAGGATCCTTGACGATCTCCTCGGCGTGTTTCTTCCACTCCTCCTCGTTCGAGATGAAGAAGGTGGTGTGGCCGGAGTCGCCAAACGCGGTCTGGATCACCAGGTCGGTACCCAGCTTGTTGGCCTTGCACAGCTCGAGCAGGTGCGGGTAGCTCTCGACCTTCGAGAGCACGTTGGGCACCGAGGGCACTCCGGCCTTGTTGCCGATGCGCACCGTTTCCATCTTGTTGTCGCAGCGCTGGCGCAGTTCCGCCGACGGGAACCACAACTCGATCCCCAGCTCCTTGCACAATTCCTCGGTCTTCTCGTCGAACATCAGGAAGATTGCCACCGGCTTGCCGCCGCGGCCCTTGATGTAGTCGATCACTTCCTTGTGCTGGAGCAGGTAGTTGTTGATGTCCTCGATGCTCTCGAATTCGGGGTGCGGCTGCCGGCTCGGGACGAAGACGTTGGGGTGCCGGCCGTCGAAGCAATCGATGTAGTTGATGTGCTTGAAGTGCAGGATTCGCTCGTCCATCCCTGCCAGGTTGAAATTGGTGGCGCTGATGAAATAGATCGGCCGGTCATTGCGATGAAAGAACAGTCGCAGGTCGGACATACTGGTGATCATCGTGCTCATCGTTTCTCTCCTGGATGGTTCGGCAGTGGACCGTCGCTTCGTCCAGATGGCCCCAAAAGTGATGGCAAGGACCATAAACCGCCTGTGACAATTGGCCTCTGTATTTATTGCTCCTGGCTGTCAGATGCGCCGCGCGCTGCGCGACACTGTTTTTGCCCGCTGCCCACTCACACCAGGTTCGGCAGCGTGCCGGCCGGCATAACTCCGGCCGGGCCTGCCGGGCCGGCAGGCCCGGCGGGGACTTCCGGCGCGGGGCTCGCGCCGTGCAGATTGCGCGTCGGCTTGATCAGCGGGCCAAGGGACTGCAGGTACTGTTCTGATTCCGCGCTGCGCTGATAGACCGGGAACTCGACCGGCCGGTCGCGAAAACTCTTGAGCGTCTGGCCTAGTCCGCGCACGCCGACTTCGCGCTCACGGCGCACCCGGGACAGGTTAATCTCAACCGGAATAACCTCTTCTCCGCCGCTGGCTTCGTGGATCACATATCCCGACGGGCCGGCCACGATCGAGCGCCCGGTGCCGCAATCGCCGACGCCGTTGATGTCGAAGAAATAGCACTGGTTGATCGCGGCGTTGGCGCGGGCGATTGGCAGTTCGACGTCGCGGTCGATGGTGTCGGTCATGGTCGGGTGGAGGATGCATTCGGCACCCATCGAGACCAGGGTGCGGGTGGTTTCCGGGAACCACATGTCGTAGCAGATCGACACGCCAAAGCGGCCGATCTCAGGGACGTCGAAGACGCAGAACTCCGTGCCCGGCTTGATGCCGGTCTCATAGGGCTGAAACGGGAACATCTTGCGATAGCGCGTCACGACCTGGCCGCTCGGGTTGATCACTGACGTGGTGTTGTAGATGTCGTCGCCGACGCGCTCGAACATCGAACCCGGCACCAGCCACAGGCCGTGCTTGGCCGCCACCTCGCAAAACAGTTGCTCGGCCGGGCCGCCGGTCGGCTGGGCATGATAAGGCGACGGGCCATAGGCGCAGAGTTCGCTGAATACTGCCATCTGGACCCAGGGGAAACGGGCCACGAGGATGTCGAGCTTCTGGCACATCGCGGTGATGTTTTCGTGGCTTGCGGAGACATTCATCTGAATGCCGGCTATCGAAAATGGGGTCATTTGGCGGGATTTCTCCGGAGTATCGGGATTGGCATTGGGTGGCGTTGATCGGTGTTGCCGTCAGCGGGCTAGAAAGTGGGCGGTGTGCAGGCGCTGAACAACTCGCACTCCTCGGAGCCGATGTTGCGAAAGCGGTGTGGCGTACGGCTGTCAAAGTAGTACGCGTCACCCGGACCCAGCACCCTGGTTTGATGCCCCGCGGTAATTTCGACCTGGCCCCGGATGATTATCCCGCCCTCCTGGGCTTCATGCTGGAGCATGGCCTCGCCGGTGTCGGCGCCGGGCGGGTAGGTTTCAGTCATGACTTGCAGGGTCCTGCCGGGCACCTGCGCTCCGACCTGCCGGAAACGGATCTCGCCGCTGTCGAGAGAGGTCAGTTCCGCGGCCGAGAAGAAGGCCTGGGGTTCAGTGGTTTGCGGCGGCGAGAAGAATTCCGCCAGTGACATCGGAATTCCGACCAACACCTTCTTGAGCAGCGCCACCGATGGGCTGGCCTTGTCCTGCTCGATCAGCGAAATCATCCCGTTGGTGACGCCCGAGCGCCGTGCCAGTTCGCGTTGGGACAGTCCCAGTTCGTTGCGGATTTCGCGCAGGCGCGGACCAACTGCAGCCGGCTCGCTCTCATGGATGGTGGGCAATATATTAGACATACTGGCGTCGTGGTTTTCCATTCTGATTGCTCGTTTGGCGTCCTGTTAAACATAATCAGGACTTAAAATGCGGCGCCGGCGCTGAATCCGCTGACTCTGACGCTCTTGGTTTTATCTGCAATATGCGTTTAAAATAATGAACGTTTCCGGAGAAATTTGCAAACAACTGTCTTGCGCGAACAGAAGGAGAGGGATTGATGAATGCCAACCGTGATGTTCTATCTGCGATGAGCAATGAGAAATTGATGGCGCGTCGCGTCGCGGCATTACCGCGGGGCGTGGGACAGGCTCACGCGGTCTTTGCGCAACGCGCCGAGAACGCTGAAATCTGGGATGTGGAAGGGCGGCGCTGGATCGATTTCTGCGCCGGCATCGCGGTGGTCAACACCGGCCACTGTCATCCCAAGGTGGTGGCGGCGGCCACCGCGCAGATCGAGCGCTTCAGCCACACCTGCTTCCAGGTAGTGGCGTACGAGCCCTACGTCGAGTTGTGCGAGCGGCTCAACGCGCTGGCGCCCGGCGCCACGCCCAAGAAGTCATTCCTGGTCAACACCGGCGCGGAGGCGGTCGAAAATGCCGTCAAGATCGCGCGGGTCGCGACCGGTCGCACCGGTGTCATCGCGTTCGGCGGGGCATTTCACGGCCGCACGATGCTGGGCATGGCGCTGACCGGCAAGGTCGATCCCTACAAGCTCGGTTTCGGGCCGTTCCCGGGCGGGATCTTCCATGTCCCGTTCCCCGACGCACTGCACGAAGTTTCCGAGGCTGATTCGATCAGTGCGATCAACCAGCTCTTCAAGTACAGCATCGAACCCAAGGACGTCGCAGCGATCATCATCGAGCCGGTGCAAGGCGAGGGCGGATACATTCCGGCCCCGCTGGGCTTCATGAAGAAACTGCGCGCGCTCTGCGATACCCACGGCATCCTGCTGATCAGCGATGAAGTGCAGACCGGAATCGGCCGTTGCGGCAGGCTGTTCGCAACTGAACTTTACGGCATCGAACCCGACATCATCACGCTCGCCAAGGGGCTCGGGGGCGGCTTCCCGATATCGGCCGTGGTCGGCAAGGCGGAAGTGATGGATGCGGCAGCGCCGGGTGGGCTGGGATCGACCTATGGCGGTAGCCCGCTGGCCGCGGCTGCGGCGCTGGCGGTGCTCGACGTGATCGAGCAGGAGCAGTTGTGCGCGCGTGCCGACGTCCTCGGCGAGACGATGAGGGCCCGCTTCAACGCCATGGCCGCGAAGCACTCGAGCATCGCCGAGGTGCGCGGACTGGGTGCGATGACCGCGATCGAGTTTTGCGTCAATGGGGACCCCCATCAGCCCTCGGCGGAGATCGCCGGCAAGCTCAAGGGCGAAGCCGCCAAACGCGGGCTGCTGCTGCTCACCTGCGGCAGCTACGGCAATGTGTTGCGGGTGATGGTGCCGCTGACGATCAGCGACGCAGTGCTCGAGGAAGGGCTCGGCATCATCGAGGAATCACTGGCCGCCATCAGCGCCTGAGCGGCTGCGCCGCCCGCTCAGGCGGCGTGCGCGGCTACGCTGGCAGCGCAGCCGCGAGGCGTTGTTGGCTGTGTGGTGTCATGCACTCTGCCCAGAACAGGCTGAGCTCATCGGCGACGATGGGTTTGCAGTAGCCGAAGCCCTGCATCAGGTGGCAGCCGTTGTTGTCCAGGAAGGTTGCCTGGGCGGCGTTCTCGACGCCTTCGGCCACCACGTCCAGGCCGAGCCGCCGGGAGAGTTCGATGATGGCGCAGGTCAGCGCCGCGGTGCGGGTTTCGCGCGGCAGACCGCTCACGAAGGAGCGGTCGATCTTGAGCACATCGAAATCGAAGTCGCGCAGGTACGACAGCGAGGCGAAGCCGGTGCCGAAGTCATCGATCGAGATGCGCACGCCCATCTTCTTGAGGTCCAGGAAGACCCGGGACGCGACCGCGGCGTCTTGCATCATCACCGATTCGGTGATCTCGAGCTCCAGCCACTCGGGGCGCAGTCCGGTTTGCTCGAGTACGCGTGCGATGGTGTGCACGAAATCTGGTTGCGCCACCTGCGTGGCCGAGATGTTCACGCTCATCGGCACGCCCGGCAGCCCCGCCTGCTGCCAGGCCAGGTTCTGGCGGCACGCGGCTTCGAGCATGTACTCTCCCAGCGGCACGATCAGCCGGCTGCGCTCGGCCACCTCGAGAAACTCGGCAGGGGCGAGCACGCCGCGCTCCGGGTGGCGCCAGCGCACCAGGGCTTCGATGCCGCACACCAGGCCGGTGCGCGCATCGATGCGCGGCTGGTAGACGGGGAATAACTCGCGCTCTTCGATTGCGTGGCGCAGGCTGCTCTCGAGCGAGAGTCGATCGCTCGCGCGGCGCTCCATCGAGCTGTCATAGAAGCGCACCTGGTTCTTGCCGCCATCCTTGGCCTGGCCCAGCGCGAGCTCGGCGTGTTCGCTCAGAAGCTCGGAGGTTTCGCCATCGCCCGGAAACAGGGCAACCCCGAGGCTCATGCTCGGGAAGATCTCGCTGCCGCCAATCGTGACCGGGGCGCCGGCGGCCTCGCGCAGGCGCTGCGCGACCCGCAGCGCGCCATGTGGTTCGTTGAGCCCGCCGAGCACGATCGCGAACTCGCTGCCGGTGACTCGCGCCACCGAGGACTTCGAGTCGGCCGTGGCGTGGACGATCAGCACGTCGGAGTCGCGCAGCGCGGCGGCCAGGCGCAAGGCGACGGTCTTGATGAAGGCATCGCTCTGGCGATGACCGAGCGAGTTCTTGATGCGGCGGAAATCGTCGGTGTCAGCCATCACCACCGCCGTCAGGGTGCCGTTGCGCCGGGCCAGGCGCAGCATCAGGTCGAGCTGCTCCCTGAAGAGCGGGGTCAGGATGCGTTGGGCGAGCGGAGTCACCGGCGTCGCCCGCGCGATCCGCGGCCGGACGAATCACGTGGCGCAGGAGCGTCAGCGACACCGTGGCCATCGGCAATAAATCCATTTTGCCAACGGCTATTAGCTGATTCGCTCATGCGGCCTGATTCTATCAGCAGATACCGCAAATATGTGAGTTGATGATCCATGGCTCGTATTCAATTGGCCACGCCGACTGGCTTGTCCAGCCGGTGGTGAACTTTACCGTGCAATTAGGACTCTCCGGCGGGCATCCCGACGACTGGTCGCGAGCGCGGAGCGAAAGGCCAGAACTGTCGCGCGAGCAAAGTGGCGCCGGGAAGAAACCGGCAATGGGTTGTCCGTCTCCGGGTAAATGGCCGGCGATCCAAATGCCGCCGGAACGACATTGATAATTGGGTGACGCCGTAATTGGCGCGCTCGCCGTCAATTGGTGGCGGAAGGCAATCGGCAATCGGCAGGAACCGCATTGGCCGGACGCGGTCCTGGCCACCGCCACCATTGCCGGCAATGACTCTCTGCTACCATCGAATTCTGCCCTGAGCAACGAGCGGATATCCCGATGGAAAAGACTGTTCCGAATCCGGTGCTGCTGACGCTGTACCGGACGATGTGCCGAATTCGCGCGTTCGAGGACGCCGCCGAGATCGCCAGCCAGGGCGGCGTCGCGGCGTTCGGCCAGCAGTCTTCCTCCCAGGTCCAGGTGCGCGGACCGCTGCACCTCTCGACCGGCCAGGAGGCGGTGCCCGCCGGCGTGTGCGCGCACCTGCGTCCTACCGACTACCTGACCTCGACCCATCGGGGCCACGGCCACACCATTGCCAAGGGCGCGAACCTCGAGCGGATGATGCACGAACTCTTCGGCAAGGCCAGCGGGTATTGCGGCGGGCGCGGTGGCTCGATGCATATCGCCGATTTCTCGGTCGGCATGCTCGGCGCCAACGGTGTGGTGGCGGCGGGAATCCCGATCGCAGTCGGGGCCGCGCACTCGATCATGATCCAGCACAGCGCCGCGATCGCGGTCAGTTTCTTCGGCGACGGCGCGATCAACCGCGGCCCTTTTGCAGAGAGCCTGAACTGGGCGGCTACCTTCGGGCTGCCGATCCTGTTCGTGTGCGAGGACAACCAGTGGTCGGCGACCACCCAGACCAGCGCGATGTCGGCGGGTGAGGGCGCGGCGGCGCGGGCCGCCAGCCACGGTGTCGCGGCGCTGACGGTCGACGGCAACGACGTGGCAGCGGTGTACGCGGCAGCCGAAGCACTCGTTGACGAGGTGCGCTCGGGGGGAGGCCCGCGACTGTTGCACGCCAGGACTTACCGCTTCACCGGCCATGTCTCGGTCGACCCCGCCGCCTACCGTGACCCGGCCGAACTGGCGGCTGCAAAATTATCCGACCCGTTGCTGGTGGCCGGGACCCAGCTCTCGGCCCGCGGCGTCACCAGTGCCGCGATCGCGGCGGTGATGGCCGAAGCCCGGGCCGAAGTCGCAGCTGCGCTGGCCAGCGCCAGTGCCGCAGCGTGGCCGCTGGCGTCAGCGGCCTGCGAGGAAGTCCAGGATACGGGAGCCGGGCAATGGCGCTGATGAGTTACGCGGCGGCCGCCGCCGCAGGCCTGGCCGCAGCGATTCGCGGGTGGTCACTCTGGGCGAGGACCTCGGTCGCGGCGGAATCTTCGGCCAGTATCGGGGGCTACGCGAGGAGTTCGGTGCCGAGCGCGTGATCGATACCCCAATCTCCGAGGCGACGATCGTCGGCGCCGCGGTTGGCATGGCGCTTACCGGGCTCAAACCGGTAAGCGAGATGCGGGTGATGGATTTCGCGCTCTGCGCCATGGACGAGATCGTCAATCAGGCGGCCAAGAACCGCTTCATGTTCGGTGGCCAGGGCCGGGTGCCGGCGGTGATCAGGATGCCGATCGGGATCTGGAGTGCCTCGGCGGCGCAACACTCGCAGTCGCTGGAGAGCTGGTTCACGCACATTCCCGGACTGGTGGTGGTCACTCCCGCGACGGCGCAGGACAATTATTCGCTGCTGCGCGCCGCGCTCGACTGCGGTGACCCGGTGGTCTACCTCGAACACAAGGAACTCTGGGGGCTCGAAGGCGAAGTCGACGAGCTGAGGCTGGCAACACTGGGTCTGGCACAGGTGGTGCGTCCCGGGAAAGACCTGACTATCGTCACCTGGAGCAAGGCGGTGCACTGGTCGCTGGCTGCAGCCGAATTGCTGGCTGCCCGGGGCATCGATGCCGAGGTGATCGACCTGCGCACGCTGTGGCCCTGGGACCGGGAGGCAGTCTTCGAGTCGGCGGCAAAGACTGGCCGCGTGCTGGTGGTTCACGAGGCCGTTCAGGTCGCCGGGTTTGGCGCCGAGATCGTCGCGACGCTGGCCGAGGGTAGCGGCGCGCGCCTGGCGCGCCTTGGCGACCGGTGGATGCCGCCTGAGCGTAAAGTCATGCTGGCCGATGCGCGGTCATTCTAGCGTACCGCAGGGCCGCTGCAGGCAAGTATATCGGTGCCGGCCCGTGACATGCCAGCCTGGCGGCTGCGCCGTTGTCCTTGGGCGCGGCGCCGGTTTGCCGACTTGGATGGGAAGTGCTTGCAAATGCGAGTGGTTCGTATTACGAGTGAACCACACTAAGCAACCGCGGAGCCCATCGCCAATGTCGTCCCACCGTTTCGTCACCGCAATCCTGTTCGCGGCGCTGTTTTCGTCCAACGCCGTTCTCGCTGCCGACGCCGAAGTCGCCTTGAGCATCAAGAACCACCGCTTTGAGCCGGCTGAACTAAAGGTGCCGGCAAACCAGCGCATCAAGCTGGTGGTCCACAACCAGGACAGCACCCCCGAGGAGTTCGAGAGCCACAGTCTCAACCGCGAGAAGGTGATCCCCGGCGGCGCCAAGGCAGTCATCTTCATCGGTCCGCTGAAGCCCGGCCGCTATGGTTTCGTCGGCGAGTTCAACGAGAAGACCGCCGTCGGCGCGGTGGTTGTCGAGTAGGGCGGGGAGGAAGAGATGTTCGCTGCCGGTCTGATTGTGTTTCGCGAGTCGCTCGAGGCGGCTCTCTTCATCGGTATCGTGGCTGCCGCTACCAGGCAACTGGCGGGACGCAGCCGCTGGCTCAGCGCTGGGGTAGTGGCAGGTGCACTCGGCGCGGTCCTGCTGGCGGTGCTGGCCCGGCAGATCAGCTCCTGGGCCGGGGGTATCGGCCAGGACCTGGTGAACATCGGCGTCCAGTCACTAGCGCTGCTGATGCTGATCTGGCACTGCGTCTGGGTCACGACCCATTCGCGTGAAATGGTCGAGGACGCCCGTCGCATCGGCGGTTCGGTTCAGGGTGGCCAGCGACCTCCCTGGGCGCTGCTGGTGGTAGTGGCCCTGGCCGTGCTGCGCGAGGGCGCCGAAACGGTGCTCTTCCTGAGCGGCATGATGGCCGGCAACTCGACCTCGGCCTGGGAGGTGTTGGGATCGGGGTCGGCCGGACTTGCTGCCGGGGTGCTGGTCGGATACCTGCTCTATGCCGGTCTTTCGCGGATCCCGCTGAAGACCCTGTTCGCCACCACCAATGTGCTGGTCGCCCTGTTCGCCGGTGCGATCGCCAGCCAGCTGGCCAAGACCCTGGGCCAGGCCGGATTGATCGACGCCTGGAGCGCGCCACTGTGGGATAGCTCGGCCTTGCTGGCCACTGATTCGGCGCTCGGCACCGTCCTTCATGCGTTGGTCGGCTACGATGCCAACCCCTCGGGCGCGCAGTTCATTGCCTATGTCGGGGTGCTGGCAGTCATCTATTTCGGTACGCAGCTCGCCAGGCCGACACCGGTCCGGGCAACGCCCAGCTACCAGGGTGGGGGCAACACCTAGGGGTGCTCATTCCACGTCCAGCTTGTCGCACCTTGGGCCGATCTTGATCGACCCACCGCCGAGCACGCGCTGC
>JAGXFG010000128.1 GCA_024637395.1 Burkholderiaceae bacterium | reverse complement strand
GTCACTCCCTGTGGAAATCTTGCACAATGGCCCGCATCGGAATTCCTTCACCTAACCGGCCATTGGCCTCATCGTCGAGCGCCGCGGGACAGCGTCACCGAACCGGCCATTTGTCCATCGTGCAGCATTCTTTAATGCCGGATGGCGACATTGCGGGACAAAGTTGGCTTTCGCCGCATATGCAGCATACGTTGAGCTGAGCGCGGCAGTGCGCAGGAAACGGACGTTGCAAACTTGCAAACCGTGGGCGCCCCTGCGATGTGCTCTCGTGTCCAAAAGTGCTGCAGCTTTGATCGAAATCATCGCACGAACTGTCATTTCTCTTTTAACATCACGATGCCGCAATAAAGAAAACGGTCCGCATGAAATTTATGATCGGGATTGCACTCGCACTTTTACTTGCCCTCTTTGCGTTGGCAGGTATCAGGCTGTTCGACTTGCGTGCCGATCGCGCGGAATGGAACAGATTGGCCGCGCTCCAGCCTGACACGCCCGAACTCTTCGCCCCTGAGATGGTGGCCGATCTGCCTGATCCCGCGCGCCGCTATTTCGGTTATACGATCCGGCCGGGAACGCCGCTCTTGCCGGTGGCCGAGGTTGACATGCGTGGGCAGTTCAGCTTGGGCACCAAGGAGGCTCCAAACTATCAGCCGATGGAAGCACACCAGATCCTCGCGGTGCCCGAGGGGTTCGTCTGGTCGATGCGTACGCGCGGAGGCATGCCGATCTCGGGCTCGGACTCGGGCAGCTGGACGCGATTTCGCATCTTCGGATTGATCCCTGTCGCACGGCTTGGCGGCGATCCCGATCATACGCGCTCGGCCTTTGGGAGATATGCCGCAGACGCGACAACCTGGGCACCCGCGTCGCTCTTGCCCGGGCCGGGTGTCGCATGGTCGGCCGTCGATGACGACACAGCCCGCGTAATCATCACGCACGGCGCGCTCGAACAGGCCGTCGACATCACGGTCGATCCCGAGGGTCGGCCGGTGGAGGTCTCTTTCCAGCGCTGGAGCAATGCGAATCCCGACAAGGTCCACCGGCTGCAACCTTTCGGCGCCGTCATGGCGGACTTCCGCGAGGTGGGGGGCTACCGCCTGCCGTTCCGGGTCGAGGCGGGCAACATGTTCCGCACGCAGGACTATTTCCCGTTTTTCCTCGCGGATGTGACCGACATCAGGTTTCCGCGGGCGCGGCCATGATTCTGATGATCCTTGCCGTACAAATCGCGCTCCCGCTGGTCTTGATCGCTTGGCTTGCTGTCCGGCCCGTCGGCAGCCTTTCTGGCTTCGTGCTGCAGGCGGCCGGCACGGGCGCGTTTCTCTTCGCACTGGCGCGAGTCGCGCAATGGGCAGTGCCGGGATGGTGGCTGCCGTGGGTCTTTGGCGGGCTGTGGCTGATGGCGGCGCTCGCATGGCTTCTGCGCACGAATTTCGCGGAGTCGTCGCTTCTTCCTGTCGCACCGTCGGGATGGGTGGGGCTGGCGCTGTCGGTTGTCCTGCTCGGCCTCGGCGGTTGGTATGGCGCTCGGGCGCTCGTGGGGCAGCGAGTGCCGCCCGTCGAAGTGGTCGATATAGCCAATCCCTTCGGACCGGGGCATTACCTTGTCGGCAATGGTGGCTCCAACACGTTGGTCAACAGGCACCTGCAAACCCTCGATGCCACGGTCGAGCGGTTTCTGCCCTGGCGCGGGCAATCCTACGCAGTCGATTTTTTTGGCCTCGGGCCATGGGGCCTGCGCGCGAGCGGTTGGCTCCCCACTGACCCGGCAGTCTATGCGATCTTTGGTGCAGCGCTTGTTGCGCCCTGCAGCGGAACCGTCGTCGCGGCCGAGGTTAACATGCCAGATTTCGAGGTGCCGCAGCAGGATCCGGTGAACCGGCTGGGCAATCATGTGATCTTGCGCTGCGGCGATGCCGAGATCGTCTTCGCCCATATGCGGCAGGGCAGCCTCGACATCGCGCCCGGCGACGTGGTGGCGGTGGGCGATCGGCTGGGCGAGGTCGGCAATTCCGGCGCCTCGACCGAGCCGCATCTGCACATCCACGCTCAGCGTCCCGCGCCCGATGGGGCGCCACCGATCTCGGGCGCCCCGCTGGCGCTGCGCATCGACGGACGCTTTCTTGTGCGTGGCGATCGGCTGGCCGGAGCCTCGGGCAGGTGAGGCAGGCTGCCGCTTTCGTCGCCATGACCTTTGCGCTTTCCTGGGGCGCATCGGGCGCGGCGATCCTGACGAGCAGCGACGCGGTAGGTTGGCGCATTGCCGGCACCTTCGGGCCTACGGTCGCCGCGCTGCTTCTCGCAGGCGCTGCCGGACGTGCCGCGCTTGGTCAGCTGCTCAGCGGCTTCATGCGCTGGCGGGCGCCGGCTTGGGTCTGGATCTTCGCGCTTGCTTCGACGGCTGCAGTTGGGATCGCGGCACTCGGGATCGACGCCGCCAACGGTGGCAGGCCGGACTGGCCCGGCGGTCGCGCGCTCCTGCTCGCCCCTGTCGTGTTTCTGTGGGTGCTGATCTTCAGCGTTCCGGGTGAGGAGACCGGCTGGCGCGGCTACCTGCTGCCGCGGCTTCTGGACCGAACGGGCCCGGTGAGGGCGAGCATCGGGCTTGGGGTTGTCTGGGCGCTCTGGCACCTGCCACTCTGAGTCATGCCCAGCGATTTCCATGCCGCGATCCCGATACCGCTGTTCGCGGCCCAGATCCTTGCCGTCTCGATCCTCTACATCTGGCAGGCGAGCGGCGGGAGCCTTGTCATCGCGCATGTCTTCCATGCCGCGTCGAACACGACACTCGGTCTGCTGCCGCTGCTTCCGGGTGCAGTGAAGCGGCGCACCGTCTCGACGAAACGCGCCGTCTCGTTCAGGAACGGCGCGTGACCCGAGCCGCCGAAACTCTCCATCCACTTGCCCCGTGGAGCTTCGACCGCTTCGAACCAGTCCCGCACCAAGGCAACTGGTGTGTTCATGTCGGAGGCGCCCGAGATCAGGAGCATCGGCACCGGCATCACCGGCACCTCGGCGATGAGGTCGCGCGAAAGATACTCTGCCCACATCGGCCCGCTGCCGCGGTTTGCGCCCTGGAACCAGCGCCGGTAGTCGGCCAGCCGGTATTCCAGCGCGGCCAGCGCGCGCGGCAGCATTGAGGCGAGCGAGATGTTCATGCCCCCTCCCGCCGCCTCGACCGCCTCCATCAGCCGCACGTAGAGGTCATGGCCGCGGAAGGCCTCCGGCGTTCGGCTGACAAGCTCAGAGTCGGGCGCGACCGTGCCCAGCCAGTCGAGCGCCAGTGTCGCGCCGCGCAGTGTGTCCACTTGCTGCCCGACGCCGATATATCCGGCGTAGTCCGCCGGCCAGCGCGCCACGAGCCGCGCGCCCAGCATGGCGCCCCAGGAATGGCCGAGCACGATCAGCGGCTGGTCGCCAACGCTCTGGCGAAGCAGCGCCGTCACTTCTCTTGCATCCGCAAGGAACTGCTCAAGCGTCATCGTCGCGGAGTCAAATTCCGGCGGATTCGATTTGCCCGCGCCGCGCTGGTCCCAGTGCACGACGACGAAATCACGCTCCAGCTCGGCCGTCAGCCTATGGATCGGCATCTGCGCCGATCCGGGCCCGCCATGCAGCCACAGCAGGATCGGCGCGTTCCGGTCCGCGCCGCGGATCAGGAGCCATTGCGTCATGCCGCCGATCTCGGCCGGGATTAGCTCCGCGATGGGGTCGGGGCCGGCGACGGGCGCGGTGCGGGCCGGAAGTGTCTTCCAGATGATGCCGCCGACGCAGAGAGCCAAAAGGGCCAGCGCCGTGATCCGCATCACGCTCATCACAGGCGCTCTGGTGCGAGGGCCAACGCAGCAAGTCCGAGCCCCGCGAGCGTGGCGGCTGCACCGAGCGACAGTTTGAGGCACGCGACGCAAATCATGCCGAATCCCTTGGAAAATATTGAAAGTGTGAGATCAACATAGTATCTTAGGCCGCTCGATGAAGGAGATTTGATGTCCCGGTAAAGTGGGGAGGCTGAAGTCCTCCCGATGCAAAATTAAAGCATACCGATCGATGCCATGTCTTGGCAACGAACCTTTGGTTTTGCTTGAAGCTTATCCTACCGGATGAACCGAGCCATGCTCGCGTTCGTGACATGAAAGACACTCAAGATGAGACGTGACTATTCCAAGTTATTTCCGGGTACATCGGGCGTTCAGGGCGCAACAGATAGACCTGCTTTCCTGAACACTCTTGGTTGGAAGCCCTACTTCTCTCAACAGATCGACATAAGTGAATTAGCGCATACACCGCCTGTTCGCATCGTTGAAGTGCACCGAAATGGCCTTCATGTTATTGGCGATGGCATTGACGAGATGCTTCCACCCCGGCAAGATGCAACAGTCGGCGACTGGTTGCTGTTTGATCGCGACAACCTGAAGTCCAGCCGTGTACTGGCTCGAAAAAATCTTATCAAACGACGCGCGCCTGGGACGGATCGACAAGAACAGTTGATCGCTGCCAACATCGATACAGCGTTCATCGTTACATCCTGCAACCAGGACTTCAATATCGCTCGTCTTGAACGATATGTCGCGGTCGCTTTTGAAGCGGAGATTACACCGGTCATAGTTCTGACAAAAACGGATATGAGTCACGATCCGCAAGTCTACGTTGAAAAAGCTAAAGAGATTTCCGAGTATGTCGCGGTCGTCGCTTTGGATGCGAAGAGTGGTGAACCCAAAATAAAACTCGCTGATTGGTGCAAACCTGGCGCAACAGTCGCGTTCCTCGGATCATCGGGGGTTGGCAAATCAACCTTGGCAAACGCCTTGTTGGAAACGCAATCTATTGAAACGCAGTCTATCCGCGAGGATGACGCCAAAGGCCGGCACACGACCACACGCCGCCAATTTCACACCATGCCAAATCACTGTTTGATTTTGGATACTCCGGGCATGCGGGAACTACAGCTGACAGATGCAGCAACAGGTATTGAAGACCTGTTTTCGGACATCCGTGATCTATCAGACAGGTGTCGCTTCAGGAACTGTCAACATCAGACAGAACCAGGGTGTTCTGTTCTGAATGCGGTCGAAACCGGCGAGCTCGATATGAACCGGCTTGCGCGATGGCGCAAACTTGTTGCTGAAGATTCCTTCAACTCCGCGACCCTGCTCGAACGCAAGGCCAAAGATAAGGATTTCGGCAAAATGGTCCGAACATTTGTAAAACAGAATGACAAGCGGAAGTAGGCAAAAGCCTTGAGAGCGCCAATCCTGAGTTATACAGCTCGAAAATTCGTGTATAGGAAAAACCCCACCGCGACGGGGCGCTCTCAACGTTCATCGGCAAGTGCATTTGTTTCGCCCAGCACGTCGTTCAACAGGATCTGCGTTGCCCTTTCGGGCTCCTCGAAGAGCGGGCTGTGGGCGGAATTATCGAACAGGTAGAAACCCTTCACCGGCGCCTCTATTGCGTCGAAATACGCGCGGGAGAGCTCCGTATTGGTCGTGTAGTCATGGTGGCCGGCCAGGACGTAGACCGGCAGGTCGAACTGGGTCAGCCTTGCGGTCAGATCGTCCCGGATCAGGTCGTCCCAGAAGAAGGGGCGCGACCAGAGCTTGCCGCGCCAGATGTTGATCTTCTCGG
>JAGXFG010000127.1 GCA_024637395.1 Burkholderiaceae bacterium | reverse complement strand
GTGTTGCGCTCGACCACGCCCCGAACCCCACCAACAAAGATCGGTCCACCGTCGGGCTCCTCCCCGACGACGCTGAAGCCCACCTTGCTGCGACCGAGCGTAGCCAGGTAGACATCCATCGCGGAACGCGCGAGCAGCCCGTAGGAATAGGCGTACGCTACATGCACCAGGGAGCGGCGATCGTCCAGCGCCACGGCCTCCACCTGGATCAAGTAGTTGTGCGTGCTCAGCGGGCCGGCCGGCGCCTGCAGGACCACGTTCAGATACTCGTCGCTGTTGCGCGCGACTTCGAAAGCGAAGCTCATCCAGTACGCGTCGGCGAGCGGCTGGTACGTCTTGCGTCCGACGCCCACGCGCAAGCCATCGGGGCTTCCAGTGCTCGAAGCACTGCAGTACTTGACGTTCAGATGCAGGATCAGGATGTCGCACCATGAGTTCACGCGCGAAAGGGCGCGCCGCACCTCGCCGTAGGCGTGATCGACGAGCGCGTAAATGTCTCCCTGAAGCTTGTCGGGGGTTTCCC
The DNA here is from genome assembly GCA_024637395.1 of Burkholderiaceae bacterium. GTDB lineage: Bacteria > Pseudomonadota > Gammaproteobacteria > Burkholderiales > Burkholderiaceae_E > JAGXFR01. Next base: position 31,530 of record JAGXFG010000127.1, on the reverse strand, counting down.
GCGAGCGCAGATGGAATGCCTGCGGAAAGGGGCTCCCGGGGGGCCGCGCAGGCAGGGCGGCGAAGCGTTCACGAAGCGCAGTAACGGCGGCGCGGTCCGTAGTCTGCCCATGGACAAGACTGGTCGCGCCACAGCTCGCAACCAGTAATACTGCGAGCAGTGAACTGGCGAACGCCGGGGCCAGGGAGCGTAGCTTCAGCGCGATTTCCGATTCTCCCCAAGAAACTGCCCGGCGCACTTCTGAGCACACGAGTTCATCGGCTTCTTCACACCCATCAGGTCTTCCCTCCGTCGCGACCGTGCAGCGTCAGAAAAAAGCCCGGCGCAGGATTGCCGCGCCGGGCCGGGTACCACTGGCGTTCGAAGGAGGGGGCAATCAAACGCCAGGGTTCATGATGTCGCGACGCCTGGATTCAGTCTGTGCGGTTCCGAACCGACGCTCGAGACCGGCATCCGTACCCTTGCCTCAATGGCACCGCGCTGGGAGATCGCTCTCGCCGGTCTTGCCGCTCAAGCAGGGAGAGTTCATGAAGACCTCGATCGCAATGGTGGTTGGTGCAGTCCCCATGCTGGGCCCCGGAAGCGCAGCCGCCCAAAGCCGAGGCATGATGGGTGGTGGCTATGGCGGCTATGGCAGCGGCATGTGGGATGCCGGCTGGATGGGCGGTTACGGTGGGATGCTGGGGCCGTTCCTGCTCTCCGTCGCGGTTGCCGGCCTCGTGGCCTGGATCGTCGCACGAAAGTGCAAGTGATCCGGGGCGTGACGAGTCAGCCGCTCCCGACACAAGCCCGACACAACTGTGTACGTTAGCGCACCGACGGCAACTGCCGTCGCGGCTATCGTGCTGTCGTGGGCACGGCAGTGCCCCCAGGATGTGCGCCGCCAAGCGCGGTTTTCAGTCCTGAAGACGGCCCCCGCTAAAGGCGATCAAAACCGGAGAGCGGGGTCAACCGAACAAGCAGGTCCATTTGTCACATCTGGAGAATCAACCATGAAAAAACTAGGCAAGTATCTTTCCGCAATCTTCCTGGCCGTCACCCTGGTCTCCGTCGTTGGTTGCGCGTCCACGACGAAGCATGAGGGAACCGGCGAGTATATCGACGACAGCGCCATCACGGTCAAGGTGAAGGCAGCCATCTTCAATGAGCCGACCCTCAAGGTCGCCGAAATCAACGTCGAGACCTTCAAGGGCGTGGTTCAGCTGAGTGGCTTCGTGAACTCGCAGGGCGACATCAACCGTGCGATCGCAGTGGCGCGCGGCGTGCGCGGCGTGATCAGCGTCAAGAGCGACATGCGACTCAAGTAAGCGCAGGACGGTTCCTGGCGTCCACGGGATTTCTCGTCGGACGCCAGGCCGGTGGCCATCGAGCGCCATGAAACCAGCCCAACACCCCACTGCCCTGCGCATCGCTCAGCTGCTGCTCGACGCGGGCATCGAAACCCAGGTTGTCGAGTTCGAACAACCCACCCGCACCAGTGCCGAGGCGGCCAGCGCGATCGGCTGCTCGGTGGCCGAGATCGCCAAGTCGATCGTCTTTCGTGGCACGGTCAGCAGCCAGGCAGTGATTGTCGTCGCCAGCGGCGACAATCGAGTCAGTGAAGCCAAGGTGTCGCGCGCGGTGAACGAGCCACTGGCGCGCGCCGACGCCGACTTTGTGCGCAGCGCCACGGGTTTTGCGATAGGCGGCGTTGCGCCGCTCGGCCATTCTCAACCAGTGAAGCTGTTGCTCGATCAGGACCTGCGGCGCTTCGCCACCGTCTGGGCTGCCGCGGGCACGCCGTTTGCGGTCTTTCCCCTCACTCCGGAGCAACTACGACTCCTGACTGCAGTCGAGTGGGCTGACGTGCGCCAGTGAACCGGGTTAGCCGGGTTCCGAATCTCGAACAGCCGATCGAACCCCGAGTTAATCGCTACAGCAGTGAATCCGCTCATCAGGAGTCAGCATCGTGATCGAACCCAAGTCCATCCTCGTCGTCGGCGCCGGTGATGCGACCGGCGGCGCGATCGCCCGCCGCTTCGCGCGCGAGAGCTTCGTCGCCTGCGTCGCGCGCCGTGACGGCGAGAGGCTTGCGCCGCTGGTCGAACGCATTCGCGCCGATGGCGGTGAGGCCCGCGGAATTGCGTGCGACGCGCGCGACGAGTCGGCAGTAATCGCGCTAGTTGAGAAGATCGAGCGCGAGGTGGCGCCAATCGAGGTGGTCGTTTTCAACGTCGGCGGCAACGTGCGCTTCCCGATCACCGAGATGACCGAACGGGTCTATCGCAAGGTCTGGGAGATGGGCGCGCTCGCCGGATTCCTCGTCGGGCGCGAAGCTGCGCGCGTGATGCTGCCACGCGGGCGCGGAACGATCATCTTCACCGGCGCCACTGCAAGCATGCGGGGATCGGCCGGCTTCGCGGCCTTTGCCGGAGCCAAGCACGCGCTGCGCGCGCTGGCGCAAAGCATGGCGCGCGAGCCCGGCCCGCAGGGGATCCACGTCGCGCACGTGGTGATCGACGGCGCGATCGACACCGCCTTCATCGCCGAGACCTTTCCCGAGCGCTACGCGAAGAAGGCGCAGGACGGAATCCTGAATCCCGATCACATCGCCGAGAACTACTGGCACCTGCACTGCCAGCCGCGTAGCGCCTGGACCCACGAGCTCGACCTGCGCCCGTGGACGGAGCAGTGGTGAGGGGCTGACGGCCCGGGCGATCGGGGCTCCCCTCCCCGGCAGGTCAGTGGTATCGCGTTCGGCAACCCGGCAAGGTCGATCTCGAAGATACCTGAGCGTTCAAACGCTTTGGCGCCGCGAGTAAGGAACTTGTTTATCGTCAATCAGGCTGCGCCAGATGCTTGGCCAGGAAGAGTTCGACGCGGCTCCAGAAATCGAAGCGGTTTTCCGGCTTCTCGAAACCGTGTCCCTCTTCAGCGTAGACGACCTCCTCGACCTGCGAGTTGGTCTTGCTGACGGCATCGAGGAAGCGCTTGAAGTGCTCGATCGGCACCCGCCGGTCGCTGCTGCCATGGGCCAGCAGCAGCGGCTGCCTGAGCCGCGCGGCCTGCGCCAGCGGTGAAGTCGCGACCAGTTGTTCGGCGTCCTTGACCCGGTCGCCGATCAGCACCGGCATACCGTACTGCCGATAGTCGTCTGGCGCGTCGCTCCAGGTAATGTCGTACATCAGGTTGATATCGGTCACTGCCGCCCACGCTATGCCGCAGCGATACAGTTCAGGATCGCGGATCAGGCCGATCAAGGTGGCATAGCCGCCGTAACTGGCGCCGGCGATGCAGATCCGCTTCGGATCGGCCAGACCCTGAGCGACCGCCCAGCGCGCCGCGTCGGCAACGTCGTCCTGCATCTTCAGGCCCCATTGCTTGAAGCCAGCCAGAAACAGCTTGCTGCCATATCCGGTGCTGCCGCGGAACTCGGGCTCGACGACGAGGTAGCCCCGCGACGCCAGGAATTGCGAGTCGGCGGCCCATTCCCACTGACCGCCGCGAACCCACGGGCCACCATGGACCAGCACCACCATCGGCCAGGGGCCTTTGCCGGCCGGCCGGGTCACATGGACCGGGAACTGCATTCCGTCGCGGGCACTGATGCGCTGGAAATCGCGTTGCGCCATGCGCTGCGGTGAGATCCCCTGGTGCTGGGCGCCGATACGTCGATAGGTGCCGGCTTCGCGGTCGTAGAGTAGGTAGATAGTAGGCTGGCGATCGGAGAACGAACTGATCACCGCCCAGCGCGAACAGCCGCACTCCGGAACGTCGATCCGGTTGATTGTTCCGCGCAGGCGCTTGTCAACGGTTTCCTGCAAAGCTTTCATCGCCGGATCGAACCAGACCGTGCCCTCGGCGTCGCCGGTGTAGCGCACGCCCAGCAGGCGCTTGGTGGTCCAGTCGAACTCCAGCTTGCCACTGAAATCGAACCCCTTGACCGCAACCAATGGTTCGGCCTCGCGCCGGTTTTGCGTGCTATCAAAGCGGTAAAGGGCGATCGTACCGTCGCCATCATCGCGCGCAGCCCGCAGATAGAGCTGGCCATCCGGGCCAATCTGCAGCGGCTCGAAGCGATCCCCGGTCAGATCGTAGGTCGGGAACCGCGCAATCGACCGCCACTCTTCGCCCTGGCGCTCGCGCCACAGCACCTCGGTCTGGCCATCGACCTGGGTAACGGTCAGTTTCGGAACCCCCTGCTGATCGACCAGCCACCACAGGGTTTCTTGCGGGGCGCCAAGGCCCAAACTGGTTACGCGGCCGCTCAAGGTATCCAGCCGAAACGGGGTGGTTCCGGTAACGTCGCCGGTCTCCCGCCGGAACTCGATCCGCAGCACCACCACGTCGGCGGTGCCGTCGCGCAACACGCGCAGCAACTGGTGATTGGGTGTCAGGCCCCGGCGGGTGATCGCGGTGCCGGTACTGGTGTTCCCGGTTTGGCGAAGTTCCACCAGGGTGCGCAACTGCTCGCCGTTACGATCGACCGCAAACAGTCCCGGGGCGAAGCGGTCAAACGCGGTGGAGTTGACGTTCCGGACGTCGAATACCAGGCGGTCATCGTTGACCCATTGGACATTCATCACGTCGGCATCGTTGAAGGCCGCGACGACCCGAAAGTCCTTCATCGTTTCGAGATCGAGCACCGCGAGTCGCCTGCGTCCGCTCGGCCCAGTCACCTGCAGTGCCAGGCTTCTGCCGGAGGGCGACAAGACTGGCCGACTCATGGCGGGCTTGGCGAAGAACACGGCGATCGGAACCGGCTCCTCGGCGGCCTGGAGAAACCCTGCGCTCAGCGCCAATCCCAGGACCAGAAGACCAACCACGCAGGATCCGCAACGACGCTGATGGAACATTGTCATCCCCCGGCTAGTCGCGGGCCACGATTGCCCCTGCGAGTGGGTAATACTATAGTCAGAACCCGCCGTTGCGACCACCTTGCATTTTCCGCATCTCACTGGCGTCCTGCTGCGCGGTTCAGCCGACGAGTGGGCCCGTCTGGGGCAGGCGCCGCCGGCCGAGGCATTCAACGCGGCGGCGCTGACCACGGTTCGGTAAAATGGCGGGTCCGAATGACGGCAATCTGATGATCGAACCCCTGCTCCTTACCGCCGCCCGTCTGCTGACTTTCCAGGGTCAGCGCGGACTGACCAATGCAACCAGCTTCTTCTTCGAGCGCGGCGAGCGGCTGTTCCTCGTGACCAGCCGGCACGTGATGGTCGACGAGCCGAGCAAGCACTTCCCGGATCGGATCGAGATCGAGCTGCATCTCGACGCAAACAACCTGGCCCACTCCATCGGTTTCTCCATTCCGCTCTACCGCGACGGCAAGAGCATCTGGCGCCAGGGGCGCGACAGCGCCGGGGAAATCGATGTCGCGGTGATTGAACTGGACCGCGGCGCACTTCCGAACACGGCTCTCTACCGCGCCTTTACTCCCGCGCATCTTCCCAGCGCGGCAAACCTGGTCGAGATCGGCAGTTCACTGCTGGTGGTCGGTTTCCCGCTGGGATTTCATGATCCGCTCCACCACCTGCCGGTGGTGCGCCAGGCGGCAGTCGCGTCGTCATTCGGCCTGCGTTTCCGGGGCGAGGGCTATTTCCTCACCGATGCGCGCACCCATCGCGGCACCAGCGGCGCGCCGGTGGTCATGCGCGTTCCCGGCCCGGATCCGGCGCGTGGCGACCTGCCATGGCTGCTGCTCGGCGTGCACTCGGCGCGGATCGACGCCGGCACGCGCGACCGCGCGGTCGACGAGGCTCTGGGGCTGAACTGCGCCTGGTACGCCGACATTCTGCTGACGCTGACGCAACCCTGAGAAGTCCGTTTCCTGACTCGATAGTGGGCCCGTTCCGGGACGGCACGAGCAGGTCGCGTATGCTGGTGCGCGAACTCCGGCAAGACCCTTACTGAGGAATCACCGCCGTGTCGATTCACGTCGCTCTAAACCACATCACCCACTATCGCTACGACCGCCCGGTCAGTCTCGCGCCGCAGATCGTGCGCCTGCGCCCGGCGCCGCACAGCCGCACCCGCATCCTGAGCTATTCGATGCGGGTGCAACCGGCCGAGCACTTCATCAACTGGCAGCAGGATCCACAGTCGAACTACCTGGCGCGACTGGTCTTTCCGGAAAAGACGCGCGAGCTGCGCATCGAAATCGATCTCGTCGCCGAAATGGCGGTGCACAACCCTTTCGACTTCTTTCTCGAGCCCGCCGCCGAGAACTTCCCGTTTGCCTATGCGCCCGAGGCGGCGCGCGATCTTGCGCCCTACCTGGTGCGGCTGCCAGCGACGCCGAAGTTCGCGGCCTACCTGGCCGAGATCCCGCGTGAGGCGATGCAGACGACCAATTTCCTGGTCGCACTCAACCAACGGCTGCAGGGCGACATTGCCTACCTGGTGCGCATGGAACACGGCGTGCAGACACCAGAGCTCACCCTGACGAACGCATCGGGTTCCTGCCGCGATACCGCCTGGCTGCTGGTGCAGCTGTTGCGCCACCTCGGGCTGGCGGCACGGTTCGTTTCGGGCTACCTGATCCAGCTCACGCCCGACGTCAAGTCACTCGACGGGCCCTCGGGTGCCGAGGCCGACTTCACCGACCTGCATGCCTGGTGCGAAGTCTATCTGCCAGGGGCCGGCTGGATCGGCCTCGACCCGACTTCGGGACTGCTGGCCGGCGAGGGACACATTCCGCTGGCGTGCTCGCCAGAACCATCGTCGGCCGCCCCGATCACCGGCGAGATCGACGAGTGCGAGGTGAGCTTCGAGCACGAGATGAAGGTCGAGCGGGTGTGGGAGGCACCGCGCGTCACCAAGCCGTATCGCGACGAACAGTGGCTGGAGATCGGGGCGCTCGGCGAGCGCATCGATGGCGACCTCACGGCGCACGACGTGCGCCTCACCCAGGGTGGCGAGCCAACCTTCGTGTCGATCGACGACCGCGATGGCGCCGAATGGAACACCGCAGCACTGGGCCCAACCAAGAGGCGGCTGGCGGCCAGCCTGCTCGAGCGTCTCAAGGCCCACTATGCCCCCAACGGCCTGCTGCACTACGGCCAGGGGAAGTGGTATCCGGGCGAGCAGTTGCCGCGCTGGTCGCTGAATGTTTTCTGGCGCGCCGACGGTGAGCCGGTGTGGTCCGATCCGACCCTGTTCGCGGCCCCGGATGATTCTCCCGACGCCACCAAAGAGCAGGGGCGCGCACTTCTCGACGCCGTGGCGCGGCACCTCGGACTCGACGCCGGGCATGCCTTTCCGGCGTTCGAGGATGTCTGGTACTACCTCTGGCGCGAGCGGCGACTGCCGGCCAACGTCGATCCCCTCGACGCGCGCCTTGACGACCCGCTGGAACGAGCACGGCTAGCCAAGGTATATGAACAAGGCCTCGACAAAGTGGTGGGCCACGTGTTGCCGCTCAGAAAGAGCGACGAGGGTAGCCGCTGGCAGACCGGTCCCTGGTTCTTGCGTGACGAACGCTGTTACCTGCTGCCCGGCGACTCGCCGCTCGGCTACCGCCTGCCACTCGATTCGCAACCGTGGGTCGCTGACGAAGATTACCCCTGGCTGAACCAGCCCGATCTCAATCAGGACTTTCCCAATCTGCCGCCCCATCTGCCGGTAGCCGAAGCGCTTGCCGGCGGCGGGCGCGACGCCGCTGCGCCCCGCGTCCAGGGCAGCACGGTCGAAACACCGCCGAAGCAGTTCGAATCGGCCACCGCGATCACGCGCACGGCGTTGTGCGCCGAGGTACGCCAGGGCCGCCTGCATGTCTTTCTGCCGCCCACCGAGGCGCTCGAAGACTTTCTGGAGCTGGTCGCGGCGATCGAGGCGGCTGCGGCAGCGCTGCGAACCCCGGTGACCCTCGAGGGCTATGGCCCGCCGCGCGACCCGCGGCTCGTGCAGCTGAGCGTCACGCCCGACCCCGGGGTGATCGAGGTCAACATCCAGCCCGCTCGTAGCTGGGACCAACTCGTCGAGCAGACCACCTTCCTCTACGAGGCGGCGCACCAGACCAGGCTCTCGACCGAGAAATTCATGCTCGACGGGCGCCACGCCGGCACCGGTGGCGGCAATCACTTCGTGCTCGGCGGCGCCACGCCTGCCGACTCGCCATTCCTGCGCCGTCCCGACCTGCTCGCCAGCATGATCGCCTACTGGCACAACCACCCGGCACTGTCGTATCTGTTCTCGGGTCTGTTCGTCGGGCCGACCAGCCAGGCGCCACGCGTCGATGAAGCGCGCAACGATTCGGTCTACGAACTCGAGATCGCGTTTGGTGAAATGCGCCGCCTGCAGGCAGCCGGGACGCTGGGCGCACAGCCCTGGCAGGTCGATCGCATGCTGCGCAATCTGCTCATCGACGTTACCGGGAACACCCATCGCGCCGAATTCTGCATCGACAAGCTCTATTCTCCCGACAGCGCGACAGGACGACTTGGGCTGCTGGAATTGCGGGCCTTCGAAATGCCGCCGCACGCGCGCATGAGCCTGGTCCAGCAGTTGCTCATGCGCGCGCTGGTGGCGCGCTTCTGGCAGCAACCGTACCAGCCGCCCAGGCTCAAGCGCTGGGGCACGGAACTGCACGACCGCTTCATGCTGCCGCAATTTGTCTGGGCGGATCTCTGCGACGTGATCGAGGAACTGCGCGAATTCGGCTACCCGATGAAGCCTGAATGGTTCGCGCCGCACCTCGAGTTCCGCTTTCCCAAACTCGGTGATTTCGCCGCCGGCAGCGTGCATGTCGAACTTCGCATGGCGCTCGAGCCCTGGAACGTGCTCGGCGAGGAAGGCGCGGCGGGGGGCGCGGTACGCTACGTTGACTCGTCGGTGGAACGGCTGCAGATCAGGGTCACGGGACTCGTCGACGACCGTCACATCATCACCTGCAACGGGCGCCGCGTGCCGCTGCAACCGACCGGGAATGCCGGCGAATTCGTGGCCGGCGTGCGCTATCGCGCGTGGGAATCATCCGCCAGCCTGCACCCGAGCATCGGCGTCCACGCGCCCTTGACCTTCGACCTGGTCGATACCTGGATGGGCCGCTCGCTGGGCGGCTGCCAGTATCACGTCGCGCACCCCGGGGGGCGCAACTACGACACCTGTCCGGTGAACGCCTACGAAGCCGAGGCGCGCCGCCTGGCTCGCTTCTTCCGGCTCGGGCAAACCCCGGGGGCCATGAAGATCGTCCCCGAAGATCGCAACACTGACTTCCCGTTCACTTTGGACTTGCGCCGCCCTTAGGCATAATGACGCGCCGGCAGTTGCGCCGCTCAGCAGGCGCAACCCGGCACGCAACGCGAGCCCCGCGGCAACGCCATTTCCGGACCGAGTTCGAGTTTGAACGACCTGCTGGCAACCTACCCCGCTACCCAGGGCCGTTTCGACGAGTCGTTCGAGGCGCCCGGGCAGCCGCGATCCCATTGGGAAAGCGTGTTCTCGGAACTCAGCGCGAGCCCTGCGGCAGCGATACGAGAGCGGCTGTCGGCTGCCGAGCGCCAGATCCGCGACAGCGGCGTCACCTATAACGTCTATGCCGACCCCAAAGGGCCTGATCGTCCGTGGGACCTCGACGTGCTGCCGCTCATCATCGCGCCGCAAGAATGGCGTGAGATCGAAGCCGGCATCATCCAGCGCGCCGAACTCTTCAACCAGATTCTTGCCGACCTTTACGGCGGCCAGTCGCTGCTCAAGGAAGGGCTGATTCCGCCCCCGCTGATCCTGCCGCAAAGCGGGTTCCTGCGGCCGGCCTGCGGCATGAAAGTGCCCGGCGGCGTGCACCTGCACGTCTACGCGGCCGATCTCGCGCGCTCACCCGACGGCCACTGGTGGGTGATGGCCGACCGCACCCAGGCGCCGTCGGGCGCCGGCTACGCCCTGGAGAATCGCCTGGTCGTCTCGCGCGCCTTCCCGCGGCTGTACCGCGACCTGCACGTCGAGCACCTGGCGCGCTTCTTCGCCACCATGCGCGACTCGCTGCGCCACTTTGCCCCCAAGGGCGACGGCCCGACGCTTACCGTCCTGCTCACCCCCGGCCCGTACAACGAGACCTATTTCGAGCATGCGCTGCTGGCCCGCTATCTCGGCTTTCCGCTCGTCGAAGGCGGCGACCTGACGGTGCGCGATGGTCGCGTCTGGCTGAAGACCATCGATGGCCTGCAACGCGTGCACGCGATCCTGCGCCGCCAGGACGACGACTACTGCGATCCGCTGGAACTGCGGGGCGACTCGGCGCTCGGTGTCGCCGGACTGACCGACTGCGCGCGGCGCGGCGCGGTGCTGATCGCCAATGCGCTGGGTTCGGGCATCATCGAGTCGGGCGCTCTGCTGGGCTTTCTGCCGCGCCTGGCACAGCACCTCAGCGGCCAACCGCTGATCCTGCCATCGATTGCCACCTGGTGGTGCGGGGAGCCGGCGGCGCTCGCCGACGCGCTCGAACACATCGAAAACCTGGTCTTCAAGCCCGCTGATCCGGCCTTTCCCATGGAAGCGGTCTTCGGCCAGGACCTCGATGCAGCAGGGCTCGCCGCGCTGCGCCGCAAACTCGCGCGCAACCCGGAGCGTTTTGTCGCGCAGGAATTCGTCCACGTGTCGCAAGCGCCGGTGCTCGCCGGCGGTCGCTCCGACCGACTCACCGCCCGCGGCGTCGGCCTGCGCGTATTCGCCGTTGCCTCCCCGGACGGCTACGTGGTGATGCCGGGCGGGCTCACCCGCGTCGCCAGCAGCGCCAACGTTCGGGTCGTCTCCATGCAGCGTGGCGGCGGCTCCAAGGACACCTGGGTGACTTCCGCCGGCCCGGTGGACGCGTCCTTCAGCCTGCTGCGCGACACTGTCACGGCCGACGAGCTGCAACATGCCCGCGCCGGCATCCCGTCGCGGGTGGTCGAGAACCTGTTCTGGTTCGGCCGCTACGAGGAACGCTGCGACAACGCCGCGCGCCTGCTCCGGCTGGCGCTCAGCCAGAAGCTGCAGGAAGCGGTGGATGACGAAAACTCGACCACTCCGGTGCTCGCACTCGCGACCGCGTTCGGCCTCGTCGCCGAGGATGAAGATCCCGACGTCGCGCTGCTCTCGGCTACCGTCGGCGACGAGAACCCATTCGGCCTGCCGGCGAATCTGCGCGCTCTCGAACGCATCGCCTTCAGCCTGCGCGATCGCATGTCGCTGGATAACTGGCGCGCGATCAATGCTCTGATCAAGGATCCGGCGCTCCACGCTAACGCGTCGCTCTCTGATGCGCTCAGCCTGCTCGACCGCACGGTGGCCAACATGATGACGCTGTCCGGGTTTGCCCTCGACGGCATGACGCGCGACGATGGCTGGCGCCTGCTCTCGATCGGCCGACGTGTCGAACGGCTTGCATTCCTGTGCCTCGCCCTGCAGACCGCCTTCGCGCACCGCGCCGAATCCGGCCTCACCTGGCTGCTCACACTAGCGGATTCGGCCGTCACCTATCGCTCGCGTTATCTTGCGCGTCCCGAATGGCTTCCGGTCCTCGACCTGCTGGTGCTCGATGCCGCAAATCCGCGTTCCTTGATGTTTCAGGTAGCCGGGGTGCATTCAGCGCTGCGGAAGATCGAATCCACGCACGGTCCGTGTGGCAGTGATCTGTTCAGCGCCGGCCTGGAAGCACTTGCCAGCCTCGATTCGGCGCGCGACCTGCGGCCGCAGAATGAGCGCCTGCGCGAGACCATCGCCAAGCTGCGCAGCGCGGCACTCACCCTCAACGACCGACTGACGCAACGCTTCTTCAACCAGACCCGCAGCGCATCGCGCGCGACAATTGGCTGGTGAGGCGAAGATGACGACTCCGGTTACCTATCGCGTCATCCACGAAACCTGCTACACGTACTCGGACACGGTCACGAGTTCGCGCCAGCTCGCGCATTTGCGGCCCCGCGGCACACCCTGGCAAAAGGTGCGGGCACATGTCCTGAGGATCGACCCCGAACCCAGCGAGCAAGTCGATGACAGCGACTATTTCGGCAACGGCATCACCCGTTTCGCGGTCGACACCCCGCACGACGAGCTCACGGTGCGCGCGGAATCAATCGTTGAAGTGCACGGCCACGCTCCCGACGCGGCAGCGGGACCCGAGTGGGAAAGCGCCCTCGCAACGCCGGGCGTCTGGTCTCCCGCCGAGACGCTGGAGGTAGTCGAATTCAGTCTGGCATCACCGATGATCCCGCTGCTGGCCGAGACAGCGAACTATGCCCGCGAGAGTTTTCCTCCCGGGCGCGGGTTGGTGGCTGCCGTGCTGGATCTGACGCACCGCATCCACGCCGATTTCACCTACGACCCCAAGGCGACGACGGTCACTACCCAGGTGCGCGAAGTGCTCGCGCTCCGTCGTGGCGTGTGCCAGGACTTCGCACACCTGATGATCAGCTGCCTGCGCTCGCTTGGTCTGGCAGCGCGCTACGTGAGCGGCTACATCCTGAACCGCGCGCCGCCGGGCAAGAAGAAGCTCCTCGGCGCCGACGCGTCCCACGCCTGGGTGCAGGTCTACTGCCCCGGGTTGGACTGGATCGCGTTCGACCCGACCAACGGCAAGGTAGCTGACCTGGAGTTCGTCACCCTCGGTTGGGGCCGGGAATTCTCGGATGTGACGCCGCTGCGGGGCGTCGTGCTGGGCAGCGCCGCGCAGGAACTAGCGGTGGCGGTTACCGTACAGAAGGTGGCGCGCAATGCGCTGCTCAAGACCTGATGCGCAACAAATGAGGCTCCGCCTCGACGGCTGACCAGCTTCGTCGCAGTAGCCGGCCGCGCTCAGAACCCGACGTTGCCAGCCCCCTTGAGTTGCAGCATCTCACGGGCGTCGGCCGGGGTGGCGATCTCGAGCGAGAGCGCTTCGATCACGGTGCGGATACGCCTGACCTGGGCGGCGTTCGACTTGGCGAGCTGCCCGGGACCGTCCCACAGCGAGTCCTCCAGCCCGACCCGGACGTTGCCGCCGATCGCCGCCGAGACGGTGGCGATCGGGATTTGTGAGCGCCCGGCACCGAGCACCGACCACAGGTAGTCCTTGCCGAAGAGCCGGTCGGCGGTGCGCTTCATCTGCATCACGTCCTCGACGTGGGTGCCGATCCCGCCGCGCAGCCCAAACACCGACTGGATGAAGAACGGTGCCTTGATCAGGCCGCGGTCGAAGAAGTGGGCCGCGGTGTAGAGATGCCCGATGTCGTAGCACTCGATCTCGAAGCGGGTGCCGTTGTCGCTGCACGACTCGAGGATGTAGGCGATGTCCTTGAAGGTGTTGCGAAAGATCCGGTCGTCGGAATCCGCCAGGTAGGGCCGCTCCCAGTCGTACTTGAAATCGGAAAAGCGGTCGAGCATCTCGTAGAGACCGAAGTTCATCGAGCCCATGTTCAGCGATGCCACTTCGGGCTTGAGCTGCAGCGCCGGCTGCAGGCGCTCTTCCACCCCCATCGATGGCGCGCCGCCGGTGGTCAGGTTCAGGACCACGTCGGAGGCCGCCTTGATCCGGGGCAGGAACTGCCGGAACAGCTCCGGATCCTGCGAGGGGCAACCGTCTTCGGGCTTGCGGGCGTGGAGGTGGACGATCGCCGCTCCGGCTTCGGCCGCACCGATCGCGGCCGCGGCGATCTCGTCGGCGCTCACCGGCAGGTAGGGCGACATCGAGGGCGTGTGGATCGCACCGGTTACGGCACAGGTGATTATTACTTTCCGGTTATCGGCCATGGTTGCCCCTGAATTGAAGATTGCGCCGGAAGATTCCGAGCGCTGATAGTGCCTGGGTCGTGTCTCACGCCCCGCCCCGGATCATGCCTGCGGCCGGGCGCCGGCTCGTCGCCAGCGCCATAAGCTCCGCCTGGGTGGTGCCGCCAACGGCGATGTGATTGGTCATCGCCTGCCTGGCCGCTTCCGGGTCGGACCTCAGGATCGCGTCGAGAATCAGCGCGTGATCGGCGTTGGACGCCCTCATCCGTTCGGGCTGTGCCAACGCAACGGGCCGATGGAATGCCAGCCGGCTCCTGAGATCGACGATCTGGTGATGCAGGTAATCGTTTCGGGCACCACGGTAGATCAGGTCGTGGAATCGCTCGTTGGCGTCGGCATAGGCCGAACCGTCGCCCCGCCCGGCGGCCGCTTCGCCGGTCAATTGTGCGCCCTGGAGCACAGCGCGTTGGTCGTCGCCCATGCGCAGGGCCGCCAGCTGCGCGGCCTGGGCTTCGAGCACCACCAGAACCTCGACCATCGCCATTGCGGCGCGCGGATCGAGGGTGATGACGATCCCGCCGCGGCGCGGCTGGAAATCGATCAGTCCGGCGGCTGCCAGTTGGAGCAGCGCCTCGCGGGCCGGCGTGCGCGACACACCGAAACGCTCCGCCACCGACTTGACGTCGACCCGGCTTCCCGGAGGAAGCTCTCCGGTGGCAATATCATGTTCGAGCTGGCGCCATACCTTGGCGCCAACTCCGACGATGGCCGGTGGAGGTTTCACTGAGTTATCGTTTGGGGAAGATGACAAGGTGGCCGAACCAGTATATAAATATATGGCGAATTTATCGCGATCAGCACTGTTAGCGCAACCATGCCTTATCGCAACGCCCAAAGCAGCGCCAATACTTGAACAGGGGAGAGACAAACGTGAACAAGGGTTTAGTGAAATTAGTGGCCTCCATCGCCGTGTGCGCGGCGGCCACCAGCAGCGTCTACGCTGAGAACTTCCGTCTTACCATCGGGGCCGGTCACCCGGCCGAGGCCGCGGTCTGGATTACCGCCCTGCGCGACTTCTTCGCGCCCGAAGTCAGCAAGCGGGTCAAAGCCAAGACCGGCGACACCATCGAATGGGTCGACGCCTACGGCGGATCGGTCTGCAAACTGGGTGAATGCCTGGAAGCAGTGGAAAGCGGCCTGGTCGACATCGCCGACCTGCACGTCGCCTTCGAGCCCTCCAAGCTGATGGCGCACAACTTCCCGTACTTCGTTCCGTTCGGCACTCCGGATCCGCGGATTGCGGCGAAAGCAGCGCGCAAGGTCTACGACCGGGTTCCGGCGCTGAAGGAGATCCTCGAGAAGAAATACAACCAGATCTTCCTGGCGGTCGGCGCGGTCGGCAACTACAACCTCGTCACCACCTTTGCGTGGGACAAGGTCGAACAGCTCAAGGGCAAGAAGATTGCCGCCGCCGGACCCAACATCCCGTGGCTGCAGGCAGTCGGCGCGGTGCCGGTCCAGTCGAACCTCAACGAGGCCTATACCTCGTTCCAGACCGGGGTCTACGAAGGCTGGATCATGTTCCCCGACGCCACCGTCGGCTTCAAACTGCATGAGGTCGCCAAGAACTACACCTTCACCGACTTCGGCGCGATCTCGAACGTCGTCATCGCGATCAACAAGGACACCTGGCGCAAGCTGCCCAAGGCAGTCCAGGACATCATGCTCGAGGTCGGCAAGGAGTTCACCACGGTGCAGACCCAGATGGCGTACGACAAAGGCGTAGCCAGCGTCGCGACCATGAAAGCTGCCGGCGCCACCGTCCGCTCGCTGAGCGACTCTGAGAAGGCGAAGTGGGCCAATGCGCTGCCGGACATCCCCAACGAGCGCATCGCCGAGATCAACAAGGCCGGCCAGCCCGGCACTGCGGTTGCTGAGTACATCAAGGCCCTGCACGAGGCCGGTGTGAAGCTGCCGCGGGACTGGAAAGTCAAGTAAGCTTGGTAATGTAGTCGGCCCCTCGCACGATGTGTCGAGGGGCTTTCTTTTTCGGGAAATCAGGCGATGAAAGATCATTCCGGGCTGCGGCTGTTCCATTGGCTGATGGCCGCGCTCAACATGATTGGCGCGGTGTGGGTGGCGCTGATCATGGTCCTGATCACGGTCGACGTGGTGGGCCGTGCGTTCTTCGATTCACCGCTTTTCGGCGTCCCCGAAATCGTCAAGATCTCGGTAGTCGGCCTGGTGTGGTGCATGATGGCCCACACCCTCAAGGTCGGCGCCCACCTGCGTTCGACGATCCTGCTCTACCGCATGCGGCCCCGGCTGAGGAAATCGGTCGAGATTCTCAGCTGCGTGCTGGGCGTAGTGATGTTTGCGCTGATCGTGTACTCGGGCTGGAACAACATGATCGATGCCTGGCGGATCGGTGAATTCGAGGGCGAGGAACCGGTAAGGGTGCCGACCTATCCGGTCAGGAGCCTGGTGATCATCGGCGCGGCCCTGACCTCACTCCAGTTCCTGGTGATGCTGGTCGAGCAGATTCGCGGCAAGCCGTTCCTCACCGGGCAGGAGAAGGCCTGATGGATCCGGTCAATATCGCTCTGCTCACCATCGTCGGCGTTTTTGCGCTGGTCCTGATCGGTGTGCATATCGGCGTGTCGCTGGCGCTGCTCAGCGTGATCGGGATCTGGGCGATCACCGGCAAGTTCGCCGTCGCCGTCAGCCTGCTGAATACGACCGCCTACCAATCGGTGATGGACTACGTTTTCGCGGTGATCCCGCTGTTCGTGCTGATGGGGTTGCTCGCCAATCTTTCGGGCGCGACCCGCGACCTGTTCGACTCGGCAGAGACGCTTTTCGGGCGGATTCGCGGCGGCCTGGGTATTGCCACGGTGATTGCCAACGCGATCTTTGCAGCCATCACCGGGGTCTCGGTGGCCTCGGCGGCGGTGTTCTCCAAGCTGGCAATACCGGAGATGCTGCGGATCAATTACGACCGCAAGTTCGCCTACGGCATCGTGGCCGGGAGCGCGATCCTCGGCATGCTCATCCCCCCGTCGATCCTGATGATCGTCTACGGCGTGCTCACCGAGCAGTCGATCGGCCGCCTGTTTGCCGCCGGCATCGGCCCCGGATTGCTGGTCTCGGCGGTGCTCTCCGCAGGCATCTGGCTGCGCGTGCGGCTCAAGCCCGAGATCGCGGGCAACACCGATGCGCTGCCGCCGCTGACCCTCAAATCGTTCGCTCGCGCGGCGGTAAAGCCCTGGGGGGTGCTGCTGCTGATCTGCCTGGTGCTGGGTGGCCTCTATGGCGGCTTCTTCACGCCGACCGAAGCCGGCGCGATCGGCGCCTCGGGCGCGCTGGTGCTGACCATCATGGCGCGCCAGTTGAACTGGTCTTCGGGCGTCGAAGTGCTGGCCGAGATCGGGCGCGCGACCGCGAGCATCTTCCTGCTGCTGATCGCGGCGCAGATGTACAGCCGCATGCTGACAATCTCGGGGCTGGCAGCAGCCCTTAGCGAGTGGGCGGTTGCATTGCCGGTGGCACCGATCGTCCTGGTGATGGCCTTCGTCCTGGTGTTCCTGATGCTCGGGATGATCATCGACTCGGTATCGATCCTGCTGCTGACCATTCCGATCATGTATCCGGTGATCATCAAGCTCGGATATGACCCGATCTGGTTCGCCATGGTCGCCATCATCTCCATCGAGATCGGCCTGCTCACCCCGCCGTTCGGGATGGTCGCTTTCGCGATGCAGTCGGCGCTCGGCGACACGGCCAAACTGGAGGAAATCTTCGCTGGTGCACTGCCGTTCACGCTGCTGCTGCTGGTTGCACTGGCGCTGGTCGTCGCCTTTCCGGCGATCAGCACCTGGATTCCATCCCTGCTCTGAGGAGGGGCTGAACGATGAGCACTGCTAGACAACCGGCCATTGGCATGCTTGGGCTGGGCATCATGGGCCACGCGATGTCGGTCAACCTGCTTGCCGCCGGCTTCGAGGTGGTCGGGTTCGACGTCGCCGAGGAGCCGGCCGAGGCCTTGCGCACTGCCGGCGGCAGGACGGCGGCATCGCCGCGCGCCGTCGCCGAGGCGACTGAGGTAATCATCAGTGTCCTGCCCAGCGTCAAGGCGCTCGAGGAGGTCGTTCTCGCGGGTGATGGACTACTCGCCGCCGGTCGCAGCGGCCGGATCCTGATCGAGGCCAGTACCCTGCCCCTCGAGGACAAACTGCGCGTGCGTGACGCGGCGGGCCCGGGGCTGACGATGCTCGACTGCCCGCTGAGCGGAACCGGGGCGCAGGCGGCGGTCAAGGACCTGCTGGTCTACGCCAGCGGCGAGAGCTCGGCCATCGCCAGCTGCACGACGGTGTTCGAGGGTTTCGCCCGCGCGCACCATGACCTCGGCGAGTTCGGCAACGGCACCCGGATGAAATTCATCGCCAACCTGCTGGTTGCGATCCACAATGTCGCTGCGGCCGAGGCCTTCGTGCTGGGCATGAAGGCCGGGCTCGACCCCGAGACCATCTACCGGGTGGTTGGCGACGGCGCCGGGGGCTCGCGGATGTTCAGCGTCCGCGGACCACAGATGATTGCCGACCACTACGAGCCGGCGACCATGAAGGTGGAGACCTGGCAGAAGGACATGAAGATCATCTCGGAGTTCGCCGCCGGGCTGAACTGCCCGACCCCGCTGCTCGCGGCTTCGGCAGCGATCTATACCGCCGCGATGGCCCAGGGCCGCGGCAGCCAGGACACCGCCGCCGTATGCGCAGTTCTGGCCGAGATGGCCCGCCTGGATCGCGGCCAGCGCCAGGACTGAAACAACTCAACATAGAGGAAGACCATGAACTCGATCACCCTTGCCCAAGCCGATGCCATTGCCGATCGCACCCTCGAGAAGGGCCGTGAGATGAAATTCCATCCGCTCACCGTTGCGATCCTCGACTCCGGCGGCAACCTGAAGGTGCTCAAGCGCTCCGACGACGCGAGCCTGCTGCGGCCCGACATCGCCATTGGCAAGGCCTGGGCAGTGCTCGGCATGGGTTTCGGCGGGCGTGAGCTTGCCCGCCGCGCCGAGAAGATGCCGGCGTTCTTCATCGCCATGAACGCGATGTCGAGCGGCCGGATGGTGCCCCTGCCCGGCGGCGCGCTGATTCGCGACGACAGCGGCGCCATCATCGGTTCGATCGGCGTCACCGGCGACACCTCCGACAACGACGAAATCTGCCTGGTCGACGCGCTCGAGTCGCAAGGCCTGACGGCCGACACCGGGGACCAGCGATGAGCCAGGTGATGGTGGTGACCGGCGGCGGCCGGGGCATCGGCGCGGCCACCGTGGTGCTGGCTGCCCGGCAAGGCTATGGGGTGTGCTTCAGTTACGCGGGCAACACCGCCCGGGCCGATCCGGCTCGTTCAGCGGCAGCCCAGCGCGCTCCGCGTCGCCGGAGTCTGGGTGTCGACGCGCCAGAGCGATGTGTCATCGCGGTTATGCACGACCGGCGCGGTGCGCAGAAAGGCGAAACGTTCGGCGCCGGCTGCCGGACCCAGGACCCAGGCGATCGGCACATTGCACAATCGCGCCGTCAAGGCGGATTCGTTGACCAGGACCTGGGCCGCGGTCGCCGGGTCAAAGTTCCCGGCATCGGCCAGTTCCTTGGGCGCGCTGTCGCGTTGCGTAATTTCGGGATCATTCCAGTCGTTGACCACACCCACCGGCGTTCGCAGCCTCGCGTAGAACGGCAGGTCGAAGTAATAGCGCTCGATCATGTAGATCGGCTCACCTGCAACCCGCTGCGCGTTCAGCGCCTCGGCAAAGGTGCGCATCGAACGTACCGGAAACACCGCCAGCCACGCCACGAGACCGACCACCAGCGCCACCACCAGTGCCGCGCTGAGCGACCAGAGACGTGACTTGCGCGGCGCCGTCGAACCTTGGAGATAGCCTTCGGCAATGAGGAACGCGAACGGCGGCACCGCCGGCAACACATAGCCCAGCAGCTTGGACTGCGGAATCGAGAAGAACAGCACGATCGACGCCAGCCACACCAGCATCAGCAGCCGGAGCGGGCGCTGCTCACCGGCGGCCAGGTAGCCGCCCTTGCGCAGGCGCGCCAGCCAGGGCAGCCAGGGCAGGAAGAAGATCGCCAGCACCGCCGGGTAGAACCAGAATGGCTGGGGGTTGTTGAATCCGCCGGCGGCAAAGCGGTCGAATTGCTGGACGATGAAGAAGTAATTGAGGAAGTCCGGGAAGCGCTGCTGCATGGCCACGAACCATGGCCCTACCAGCGCCAGGAAGATCAGGAACCCCGGCCACCACAGCAGCTTCAGCATCAGCCGCCAGCGTCTGGCCAACAGCAGCCAGATGAAGATCACCATTGCCGGCAGGACGAACCCGATCAGCCCCTTGGACAGCACACCCGCGGCGGCCACGGCATAGGCCGCCGCCAGGGCGCCGCGCCAGGGCTTGCCGTGTTCCGCGCTCAATGCCGCATGCGCCAGCAAGACGATGGTGGCGGTGATGCAACCGGCGACCAGCATGTCGAGGTTGGCGAACTGCCCGCCGAGGAACCATAGAGGTTGCACCAGCAGGACCAGCAGGGTGGTGCGGGCGGTACGCTCGTCGGACCAGCGCCGCACGAACAGGAACAAGGCCATCGCGCCGAGAGTTGCCCCGAGGACGGGCGCCGCCCGGGCGGCGAATTCGTGGTGGCCAAAGAGTTCCAGCGAGCCGGCCGTGATCCAGTAAAAGAGCGGCGGCTTGTGGAAGTACGGCAAGCCATTGAGGGTGGGAGTGAGCCAGTCGCCCGAGCGCAGCATTTCCCACGCGACCCCGACGTAGCGTCCCTCGTCGGGGAGCATCAGTGCGCGCGCCCAAGCGGTACAGGCAAACCACGCCAGGACCATCATGGTGGTGGCGCCGGCGCCGAGCCGGTCAATGCGGATTGCCGCGCTCATCGGAGCAATCCCTGCCTCATCAGTGGGGGCCATAGGAGCATATCGGTCAGAGAATATCAGTCACACCGACCATTGTCGTCGCGATGGCTCGAACCGGACGGTTACCCGAAACGCCAAGCCTTGCCGATTTATACCCGGATTATATTTGCGATACAATTTCATCCGGGTAAAATTAGCGCAAGACATCTTGCTCGGAGTACCGCCATGACCGATTCCCCAACCCCATCCTTCACCGTCTTCAGCGCCAGCCGAAGGATCGCCTCGGGCTCGCTGCCCGCGGTCGCTCTGGTAGTGAAGCAGGCGATGGAGAGCCCGGGAGCAGATCCGGTGCTGATCTTCGATGACGCCACGGGGCGGTCAATCGATATTGACGTCAGGGGCCCGGACGAGGAGGTGCTGGCCCGCCTGAGCCCGGATACGGTCACGGACACGGTCACCGACGCGGGTGCAGTTGCGCCGCGCGGGCGCGGGCGCCCACGGCTGGGGGTAGTCGCGCGCGAAGTGACCCTGCTGCCGCGGCACTGGGAATGGCTGGCCACCCAATCGGGCGGCGCTTCGGTGGCGCTGCGCAAGCTGGTCGAAGCGGCACGGCGCAGCAGCGGCGGCCAGGACCGGAGCCGGCAGGCACAGGAACGGGCCTACCACTTCATGTCCGCTATGGCTGGCGACCTGCCGGGCTTCGAAGAGGCGGCGCGCGCCCTGTTTGCCAACGACCGGGTTCGCCTGGGCGAAATGGTCGCGCCGTGGCCCGCCGACGTCAGGGATCACGCGCTAGCGCTCGCTTTCGGCAACGAGCGCTGAGCCGGACCGAATCCATCCGGATGGCGGCGAGCGCCGACCTGGTGATCGGAGCCTGGCAGCAGGCTGCCGCGCCCCAGCCAGGCATGAGCTCGTCAAGCTGATCGTGGCAGCACACCCTTGACTCCTCAAGAGCCGGTCACCCCGATTTCAGCCGCCGCTCCAGCCACTGCCTGATCTCGCCCACGAAGCGTTCCTGCAGGTGCGAAGCGGGACGGTTGGCCGGGTGGTACATGTAGACGTCGAGACCGACCACCGGAACGAAGGGACGGATCACCACCCGGGCGGGATCGGCCAGCGAGGCGGTACCTTCGTCGATCAACGCGACGCCGCCACCGTTGGCCACCAGCGCCATGGCGACTCCCGCCATCGGGGTAGTCAGCCGCACCTCGCGTTCGACGGCGTCGATCTCGAAGGCGGCCTCGATGCGGCTGCGCGAGTGGTCGACGTCGGCCAGCGAGATGAAGCGCTCGCCGCGCAGGTCGTTGGGCTGGATCTCCTTCTGGGACACCAGCCGGTGGCCCGCCGGCAGCGCGCAGACGAAGCGCAGCTTGCCGAGACTTTCCGCCTGGACCCCCGAACGCGGTGCGAAGACGGCCGCAAAACCGACGTCGGCCCGGCCATCGGCAACCCAGTCGATCACCCTGCTCGAAGGTTGGGAGTGCAGCATGATGCTGGTCCGGTCAGCGGCCCGGGAGAACTGCGCCACGAACGGCGGCAGCATCGCCTGGGCAAAGCTCGGGAACGCGATCACCCGTAGCCGTCCACGCCGCAGGTCACGGACATCCTGGGCGGCTTCCCTCAGTTCGATCACGCCCCGCCAGGCGCGGTCCAGCGCACCCTTCAGCGACAGTGCTTCGGCAGTCGGAATCAGCCGCCCCCCCTGGCGTTCGAACAGCACCAGGTCGAGTTCCTGCTGCAGTTCCGCAACCAGCTTGGTCATGGCCGGCTGCGAGATGCGCAGCGAGCGCGCGGCGGCCGACACCGTGCCGGTCTCGAGCATCGCGCGATAGGCTTCGATCAGCCGAAATTTCATCGCCTTCTCCAGTCGGCCAAGTATAACCATTGGTTATAGGAAACTATCGCATTCCCCCTGCTGGTTGAACAGGTTGCGGCATCAATCGATACTGACTGCGACCACTAGAGTCAAACAGAATCAAACGTCATCAGGGGGAGAACAATGGATCGTCGAGATTTCGTCAAGGGCGCTGCGGCGCTAACTGCCACTGCCGCCAGCGGCGGCATGGTAAACGCGCAGGGCAATGAAGGGGCGGTCGAGAAGCGCACGCTCATTACCGCCACCGCGCAGTTCGACCCGGCCCGCCCGGAGATCGCCCGGCTGGTGTCGCAGGCCGTGAAGTCGCTGGGCTGGGAAGTCGATGCCAATCCGATCGACTACAACCAGGGCATCCAGAAAGTCATCATGCAGCATGACTACGAGATGTTCCTGGTCGCGCTCTCGGGCGCGTCGATCCGCATCGACCCGAACTTCTTCATCTACGCCGTCCACCATTCCTCCCAGTTCAAGCGCGGCGGCTTCAACTGGATGGGCTACAAGAACGAACGCCTCGACACGGTGTCGACCGTGCAGGGCCGCTTCATGAACCTCGAGGACCGCAAGAAGCCGGTGTTCGAAGCGCAGGAAATCATTTTCAACGACCAGCCGGGCTCGGTGCTGGCCTATCCGCAGATCACCCAGGCCTATCGCTCGGACAAGATCAGCGGACTGGTGCCGCAACTGGGCGAAGGCATCGGCAGTTTCTGGTCCGACATCAACATGAAAGTGACCGGCGACGGCTATTCGCGCACCGGCATGAACGTCGACGTCAAGCACCTCAACCCGCTGGCGGTGAACGACCAGATCGAGTTCATGGAACTATCCATGATCTACGACCGGCTGATGCGCATCGGACCGGACGGCAAGCCCGTGCCCTGGGCGGCCACGGCCATGAAACTGGTCGACAACAAGACCATCGACCTGACGATCCGCTCGGGCATGCGCTGGCACGACGGCAAGCCGGTCACCGCCGAAGACGTCAAGTTCAGCTTCGAGTACCAGAAGAAGTGGAAGGCGCCGTTCTTCCTGGCCTCGCTCAACGAGGTGGTCTCGGTTGAAATTCCCAGTGCCAACACGGTCCGGATCAAGCTCGAGAATCCTTCGGCACCGTTCGTCTCGAACGTGCTGGCGGCAATGTTCCTGATCCCCAAACATATCTGGCAGGACATCCCCGAGAAGATCAATCTCGACGATCCGCTCAAGTTCCCCAACGACACTCCGATCGGCAGCGGGCCGTTCAAGTTCGACCACTGGCGCCGCGGCTCCGAGCTCAAGGTCAGCGCCTTTCGCGAGCACTTCAACCCGCCCAAGTGCGCCGGCATCATCCGCATCCTCTACGGCAGCCACGACGCAATCGCCGCCGCCATCGAAAAGGGCGAGTGTGACCGCTCGCGCTACATCCTCGCACCGGCGCTGATCGACCGCCTCAAGGGCGTCAAGAACGTGGTCGCCAAGGGCTATGCCAGCCACGGCCTTTACCACCTGTCGTACAACAACAGGATCAAGCCGTTCGACGATCCTGCGTTCCGCCGCGCGCTCAACTACGTGTTGCCGCGCAAGATGATCTCGGAACTGGTCCTGCTGGGCTACTCCGACCCGGGCTCCTCGGTGATCTCGCCGGCCAACGGCTTCTGGAACAACCCGGCCATCAAGGCGCCGCCCGAGGACGTCAAGAAGGCCCGCGATATCCTCGCGAAGGCTGGCTACCGCTGGAACTCGCAGGGCAGGCTGCTCTACCCCGGCAAGTAACGTGACCAGCCACCATGCGGGCTCCGCCCGCATGGTGCGACCAACGAACCAGGGGATCACCAGATGACGTCCTACGTCGTCCGCCGCTTCTTTGCTGCCTTCCTGACGCTCATCGGGGTGGCGGTGATCCTGTTCGTCCTGTTCCGGATGATGCCGGGCGACCCGACCGCGCAGGTCATCAGCCCGGCGCTCGACGAAGCAGCCCAGGCCCGGATGAAGCAGGCCTTCGGGCTCGACCTGCCAATGTGGCAGCAGTTCCTGATCTACCTCAAGAACCTCGCCACCCTCGAGTGGGGGCGCTCCTTCACCAGCGGTCAGCCGGTGGCGCCGCTGCTCGGATTCTGGATGGTCAACACCCTGATGCTGATGAGCGCCGGGCTGGTCCTGGCGATTTCGCTGGGAGTAGTGCTCGGGATTCTGATGGCTTCACGCCGCGGCGGCGCCCTCGACCTGGGCGCGACCGTGGTCGGCCTGATCTGCCAGGCCGCCCCGCCATTCGTGATCGGGATCCTGCTGCTCATTGGTCTGAGCTACAAACTGGAATGGTTCCCCTCAGGCGGGATGTTCACGCCCGGCACCGATCCCGGTACCACCTGGGCGCTCATCACATCGCTTGATTTCCTCCACCACCTGGCGTTACCGACGCTCACCATCACCGCGCTCTACATCGTCACGCCAATGCTGGTGATGCGCGATTCGATGCTCGAAGTGCTGGGCTCGGACTACGTCGAATTTGCCCGCGCCAAGGGACTGAGTCCGACGCGAGTGCTGTTTCGCCACGCCGCGCGCAATGCCCTGCTGGCGGTGGTCACGGTGTCCTCGCTGATCCTGGGTTTTGCCATTGGCGGCCAGATCGTCATCGAGACCGTGTTTTCCTGGCCTGGCATGGGCAAGGCAATGGTCGACGCGGCCCTGCAGCACGACTACCCGGTCGCTCAGGCGGCGTTCTTCCTGATGGCGGCCATTGTGATCGGGATGAATTTCCTCACCGACCTGTCGTACAGCCTGCTCGATCCGCGCATCCGGCTGGGGAGCGCCTGATGAACTCCACCCCCCCGATGGCCAGGATGTTGCCGATCGTGGCCGCGGAACTCTTCGAGGTCGAGGCGGCCTTTGCCACTCCCTACAAGCTCTCCAAGAACTACGGCACGCTGGCCATCACGCGCGCGGTGATGCTCAAGCTCACCGACGCCGACGGCGTCGAGGGCTGGGGCGAAGCGAATCCGATGCAGCCTTTCACTGCCGAGTCGCCCGCGGAGGCGGCTGGCGTGTTGCGCACGACGCTGTTGCCGGCGCTGCTGCGCGACGCAAACCCTGAGCCGGGTCGCATCGACGCGCTGCTCGACGCGCTGCTGCCCGATCACCTCTGCGCCAAGGGCGCGGTCAGCATGGCGCTGCTCGACCTGATGGGCAAGCGGCTCGGGGTATCGGTCGCGACCCTGCTCGGCGGGGCGTTGCGCGACTCGCTGCCGGTGCTGTGGCCGCTCGGCAGCGGTAGCGCCGAGGACGACATCCGGGTGATCGACGAGCGCGCAGCGCAGGGCTTTGCGACCTTCATGCTCAAGATGGGCTCGGCGCCGGTCGCCGACGAGGTGCGCCGCGTGGCCGCGCTCGAAGCGCGCTACGGCGCCAGGATCAAGCTGATTGCCGACGCCAACCAGGGCTGGAGCCGGGTCGAAGCCGCCGATTTCATGGCCGGCGTCAGCGGCTCGCGACTGGCATTTGTCGAACAGCCCGTGGCCAAGAATGACCTCGAGGGCATGGCGCTGCTCGCCGCAGGCAGCCGGTTGCCGGTTTCCGCCGACGAAGCGCTCACCGGCCTGGCCGAGGCCGGACGAATCGCCAGTCTCGGCGCTGCCCGGGTCTTCAGCATCAAGAGCAGCAAGAACGGCGGCCCGCTGCGCGCCCAGCGCATCGCCGCGGTCGCGCAGGCCTTCGGGATCGGCTGCTACATGAATTCAATGCTCGAGTTCGGCATCACCCAGGCCGCGTCGCTGCAACACGCCGCAGTGATCCCCAACCTGGTCGATGCCGGCCACGCCTTCATGTCCACGCTGCGCCTGGCCGAGGATCCGACCGACTTCTCGGCGCAGGTGCGCAACGGCGTGGCACACCTGCCGCGCGGTCCGGGTCTGGGCGTGGAGGTCGATGAGCAGCACGTCCGCCGCATGGCCATCAGCAGCCTGCGGCTGGGAGGCCAGTCGTGAACCCTGAACCGATGGAAATTGCCCCGGTGGCGGTGGGCCACCCGATACGGCGGGCGGCGGCGGCGCTGTGGCGGGAACTCGGCAACAACTGGCGAATCATCCGCGCCGACCGGCTCGGCAGCGTCGGGGCGGCGATCATCGCGTTCGCTGCCATCGTCGCAATCTTCGGTCCCTGGCTGATGCCGCACGACCCCTACGAGTCGCTGCGCATGGCCGACGGCCGAATGGCCGTGCTGCAGCAACCGGGCGCCGAGTTCTGGCTGGGCACTACCAACCTCGCGCGCGACCTGCTCTCGCAGATGATCTCGGCCACCCGCACCACCATGATCATCGGCCTGGTCAGCGGCCTGATCTCGATCGTCATCGGCGCCAACATCGGGCTGATTGCGGGCTACTACGGCGGCCGGATCGACAACGTGCTGATGCGCTTTACCGACATAATCTATGGCATGCCCTTTCTGCCGTTCATCATCGTGCTGATCGCGCTCTTCGGTCGCTCGATCGGTTTCGTGATCCTCGCCATTGTGCTGATCGTCTGGCGCACCTCGGCGCGCGTGATCCGGGCCCAGACCATGGCGCTGAAGCAGCGCCAGTTCGTCGCCTTCGCGCGGGCCCGCGGCGCCAGCGACCTGCGGATCATCTACCGCCATATCGCCCCCAACATCCTGCCGCTGCTGCTGCTCTATACCTCGTTCAACATTGCCTGGGCGATCGTTACCGAGGCCTCGGCGAGCTTCCTCGGCTTCGGCGACCCCAACGCCGTGACCTGGGGCGGAATCCTCCAGGACCTCTGGGTCTCGGGCTACACGCGCAGCGCCTGGTGGTGGTTTGCTGCGCCCTCGATCTCGATCGTGCTGCTGGTGAGCGCCTTCGTGTTCGTCAGCCGGGCCTACGAAGTCGTCGCCAATCCGCGACTGGCGGACCGTTAGCATGCTGCTCGAAGCCCGCAACCTGCGCGTCACCTATAGCGGCACCAACGGGACCGTGCGCGCCGTCGACGGGCTGGACCTGTCGATCGGCGAGAACGAGGTCTTCGGCCTGGTGGGAGAGTCCGGCTGCGGCAAGTCCACCGTCGTCAAGGCGCTGCTGCGGCTGCTGCCGCCCACCGCCCGGGTCGAGGCCGACGTCCTGCGCTTCAAGGACCAGGACTTGCTGGCGCTCTCTCCGGTACGCTTTCGCCGCGAAATACTGATGCGCCAGATCGCGCTGGTGCCCCAGAGCGCGCAGAACTCGCTCAATCCGGTGCTGCGCACCGGCGCCCAGATTGTCGAGGGGATCCGCGCGCACTCGAAGATCTCGGCGGCAAAAGCTCGCGAGCGGGTGGTCGAGCTGTTCGACATCGTCGGCCTGCAGCCCGAACTGGTCGACCGCTTCCCGCATGAATTCTCGGGCGGCATGCGCCAGCGCGCGATGATCGCGATGTCGCTCGCCTTCGAGCCGGCCCTGCTGGTGATGGACGAGCCGACCACCGGCCTCGACGTGCTGGTCCAGGAACGGCTGCTCGGACGCATCCGCGAGATCCGCTCGCGGGTCGGGTCCTCGATCCTGCTGATCACCCATGACATCGGGGTGATCGCCGAAACCGCCGATCGGGTCGGCGTGATGTACGCCGGGCAGATGGTGGAATGCGCGCCCACGCCGCCGCTGTTCGCCGAGCCCTGGCACCCATACACGCTAGGACTGAAGAACGCCTTCCCGAGCATCCTCGACCTGAGCCGCGAGCTGATTTCAATTCCGGGTTCGCCGCCGGACCTTTCCAACCCGCCGGTCGGCTGCGGCTTTGGCGAGCGCTGCCCGTTTGCGCTCGAAGCCTGTCACAGCGCGCGTCCCGCAGTGGTCACAGTCGCTCCGGAACGCATGTCGGCCTGTATCCGCACCGCGGACATCGAACAAATCCGCGTGGCAGCAGCCAGGAAGTCAACATGGCACTCCTGAGCGTCGAACATCTCACCAAGCATTTTGGCCTCGGCCGCAGCATGGGCGCGGCGCTGCGGCGCCTGCCGCGCGGCTGGATCAAACCGGTCGAGGACGTGAACTTCTCGATCGCCGAAGGCGAAATCCTCGGCATCGTCGGCGAGTCTGGCTGCGGCAAGTCCACCACCTGCAATCTGCTGGCCAAGCTCGATGAACCGACCAGCGGAACAATCCATTTCGACGGCGCCGACGTCACCACGCTGAGTCCCGCCGAACTGAAGCGCTATCGCACCCACGTGCAGATGATCTTCCAGGATCCCTTCGACTCGCTCAATCCGCGCCTGCGGGCGTTCGACCTGGTCGCCGAGGCGCCGCGCGCGCTCCAATTGTGGGACGAGGCCGAGATTGCGCGCCGCGTGCCGGCGATGCTCTCGCTGGTGGGCCTCCCGCCGGAGCGCTACGCGCAGCGCTACCCGCACCAGATGAGCGGCGGCGAGCGCCAGCGCGTCGGCATCGCCTCGGCGCTGGTAGCGGAGCCGCGGCTGGTGATCGCCGACGAGCCGGTATCGATGCTCGACGTGTCGATCCGTGCCGGCGTGATGGATCTGCTGCGCGAGCTCTCCAAGCGGATGAATTTCTCCTGCCTGTATGTCTCGCACGATCTCTCGATCCTGACCCACCTGTGCGATCGGGTGATGGTCATGTACCTCGGGCAGCTGGTCGAGGTCGCGACCTCCCACGACCTGGTCAATAACCCGCGCCACCCCTACACGCGTGCCCTGGTGGCCGCGGTACCGGTGCCCGACCCCGCGTACCGCAGGCCGACGGTGGAGATCAAGGGCGAGCTTGCCAAACCGGTCAACCCGCCGCCCGGTTGCCGCTTTGCGCCACGCTGCAACCTCGCCATGCCCTTGTGCAGCACGACGCCGGCGATGCTGGAGGTCGGGGCGGGACACACCGTCGCCTGCCACGCCGTCGCCGCCGAACCGGCCGGGGCGGCCCGATGAAACGCGCCGAAGTGGTCGTCTGTGGCGCCGGGATCATCGGCGCCTCGGTAGCCTACGGACTGGCATTGCAGGGGCTGCGCACGCTGGTGCTCGACGGACCGGACACGGCCAAACGGGCTTCGCGGGGCAACTTTGGCCTGGTGTGGGTCCACGGCAAGGGCCTGGGCATGCGGCCCTATGCCCGCTGGTCGCTGGCTTCGGCCGACCTCTATACCGACTTCACCGCCGAGTTGCACGATCGCACCGGGGTGGATTGCGGCTATCGCCGCACCGGCGGGGTCTGGCTGACACTCGGCGAGCAGGAGTTCGAGGGCCACAAGGAACTGATCGCACGCCTGCACGCTGAAGCGGGCGCCGAAGGGTACCGCGCCGAGTTGCTCGATCGCACCGCAATCGAACGGGTGATGCCGGGCATCGGGCCCACCGTTGCCGGCGGATCATGGAGCGAGGACGACGGCGAGGTCAATCCGCTCGCCCTGCTCCACGCGTTGCACAGCGCGCTCCCGGGCGCAGGCGCCGAGCGCCGGACTGATTGCTCGGTAAGCGCCATCAGGGCGGTTCCGGGCGGCGGATTCGAACTGATGGTCAATGGCGAGCCCCTGGGCTGCGACCGGTTGGTGATCGCCGCCGGCCTGGGCTGCAAGCCGCTGGGTGCAATGCTCGGCATGGCGGTGCCGGTGGGCCCCGATCGCGGCCAGATCCTGGTGACCGAGCGCATCGCACCGCGCTTCCAGGTCACCTCGAACCTCGTGCGCCAGACCCCCGAGGGTTCGATCCTGATGGGCGTCACCAGCGAGGATGTCGGCGAGGACGACCGCGTCGATCGAGCCGGAATCCGCGAAGTGGCCCGCATGGGGACGACCGCGTTCCCGTTCCTGGCCGGGTTGCGGGTGGTGCGCAGCTGGGGCGCACTGCGCGTCATGACCCCCGACGGCTATCCGATCTACGAGCAAGTACCGGGGCATCCCGGCGCCTACGTGGTCACCGCTCACAGCGGCATCACTCTGGCTGCGGCCCATGCCCGCCGCCTGGCCCCGGCCATCGCCACCGGACTAATCCCCGATGAACTTGCCGCCTTCAGTTCCAGGCGCTTTGAAAATGCTCAAATCGTGCACTGACCCGGAAGCAGCCACGCTCACCGTGGTGGTCGAGGACCGGCCGATTGCAGCCCAGGCCGACGAGACCGTCGCCAGCGTGCTGCTGCGCGTCTTTGGCACCGACTACCGCACCCACGCCGTCGGCGGCGAGCCGCGCGCGCCCTACTGCCTGATGGGAGTGTGCTTCGAATGCCTGGCCGAGGTCGACGGTGTCCCCAACCGCCAGGGTTGCCTGGTTCCGGTTCGCGAGGGGATGCGGATCGCGCGCCAGCGCGGCCCGGCCAGGGGGCAATGATGGAAGCTACCGATCTGCTGATCATCGGCGCCGGTCCGGCCGGCATGGCCGCCGCCATCGCGGCGCGGGACCTCGGGCTGAGCGTGATCGTCGCTGACGAGAACATCGAACCCGGCGGCCAGATCTATCGCCGCGTGCTGGGCAACGCCGCCCGCCCGCAACGCTCACGGCTGCTGGGCGCGGACTACCTCGCGGGACGACCGCTGGCCGAGGCCTTCATGGCCAGCGGCGCCGATTTCAGGCCCCAGACCACGGTCTTCGAGATTGCCAATGACGGCACTGCCAGCCTGCTGGGGCCGGGCGAGGGCGGATACGTGGTGCGCGCCGGCGCGGTGATGATCGCCACCGGCGCCTACGAGCGGCCGCTGCCCATCCCGGGCTGGACCTTGCCGGGAGTGATGACCGCGGGAGCCGCCCAGACCTTGCTCAAGTCGAGCGGCCAGATTCCGGCCGGACCGGTGGTGCTGGCCGGCGGCGGGGCGCTGTTGTGGTACGTGGCGTCACAGTTGCGCGGCGCCGGTGCGCAGGTCTGCGCGGTGCTCAGTTTCACTCCGTGGGAGGCCTATCTGCGCCACGCCGGAGCAGCGCTCGCTGCCTGGCGCAACGCCCCGGATCTCGCCAAAGGTGCGCGCTGGATGGCCGGCCTGCAGCTGGGATCCGGCCGGGTCCGCCACGGAGTGCGCCTCACCGGGATCTCGGGGACCGCCCCGGAGCTCAAGGTGCACTACGATCTCGGCGGCGTCAGGCACGTCGAGGAAGCGGCGACGGTGCTGCTGCACGCCGACGT